>CAYPSO010000266.1:0-1522 GCA_964413275.1 uncultured bacterium | reverse complement strand
AAGTAAGTGTTTTTTGGTTCTGGCGACTCTAGGATCTTTAAGATCGGCAAAATAACCGGATAAGCTTTTCTGTATTTCGTCAATTGTACTTATTCGTCTCTTAGCTGCCACCATTGGCTTTTTTTCCCCTGGAGATGCTTCGCCAAATCCTATTGCCATAAACCCTTCCTTTCCTTGACTACCCTCGTATTAGTTGTGGAGATATTATCATTTCACAAGAGACTTGATCCTGAAATCTGATTTCAGGATTTTTGTCAAGTACATTTTATACCAAATTAGATGAGCTTACCCTGCACCTTTATGGTTAAATAAGGATATTAATTTCACCATGAATTCTACTTTTTAAATAGATAAAATATTTTGATATATGAAGACTCTATCATATGTGTAGTAAGAATTGAACTACAAAAAAAATAAAGCTAAAATTCTTTTATCAATTCTAAGTATATAAATATGCTCCTAATTCTTTATTAACTTAAAAGTTTGAGAAATAAAATTATGAACATTAAAAATTGGTTTGCTGTTAGTTTGAGTATCGCTTTTACTAATTTTTTAGCTATAGACTCGGTCTGATCGCAAATCGGTAGGTTGGGTTGAAGAATGAAACCCAACCATTTAAAAGTCAAATTTCTCGATTGATTCTAAGTATTAAGATAAAATAATAATAGATAAAGATAATTTGGTTTTTATATGATTAGCCTCAAACATAGTCCAGTCTATTCTAACTCGGAAATTATGGGCGGAACTTTAGTATTTAGAAATACCAGAGTTCCAGTTCAAGCATTACTTGACTATTTAGATGATGGTTATACTTTAGAGGAATTTTTGGATAATTTTACCTCATTGGTTGATGAGTTTCTTGAGTTTGTGTTATTAAAATATTTATATTTTCTTGAGCTTGATTGCTGGATATTATGTTCATTTTAAAAATATTTTTCTGTCGTTATTTGTGACTTATTATAACTGATATTATTAAGGTGTAGCTTAGATTTCTAACCCTAATTTATGAAAATAAACTAAATCCTTACTCAAAAAGTTAAAAAATAACAGTGATTTGATAAAAGATTTGATAAGGATAAGTAATTTTTTAGCTAAACTGCTGTAAAAAGAGCGATCGCACTACTACAATATCCCACTGTTACCCTTGTTATCGCTGCTGGGTCATTGCGATTATAGCTTCTACACTAAACTCAGGGATATTGCCCAAAGTAGGAACTTTGTCTGTTCCTGCATAAACCATTGGCAGTTCTTGATTCTCCCAAACCCAGATTTGTTGTCGCTGGATATCAATTAACCAAGCAAGCTGAGTATCGTTGCTCAAACAGTGCAGAATTTTCTTTTGTAGATCCAACGTAGTGAACTGTTTCAGCTAATTTAGTGCGTTAGTAGTGGGCAATGCCCACCAAATCATAAAGACAATCAAAATTCTATTGCCCTATTTTAGTTGAAACAGTTTAGTAGTTTGGTCAGGGCTAACAACAGTTAACAAAAATTTACATAATTTTACTCAATCTTACTCATT
>CAYPSO010000265.1:0-1532 GCA_964413275.1 uncultured bacterium | reverse complement strand
TGAACATGCCCCAAAAAGTTAGACACTATTTGGGGCATTTTTTATGGAAAGAAAAGTTAAGTACGATTACGCATTTAAGTTAGAATGTGTAGAACTGGTATTAAAGAAACATTTTACGGCAGATTATGTTTCTAAATTGAAAGGTCCTGACAAATCCAATATTCACAAATGGGTCAGGTTTTACAAAGCTTATGGCAAAGCTAGTTTGCTACCTAGAAAGAATCAAAATTATTCCATTTCATTCAAACAAAACGTTTTGATTGTAATTGAAAAAGAATCACTTTCCTTAAAAGAAAGCTGTTTAAGGTTCAATATACCTTCAGATTCTATTATTATAAAATGGAAAAAAGATTTTGCTAATTTTGGTCTTGAAGGATTACACCCAAAAACAAGAGGCAGACCAATATCTATGAGTGATTATAAAGGTAAACAGCGTAAATCAGACAAACCTTTAACTAGAGAGGAAGAACTCTTAAAAGAAAACGAAAGACTTCGTTGCGAGAATGAATTGCTAAAAAAGTTACAAGCCTTAATTCAAGCCAGGAAAAATCCAAAGCCATAACCGAATTAAGGCATAAGTTTGATTTAGAATTACTTTTAGATCTAACAAATATGGCACGAAGTAGCTTCTATTACCATCAAAAACAAAGTAAATTACCTGATAAATACAAAGAAATTAAAGAGTTAATTAAAGTCATTTATCAAAAACATAAAGGTCGCTATGGTTATAGAAGAATAACCAATGAACTCAACAACAAAGGAGTCGTTATCAATCATAAAACAGTACTTAGATTAATGAAATCACTGGGATTGAAAAGTATTATCAGAGTGAAGAAATACAAATCATACAGAGGTGAAAATGGTAGAATAGCACCAAATATATTGGAAAGAAAATTTAAAGCAACAGCTCCAAATCAAAAATGGGCAACCGATATAACAGAGTTTAATGTGTCTGGAAATAAATTGTATTTATCACCCATAATTGACCTGTTTAACCAAGAAATAATCAGCTATGAACTCACAGAACGCCCAGTGTTTAATCAAGTGGTAATGATGCTAAAAAAAGCATTTAAGAAAATACCAAACAATACAAATTTAATGCTTCATTCTGACCAAGGTTGGCAATACCAAATGGATCATTATCAACATTTATTAAAAGAAAAAGGTATTCTACAAAGTATGTCAAGAAAAGGAAATTGTTTAGATAATGCTATTATTGAAAATTTCTTTGGAATATTAAAATCTGAAATGTTTTACACTCAAAAATTCAAATCTATAAATCAATTGAAACAAGAAATCGATAAATACATTATCTATTACAACAACGAAAGAATAAAATCAAATTTAAACAAAATGAGCCCGATTAAATATCGAGCTCACTATTATCAAAATTAATTATAAATTTGTCTAAACTTTTGGGTGCAGTCTATTATGTCGCTTTTTTGTTTTATCTATTTTTCAAATTGCTTTAATGTTTTGATAATAATACTGACGCAATCTAACAGTTGGTCTTTAGTCATCACTAATGGCGG
>CAYPSO010000264.1:0-1561 GCA_964413275.1 uncultured bacterium | reverse complement strand
AATAAAAAATTGAATATTAGCTCCTGTATTTATATTAAAAGAGCAAGAATCTATAATTATATTTTTTACATTTACTAATCCAATTGCCGCATAAACATTTCCGCAGTTAAAGGTGCATTGCTCAAAAACAACATCAATAACTTTTTTTAATATAATTCCTGCATTAATTTCAAAATTACAACCTTCAAATATTAAAGTTGTATAATTATTTTTTAGCCATAGTGGGATTAAATCATTATTAACGGTAAAAGTTGCTTGATGTATAAAAAAATCACAGGGACTAGAACTTGTTAATTTAGTTATATCTATAACGCTTAACTCCAAGTTTCCTGTTACCCACAAATCATATTTTAAACTGTTATTTTGGTCGAATAATTCAATAGCTCTAGTGAAAGTTTGTATAGGATTATTTGCGTCTCCAATGTTGTTATCATTCCCTTGTGTTGAATCAAGATATATTTCTACAAAAGGCTGAATTGGAGATGTTTTTATAGGGGAACTATTATCAAATTCTTTTATTTTATCAATCAAAGAATTGTATTTCTCTGTTACAAATGCTCCATTAGGATGTTTAGCATCACCTTCACTGGTAGGGCTGTCATTAATTCCTGTATAAATAGGGATTTTAATGAGAGGAATTTTAATAAAAATCCCATCATCAATTGCACCGTCTCCAAACATCTGTAAAAATGTCACCATCTTATACTATGTCATCAGCATCAAGTTCTGAGGTGGTATCAGGAATATAAAAATTAACAGCGTAATTAAATTGAATCTGAGAAATATTATTTCTTGCAGTGATACTTTTAAAAGGATCGTTAATGTAGAATCCTACTGTTTCATCGTTGTCTTCTGGTGGCTGTTTTTGTTTGCTAAGAATGAACAAAGCGGTAAAGATTTTATCAGCATAATCATTGCCATTGGTAGAGGAAATTAAAGTAGCATCATCAATTCCTCTGTTTTGAATATCACCATTTGGAGATGGTTGTAAATCAGTTAATTCAATAATTAATTTGGGAGCGGTAGGAACGCTATCATCAATAACAGCATTAGTACCAAACCGTTGGGCAAGAGTTAAAGACATAGTAAAATTTAACAACAACTATGATTATTCTACTATGTTTTAATTATTAATATTCCTAAATTTCTATATCAATTTTGCCTGTAGTAAATCCTTGATAACCAAAGGAAAAAGTAACAAGAGCTAAGAAAAATTGCCATAAGGTAGTAGGACTAAGAACGGCTCTACTACTTATAAATATTGCGACTATTCCTACTATTATTAAGCACCAAAGCATCAGCAGAAATACCACGCCACCAGTAAGGATAAAGATTAGTGGTGAACATTATATTTTTCCCTAAAAAATATATACCCAAAAACATTAAACCTAATCCGATTAGTTGAACCAAAAAATTATTCATGTTAATATCAGGATGTAGAAGAAAATAATAAAGAGCGAGCAATCTGCTCTTTATTATTTAGCCCATAATCTAAAAACTTATATCATAAATTAATATTTATTTCATTTAAAACAGGAATTAATCAACCGCTTTAACTTTT
>CAYPSO010000263.1:0-1580 GCA_964413275.1 uncultured bacterium | reverse complement strand
CATTAAGAATTGGATTTCTCCTAATTGACCTTGGTAAATAACTGAGGTTTTTTTTTCTGATGTTACGCAAAATCGAAATAATTGATGTACTAGTAGTCAGGAGGAAGAGAGGTAAGAGGGAAGAGGGAAGAGGTAAGAGGTAAGAGGTAATAGGTAAGAGGTAATAGGTAAGAGGTAATAGGTAATAGGTAAGAGGTAAGAGGTAATCGCTAATCGCTAATCGCTAATTGCTAAAAGCTAACTGCTAAAATATAATTTCTAATTGTCTAAACAAAATTACTGAGATTACTTTTACTATTTCTGTGCCACATATAGGGTTTAATTCTTCTTAATGCCGAACCAGTAAACCTTTTATCCCACTCCTGTTGAGTTATTTGTGCTAAATCTGTTAATTTAGGATTAATATTTTCGGGATAAGGTTGAAAATCAGTTACATCAGTTTCTTGAGCAAATCGTTGATTCCAAGGACAGACATCCTGACAAATATCGCAACCTGCAACCCATCCATTCAACTTAGCCCCTATTTCTTCTGGTAATTCTTCGGCTCTGTTTTCAATGGTATGATAGGCTATGCACCTATTAGCATCTACGACAAAAGGTTTAACAATCGCTTGTGTAGGGCAAGCATCTAAACAGCGAGTACAAGTACCACAATGATTAGTATGGGGTTTATCGGCTTTTAATGGCAAATTAGTTAATATTTCACCTAAAAATACCCAACTACCATATTCTCTGGTGATAACATTACTATTTTTTGCAATCCAACCAATACCTGCCCGTTGCGCCCAAACTTTATCTTGTATTGGCCCAGTATCTACATAATACTTGGTTTTAATTTCTTCACCTTGTTCTTCTAGCCATCTACTTAAGGCTTTTAATTTTTTCTGCATCACCTTATGATAATCTCTACCCCAACCGTAGCGAGAGATTTTACCATCTGAAGGCTGTTGTGAGTGTTGATGAGGGGTGTAATAATTTAGGGCTAAACAAATAACAGACTTAATCTCTGGCATACATTTATCAATGTCAAAACGTTTTGAATTATCCATCCATTTCATATTTGCTTGATAACCAGAATCTAACCATTGTTGTAGATGTTCAACTGCTCGATCTTGATTATCTATGGATGCTATACCAATTTTATGAAAACCTATTAATATGGCTTGTTGTTTAATTTTTTCTTCTAGCATTTTTTATTTATTAGCGGTTAGCGGTTAGCTTGTTAATTGAAAATGAATTGCTAACCAAATACAAGGAGGATTAGTAGTTGTATATTCAACTCGATGTTTTTTATGGGCAGGAATAAAAATATAATCCCCTTGTTTTAATTTAATGATAGAGCCATCAATATAAGAAATTTTGGCTTCTCCTTTTAATAAAATAACCCATTCATCACGTTCTTGATCGTACCAATTTCCGGGGGGAGTAGTTTGCCCAGTGGAAATAATACGTTCAATTAGAATATTTTCAGCAGAAAGCAAAGACTCAAAATATTCTTCATTTAAAAGTTGTGAAGGTAAGTTAAAAATATTAGACATTATTAATAAGGTAAATAGTTAGATCGTGTTAAAACGTTAATA
>CAYPSO010000262.1:0-1662 GCA_964413275.1 uncultured bacterium | reverse complement strand
TTAGTTATCTCGATGCACCTGTAAAGCGGGTGGCAAGTCTGGATACACCCATTCCATTCGCACCCGCGCTTGAAAATAATTTTCTGCCAAAAAACAGACTTAAGGATTCAATACAGGAATTGATGAAGTTTTGAGGATTACAAATTTGGTACTTATGAAGGTATCAAAACCAGAAAAATAGATTATCTTTCATTTAGCAAAAACCCAAATTACTATGAGTAAACAATCGACAAATACTTTAAAGTACTTGACTGATAAAAGTATTGGAGAAGCGAAGAAAGAAAAACATCCCCACCTATTGGGTCAAATAATCGTAATTCTTTTTGGAGTTATCTTAATCATTTTAGGAGCTGTCGATATCAGTTTTGGTGGGTATAAAATTGCAGAGGCTTTACAAAAGATATTTGAATCCGTAGGGCAAGCCTTAATTGTTGGTACGGCCATTTCGGTTATTCTTGACCTACCATTTATGCAAAAATATTATAAGAACAGGATAATTGACATCTTGGTGGGCAATGAATACCTAAATTCCTTGCCTGAATCTGAACTTGAACGATTGCGCAAAGAATGCACCGAAAAAATATATATTAAGAAAACGAAGCATTTTGAGCCAACACTTTTAGAACTGGATGAGAAAATATCCAAACTGTTGACTGAACCGTATTGCAGCACTTACAGGGTTGAAATCACTTGCTATAAAGAGGAAAAATTCATTAAGAAAAAAGCAAGTATCAAATATTGGATAGAAAATCCATTAACTGTGGAGGCAGTAGAAAAAATTGATGGTATCGTACAACTATACTCTGTAGAGGCAGTAGAAAAGAAGGAATTATTCAAAATCAATAAACTCACAGTTAAGATAGACAATCAAAATACCATAGATTATTCTGATAAAATTGAATACAGGTTTAGTGAAGAAAAGAATGACAAAAGTCCTGCACACAATCATTTCGTTTCCCTATTAGAAAAGGGGACGGATAATAATTTGTCATTTAGGTTTAAAGACAAACTTGAAATTGAAATTGAAGATGAAAGGATAGTTCCGGAAAATGATAATATCTATGTTAAAAGAATTAAAAACCCAACAAAGAACTTTCAAATCCATTATTCCGTTGTTAATATGAATTGCAAATTGCAGGGGGCGTGTCTGGGGGCAACTGTGGGGATACCCTTGAAACCAACTAGGACAGTAATGACTGAAAAAAGTATAAGTATTGAATCATTCGACTGGCTTTTACCTGGTAATGGCATAATGATTGCTGCTATTCCTACATAAATATTTTTGGTATTAATTATTCAATCTGTTACTTTACAATTAAAATAAACGACTATGGTAATGCACGAGGAAGACATTGGTTATTAGAACAACCGACTAAAGGGAGCCCATAAAGCTCCCTTTTTTATTAATGCCAACTCATAAACCCGCATCCTTACTGCATGTAATGTTCTGATGGCTAGCACAATGATTAGAAAATCTGGCTTTGAGCACAAATCACACAATATCTTCACTTAGGGTAGATTTTATACATCGTTACAAAATTTAATCTTAATTCTGGTCGTAATAGTCCAATCGTACACAAAACACCCAAAATGAACGTTTTAGCTCCTTTTTCTTAACTTAGCTGATTCAGGGATAATTTTTTGAAGTCAAAACAAAACAAT
>CAYPSO010000261.1:0-1698 GCA_964413275.1 uncultured bacterium | reverse complement strand
CTCGGCACACTCGGAGCAGTCTCAACCCTCAAGCGCAAACTAAAACCCTCTCAATCTCTCGAAAAAGAAACCACAAAAGTAGGCTAAATTGCTCACTAAAATATGACAAACGCCCCTTCATTCACTCCCTTTAAGGGGATTATTTTTTCCTTCATCAACAATCTGTAAAACACTGCTGTATAAAGGTGCAGCAACCCAAAACCCTGCTCGATCGATCAAAGCGTCTAGCAAGGGTTTCACCTCAGAGATTAACCCTCGATTCTTCGCCTCAACCAAAATGCCCAGAATTCCCGTGTATCGAAGATTAAGTCTAGCAGCAATCCTACGACCACGACGCTCATCAATCAAAACTTGATCTGCTTCCACCTCAAGTGCCAAAGCAATAGCCTCAGCTTCTCCCCTATCTAGTTCATCAGCAAGAGCTTCAATCACTGTGCGGTTAGTTACCGTTCGAGTTTGAATCCAATCTAAGGTTTGGACTTCTATTGAACCTGCTACCGGAAAATCAGGATCAGTTAATTCCCGATAAACCGCTTCAGGAATAAAAACTATTTCGTAAAGTTGTTGTAGCAGATTAAGTTGGTTAATAGCTGCAAGATTATTGATAGGGGATGTATCACTGACAACAATCACAGTCTGCCCATCTCCCGCAAGTTCTTAATATCTTGTTTAAAATCTTCTACATCGTAGTGTACTGGAATTTGACGACTTGCAAGTAGGTGTTGAAAAGCAATACGATTCATTCCTGCAAATCGACTCGCTTGAGCCAGGGTGAGCTTCTCTTTTTGAAAGAGCATGACCGCAATTTCCTGCCTCATCTCAGCTTCAGTCATGCGTGTTGCACTGAGAATTTCATCGGAGATATCAATACTCATAGCTATAACCCTATCTACCCTTTCCTATTGGATTGACACTCCATCGGGCTAAAGCCACGAGGATTCTTTAGAGGAGATAACCAACAAATGTTAGTCATTGCTCGTAACAACCACATTGCCGTACCGTACCGTAGTACCAATACAACAGTAGTCCACAAGGCGGTGTCAATATGTTTAGAGATTATCATATCAGTAGCGCAAAAGCGGCTGATTTTGCCAACTTATCTTTAATTGAATTTCGTCAAGAACTCGCTAAGAGGAATATTTGTGTAAATTATGATAGTGTAGATTGGCAACAAGAATTACAAACTCTAAAAACATTAGGCGATCTGTGATTGTTATTAGCAACACCTCTCCTATTACCAGTTTAGCTGCTATCGGCTATCTTAACTTGCTCCATGATATTTATGGAACAATTCTTATTCCAGTAGCTGTTTATGAAGAAATAACAGGATTAGGTTATGCTGTACCAGGCACAATCGAAGTTCAAACTCTATCTTGGATAGAAAAGCGAGAGTTAAAAGATCGTTTATTATTGGAAGAGTTACAGAAGGAATTATCCCTCTTCTGTCACTTTCCGAGATTTAATATTAATAAAAGATTGGGGATGGTAATAATAGAGGTTAATACAGAGTTCTATCTTGATATTTTGATTCTGCGATCGCCTTCAATAATTCTTATTCTCAAATATTAGAGCGATCGATTACTATATAATAGCCCTAGGATTTAGAAATTGCAAGGGTTTTCGGAAAGTGACGAAAGAGGGTTATATCAAATCCGGTTAAATGAACATAGTATAATTAGAAAAGGTGCATTATCTAGT
>CAYPSO010000260.1:0-1718 GCA_964413275.1 uncultured bacterium | reverse complement strand
CTGCATGAGGCAAACTCTAGATAATGCTCAAAGTGCTCTCTTCAAGAGCCGCTTTGCAGTGCGCCTTCTTGGATTAGCGATCGCACTCGTCAGATACCGATAAGCGTCTAAACTTCAGTAATTATACTATGTTCATTTAACCGGATTTGATATCAAATCCCATTCTTCGATGGTGTAAAAATTCGTTTTCAGTAGTTGCTCTTTTTCCATGCCTCTAAACTACCATATTTTCTAACCCCCCTGAACGCTTACAAAGAATAAGTATTTTTCATTGATTATACAAGTAATAATCATGTTTAGTTGCAGCATCTTTTACATCACATTCTACCGGATTTGTCCCTAATTCCCAAATAGAAGATGTTTTTTTTATAGTAGTAATAATTATCTTTTCTTCTTCTTGAGTAACTTCGACTTCTTGACTTTCTCCTAATAGTTCTCTGGGGATTAATACTCCTTGTTCTGTAACTGGTAATTTCATTATTAATTATACTTTTGAGATAATTTTCTCTTATTATACTACTTTTTTCTGGTATAAATAGACCAGATTTAACTAACAGCAAACTCAGTATATTTACGAATATCTGGAGGATGAAAAGCTAAAACAATATTACTTTTTGGAATACCTGCTGCTACTAATTCCGACGCTATTCCATCTTCTAATCCATCTCGATGAATCCATATTTTATTATCAATAATTTCTAGATGTACTAAACATCCATGTACTTTTACATCATTCTCCCAACCAATAGTCATTAATAAATAATCTTTTTTATCATCACTAATAATTAATTTATGTTCGAGATTTTGATAACGATAAGGAATCTCAGCATATTCGGACAGAATAGGATAGATAATCTTATAAAAATCTGTTAACTTATCCATTGCAATATTACCTCCTTTTTTTCGTCAAAAACTACCAGATTAATAATTTTTCTTTTCAATAAAATTTTACCAATGGGTTCTTCAAAAATTTCTTGATAAGCAGATTGTTTAATAGCTAAATATAAAACTCTTTTATTCTGTTTTTCTAATAAAACCTCATAATAAAGAATATATTGACCTAGAGCATTTTCTAAATCATTAACCTGAGACTGACCAATAAAACTTTTAATTTCTACAGCAATTTTTTGATTATCTTTTTCTGCTCCAATTAACTTTTCTGCTCCTAAATCAACAAATAAATCCTTTTTACCAATAGATAAAACCAATGGGTCATCTGTAATTGTCCACCCATCCTTAATTAGTGCATTTTTTACTGTATCATGGTAAATATCTTTGGCTGGCATTAGTGAAAGTTATTAACTATTAACTACTTAATTTTTTGGATGATTGTTTATTATTATACTACTTTTCTCTGGTCTATTTATAGCCAATTTTAACTAACAGCAAACTCAGTATATTTACGAATATCTGGAGGATGAAAAGCTAAAACAATATTACTTTTTGGAATACCTGCTGTTACTAATTCATTGGCAATACCATCTTCAGTATTATCACATTGAATCCAAATTTTATTATTAATAATTTCTACATGAATCAAACAACTATGAAGATGTTCTTGTTTATTCCATCCTTCAGAAATGATTAAATATTGGTCTGTTTCTCTATCAAATGCGGCACGGTTACGGACTTGAACATTAGAGTAGGAAATATTAACATAATTTGCTGAAGGGGTGACAAAGAAGGATAAAAGCTAGACAAGAAAAGGAATATAGTCT
>CAYPSO010000259.1:0-1755 GCA_964413275.1 uncultured bacterium | reverse complement strand
GGCGCGCAGCGTGCCTTCGGCATCGCCTAAAAAGATCTCAAATGGGTTCTATAAAGCTGGAAATTCTGGTATGGGCTGCCATTGGTATGTGGAAGTTCAGGAGGAAACTTACCAAAAACTCAAGGAATATCAGCAGAAAATTAACACTGTTACTGTTGATAGTGCTATTAAACGATTCTTGGAAGAAGATAAAACTGTTAACTCTGATGATATTTGTGTAGCTTTGACCAGTAATATTCAGCAATTAACCAAGGATAGATTGGAATTAGTTGTTAATGCTATTGCCTCTAATCACCCAGAGATTATTTGCCAAATAGCGGAGAGAATTAGAGGTTCAATGGCTAACGCCAATTGTTGATGACACAGTAAATAGCTGCCATAAAGTTTCACGAGAATTTGTGGGGGTTTTTAACTGTTAGTGGTGTGATTTAAAACTTAAAGGAAAATAGTAAATGTCTATTACGCCAGAAATCCAAGCTCTAGTTGACCGTTTGAATCAAGAATTAGACGAAATTGAGCAACAGACGATAGTTGGTGAAAACATTCTCCGACAACTGATGTCTGTTTTTTCTAACAATGCTTCACTAATTCAATTTTTTGCTTATTTTCAAACCACTCGATTTTTTGTGGTCAATACCAGAAGACGTATTCGTGAAACTATAGAAGAACTATCAGCACAAGAGATTGACCCTCAAGTTATGACTGATTCTGGAGAAGATTTGGCGATGTTATTAGGAGAAGTAATAGAGACTAAGATAAGAAGTAGAAATTTACTTAATCGATTAAGGGATTTATCATGAAAAATTTACCAGACGAGCGTACTATGACCGAGCTACTAGCTATGGGAAAAGACCTTGAAGACCAAGCTAGAAAGATTTATCAAATGTCAGAAGCCTTCGCTCAAAAATACGAGCAGCAATTAGAAAATCAACAAAAAATAAATCATGAAGTTTATCGTAGTTTAAAGCAACCTAGGGATATTAAATAAAGCTAAGAGGCAATATTAATTGATGCTTGGGGTTGTAGCGCTTGTAAGTCAGCACCTTGATTAAATTCAGACATTGGTTAAGCTCTTCTATTTTATTTACAAATATGTTTTTTGATTAAGATTTATCTAACTCAGCAGCGAATCGCAGAGCGCCTCAGCTCTGCTGAGATCGCATTCCTAACTCTTTCTTGCCAATTGGGAAGTTTTTTGACTTCTTCATACAAAGATGGAGGTAAAATAGTAATCATCACCAAGGCAAAATTTGACCATTAGAATGCCAGAAAGTTCCTGTATTTTCTAGATTTAACTCATCAATACGAGCTAATAATCCCTTAACAGCTTGTTCTGGAGTAATACCATTGGGGGTAAAATTAGTCATTCGAGTTTTAACTAAACCGGGATGCAAAATTGCCACAGCAATTCCAAGTGGTTTTAAATCCACTGCCAGAGACTTACTCGCCATTGATAACGCTACCTTTGACATTCTATAACCATAAGAACCTCCCGACATATTATCGTCAATTGAAGCCATACGACTTGTCATTATAATAATTTTTGAACCTTGTTTGAGATTAGGCAATAAAGCTTTAGTAACTCGTAATGCACCCAAAGCATTAACTTCAAATTGTCGGCAAATACTCCCAAAATCTAGATTATCAAGGCTAACTCTCTCAACAATAGCAGCATTATTAATTAAAACATCAATACTTTTACCCCACATTCCGCACTTGCTTTTTTGTTATAAAAACGAGTTCTAATTGAAGAAA
>CAYPSO010000258.1:0-1758 GCA_964413275.1 uncultured bacterium | reverse complement strand
ATCCCCGTCCAATGCCTTTACTGTTGCCTGTTGCCTGTTCCCTATTGCCTTTAACATAGGGTTCGCCGAAAAGATACACTGTAGCATTACGTTCGATCGCTGATTCTAATTCGGGCATGACGTAATCAATAATATCATCCCGTTCAAGGGGTAGATCGTGAGGTAAAACACGACCTTCTCGAAAATCCATTAGATTGCCTCGAATATAGTCCAAAGCAATACCACCTGCCTGACTGGTTATCTGTTGAAATCCTCGATCTAAATCGAGTAATTTATCTACTATCGGATGCTGAAAGTTGGGAATAAACCAGAAAACCAGCTCTGATATTTCAGAAAGTGATTTAACATTAATTGATGCTCTAAATTCTTCTCCATCATCTTCCTGATTTCTATAGTAAAGATGAATATGAGGCGAACGGGGGTCTTGTTCGGCACGTTCGGCACTTACTCGAACTGGCTTGGCAACCCAAACACCATAATTATTAAGAGGCATTTATTATCTTTTTCCCGAGTCAAATAAGCTAAAAAATCGAATTTATGTTTTGATTCAGGTTCTCTGAACTAAGAATCAATATGATTATTTAACCAATCAATTAAATCATCTAAAGAATTAAAATCTAACAAAGCCTCACCTAAAGCTTCCAATTTTTCTAGAGCTAAAGTTTCAATTTGTTGTTGAATTTGGGGTGATAATGAACCTACTTTACGTTGAAGTTGCTTGAGGATTAATTGAGATGCTTCTTCTTGTCTTCCTTCTAATTTCCCTTCTTGCTTGCCTCGTTGTAATCCAATTTCTTCCCTTTCCGCCAATCTTTCCATGTATATTGGTGATAACTTCATAATTAATTCCTTATCCTCCTGTTTTAATTTTTTTCCTTGTTTTCTATTTCCTTCTAAGATAACAAATAAGTTACCTATTAATTCTAATACATTATCTCTATTTGGATAATTTTTCGGCAAAGCTTTAATCTCATCAATCGCATTTTCTTGTACCTTTCCTTTTCCTAAAAGCCTCAACCATAAAGTTTCTTGATTCACGGGAAGTTGATGAATTACTACTATTCCTGTTCTGAGATTTTCTGGTAATAAATACACTCCTGATAACCAACTATTATCTGTTTTTGCCTCGAAACCTTTTAGTTTTTCTGCTCCTAAAGTTGGGGTTAATATCCATAAAAAAGGTAGTTCTTCAGATAATAATTTTTCCTTATTTTTCTTCCTTTCTCTTCTGATTGCTGTATGAATATCGAATAATTTACCCAAACATTCAGTTATATGATGAATTTCTACCGGATTTCTAAACACTTCAAAAATGGCAATTTTCTGAGCTAATTTTCCTAATAATCCCAAGGTTTCCGGGGTAGTAGGAACTTCTTTGGTTGGTCTAAAGAATATATCAATTTCTTTTCTTTCTGAACTTAGGGTAACACCAGAATCTGCCTCACCAAAATCTTTAATTAATTCTGGTAAATATTCCTTGACAAATTCATCGTGAGGAAATTGACTCATTATTATTTTGATTATATATTAGTAATTATTTTATCATAAAATAGAAATTTATTTAGCCAAATACTTACTTATAATATTTTTGAAATAAACTAATTTGATAAGTAAAAATTTTATCAAAAAGTTATTGAAAAGTGACGATAAATTTGTTTTATTTTTAAAATATTTCTCATTTTTAAAGAAGCAAAATTAAAGGCATATTGGCAAAATGCGCTGCAAAAAGCGACAGTTGTGGCTCGTAGTCAAGGTAAA
>CAYPSO010000257.1:0-1798 GCA_964413275.1 uncultured bacterium | reverse complement strand
AGTATAATCTGGACCATTAGTAGCACGACAAACTACACTACCGAAGGAACGATCGGCAGTATTGTAGGATACACCACCAATGTAGTCTCTAGTGCTGTCTTTTGCTACATCAAGTGCACTACCATGTTGAATACCGGCTGCAAGAATGGAAAAGTTATAATATTTAGCATCACCAATGGGAATTTCTAACTCGGTTGGGCCACCACTAGCTAGGAAAGCACCATTTTCAGTTCTTTGGGACTGTTGAGCGCGGTTCATAGCACCGAGGTTATTTCTTGCTTCACCTTCTCTTGCTTTACCTACTTGTCCGAGTAAGTTAGGAAGAGCTACAGCAGCGAGTACACCGATAATGATTACAACAACGAGTAATTCAATTAAGGTAAAACCTTCTTCTTTGTTTTTCTTGCTGGATAAGAATTGTAAGTATTTTGCTTGTAAGTCAGATTTCATTGTTTTTTCCTCTTTAACTAATTTGATTAAGTTTTTCTTTGCTCTATTTACAAATTTCCCAGTTTTTCAGAAAACATATCATTTTGGAAAAAATATTTTTTCTTTTTTTTCTTAAAAACTTGAAAGGCTTATCTATATTACTTTTTAGAGGAGCTTAAAAATTTAGAAGATTATTAATAATAAGTTGAGTAGGTAAAATTATTGGGGATTGCCCCCCTAGCACCCTATCCCCCCTTGGAAAGGGGGCTAAATAACCTCAGTCACCAATCAGATGACTTGGGTGTACGCAGTGGCTTCTCAAGGGAGACAAGCGAGCGAGACTTTGAAGTCAAAAAAAAGCAGAAGAAATTTATTTCTTCTGTCTCTGTTGGTAAATTACAGGAGTTTTTGCCTAATCAGATTTTTTAGTAAACCCTAACTAACTTTCGCCAAAATTTGCATCACATCAAGACGAGTCAGTTTTTCTTGACCGAGACTCATGGCTTTGATAGTACCATGTGCTAAAGCTAGAGGTATTTGACAGAAGTTTTTAGCTGGGCCTGATGGTAAAGAATGAGTATATAAATCTGCCATTTTTAAATTATAACGAGCGTATTGCTCCATATCTTTCCTTGTCCAACCTTGGGGAAAGAAATTAACTTGTCTGTCTAAATCATCCTTTTGATTGCGAAGAATATTAACTGTTTGTAAACCACGACCAAAGGCGATGGCCTGAAGTCTATTAGTTTGAGTGCCATCATACCAAGCCCAAAGATCGGATAATAATAAACCGACAGCACCTGCGACACTAAAAGTATAGGTTTCTAAATCACTTTTTGTTTCAATATACCAGTTTCTTTCCGCCCAATAAGCCATGCGATCGGCCATGGCTGCGGTGGCATCCCAAATTCTCGGTGCGATGCTCTCTGGGGCTAAAACTGCCCATTCTTCAACTCTTAAAGTTACTTCTGGTAGCAAATTAGTTTGACCATTTAATGTACTGTGAAAATAGTCAAAATTGACATTTTCTCCACTTGCCTGCAAAGCTAAACTTATTTCTTTAAGTAATCTGGCTTTAGTGGGGTTATCTAATTCGGGATGATCTTCAATTTCATCAATAGCCCGCATACACAAGTAAGCCGAAGCCACAGCCTCTTTTAAACCTTCAGGAAGAATACTAATAGGAATATAAAAAGTACGGCTAGTTTCTTTGAGAATCTCAAGGGCATTTTTACATAATTTCATTTATTTTACTCCTCACACTTATCACTTGTGTATAGCATACAGCGAGCAACATTGCCACAGTTATAAATCAAGAATAATATTTAAAAATTTGCTAATCTTTATCATTTATAGCAATAGATAATTA
>CAYPSO010000256.1:0-1814 GCA_964413275.1 uncultured bacterium | reverse complement strand
CACAACAATTAATTAATACTTTGGGTAATAATTTCTCTGAACATACCCAACAAGTCCTTCAACAAACTCCACCCAAAATTCAAGGCTCGATTATTCTAGGTTCTCCAGAAATGATGTATAGATAATAAATGTACTTATATAAAAATTCTCAAACCTTAAAAATGAGCATATCTTCAATTCGTACTCTCTTTATCACTAAACAAGTTCCTTATCCACCAATAGGAGGTGTAGCTCTTCGTAACTGGCAAAATATGAACATTATGATGAAATTTGGTCAAGTTGCCGTTTTTACTGTATCTAATTGGAGTCCCAATAAACAATCGTTACCCGGAGTCGATATTTGGAAACATTGTAATGTTGAAAAGCAACGATCGCTACAAGAAAATTTAGAACGTCGTTTATGGTGGTTGTTTCCCATGAGGCACCCAGATGCAGATTGGGCTTATTCTAAAAAGGCTGCTCAAGAATTAGAGCTATTGATTCAAGAATTTAAACCTAATTTGCTAATTTTTGAGGAGGTTTGGTTATATCGCTATCTTCCAGTAGCCAAAGGTTATGAATATAAGATTATTTTTGATAATCATAATGTAGAAACCCATCTTTTTGGACAAAGAGATTACTCATCAGAAAATTTAAGAATCAAATTAAAAACTAAAATTCAGTTGAATCATCTCAACTTAATTGAAGAGAAATTTATTAAAGATTCAGATCAAGTTTGGGTATGTAGTGAAGAAGATACAAAACTTATCCAAGAACTATATGGCAAACAAACAGCTACTTTTAGTGTTCCTAATGGTGTAAATATTGCTAACTACGATCAAGTTCGTTTAGGTGAATGTACTATTCCTTCTGGATTAGAAAACAAAGAACATAATTTACTATTTCTAGGTCAGATGTCCTATTTACCTAATACAGAAGCCACTAAATTATTAATAGATCAAATTTATCCTCAAATTAAGAAAATTTATCCCGATAGTCGTCTCTTATTAGTAGGAAGAAATCCTACTCAAAAAATGACAGAAGCAGCTAAAAAAGATGCGGGAATTATAGTTACAGGAAGTGTGGTTGATGTACTGCCATATTTAGCCGCAGCGAGTGTGATGGTTGTCCCATTGTTAAAAGGTGGAGGTACACGACTCAAGATTTTAGAAGCTTTTGCTGCTGGTTGTCCTGTTATTAGCACTTCTAAAGGTGCAGAAGGGATAAAAGCAAAAGATGGAGAACATCTTTTAATTCGAGATAGTATTGAGGAAATAATTGCTGGTGTGTGTCAACTTTGGTCAGATCCTTCTTTAGGTAATAAATTAGCAGAATCAGCCTATAATTTAGTGACAAAAGAATACTCTTGGGAAGCCGTTAATTACAGAGTTAAACAAGCACTGGATGAGTTTTTATAAATCATTTAAGTAATCAAATAAAAAAAATATGGACGCGGTAACTATATTTAATCAACTTACGGAAACTAGTTTACTAAAAAATTTAATCAAACAAGGAAAACTTGCTTTTATAGGAGATGAAGAAACAATTGAATATTTAGAAAACTTTTTTGAAAAACAGAGAGAACCTTCTAGTTATGATTATTATTTTTGGCCATCAGACATCAATGAAATTTTTGACAAAGAAAAGCTACCATCATTGTACGATTTTATCATTGTTGCTTCTATTCAAGATGAACATATTATTTTTAAAAAGTTACAAAAATATTTATTTGATTTAAGTCTAAAACTTCCTATTTTAAGGTTATTTTCTGATATTTTTGGAACATAGTATAATTAGAAAAGGTGCTCTATGCCAAGACATCTCAAAATTGAGCC
>CAYPSO010000255.1:0-1943 GCA_964413275.1 uncultured bacterium | reverse complement strand
TTCACAGAAGTTTTTTCAAACCCATCAAGGAGGATATGGTGAAGGAGATAAATTTTTGGGTATCCGAGTTCCAATTATTAGAAAACAAGTTAAAAAATACAAACATATTTCCTTACCTGAAGTTGAACATTTATTGAAGTCTTCTTTTCACGAAGAACGGTTGTTTGCTTTATTGTTATTAGTTTATCAGTTTAATAAAGGTTCTGAAAAAGAAAAAACAAGTATTTATCAATTATATCTAAATAATACAAAATATATTAATAATTGGGATTTGGTTGATAGTTCTGCTGCCCAAATTATAGGTGCTTATCTCGAAAATAAAGATAAACAATTAATTTATGAACTCGCTAAATCTAATCATCTTTGGTCACGAAGAATATCTATTATTTCAACATTTCATTTTATTAAAAATGAAAAATTTGATGATACCTTAAATATCTCTAAATTTCTGATAAATGATAAACATGATTTAATTCATAAAGCCGTAGGATGGATGCTTAGAGAAATTGGTAAAAGGAATCTAGAAATGGAAAAAAGTTTTCTTAAAGAAAATTATCAACAGATGCCTCGGACAATGTTACGTTATGCCATAGAAAAATTTTCCGAATCTGAACGACAAAAATATTTAAAAAGGCATATTTGACAATTTTTCTATTAATTCTTCATCAAGAATTGGTGAGATAGACGTTGTTTTCTTCTTAGCTGTGGCTCTAACTGCCTCTGAAACATAATAATCATATATTTCGTTTAAATCATAGATAACTTGTTCGGTAATAGGATATAAAATATCAACTTCATTACCAGATATTTCTCTCGTATCAATTTCATACCAACACTTATGATTAGGTGCATAAGCAGCAACAAATACAAAAGAATTATCGTAATAAACAGATAATAAATTACGAGGAAAATCGTATTTAATCAAATAATTATCGTGTTTTAATATTGATATATCTTCATCAGGAAACTTTAAAGATAACATCGTATATAGCCTTAAAGCCAAATTGTGACCTTGATAATGATCCAGTTCGGTGAAACTCATCTTTTAATAAGTAATAAGTAATAAGTGTCTTACGTGGTTGTGCTAGGTAGGCCAAGCCGACCGCACCCCACGCGCAATAAGTAATAAGTTTAAAGAGTTATTTCTGACGAATGACTCATGACCTCTGACTTCGAGAGGCTTCTGACTTCTCCTAGAGCATTTCTCTTCTTATTAAAATCATCATAATAAGATGAAATAGAAACAGAGTAGAGAAAATCAGAATCTTTTTGTTTGAGAGAATTAAACTGAGTTAATGATAACATATTCTCAACTTTATCATCACGATAATACCAAATTTTGTTATGAGGATGATAAGAAGCAGCTAAATTAACTTCTTGAGTTTTTAGATTGGTAATAGTTAACAGATTACTATCGACATCAAAACGTATTTGATAGTTATCATCTTGAAAACAATCACCATTAACAGTAGAGATTGCATAAAGAGTTTCAGCCAATTCATTAACCATCCTTTGACCTTCGATTTTATTAACAATTTCAGGAGATAAAGGAGGACGCTTACCGTTTAAATCAAAGTTACTTTTTACTCCATATTTTTCAGTTAAAGAATGTTTTCTGTAATTATAATTAATTGATTTTTGTTCGATATTTGGTGTAGGTTGTTGAGTAACTACAGATTTTTCAACTTTACTTTCTGGTTGTTCATTGATTATCTCTAATCTCTTATTAGTTGGTAAAAATTCAGGATATTTCAAAGAATTTAAAGTTTTAACCTTTGAAGAACTAATGGATAAATCCTTAACAGTATTTATTAATAGTTCTCGATTCTTAACAATATCTTCAGAATTATTAGCTTGCTGAGGTGGAAGATTAGTAAATTTAGCAGCACAAGCGATCGCATCAAATGAAGTCAGAAGTCTGGAGTCAGAAGTCAGAAGTTTTT
>CAYPSO010000254.1:0-1988 GCA_964413275.1 uncultured bacterium | reverse complement strand
AAGACAAATTGTTAACTACTGGTTTTGATAATGTAGATATTGAGGTAAATTTGCGTAAGCTTAAAGTTATAGGTTACAGACAATAAATAAAGTTTTTCTAGAGTGGGCAAATTAATTGATTCTTTCTCAGAATGAGTAATAATATTTATTTAAAAACTGCTCACTCTATCTATTGATATATCTACAAAAAAAAATATGAAAATTTTATTTACAATAGCTCATTACTTCAAACAAGAACCTAATGGTAAATATGGTCATCAAAGACAAGATAGTCAAGCTCGTCTCAATGCATTAGTTAATAACTGATGTTACGCACTCTTGGTCTGAAACCCTTGAGATTTGGTTCTAAACCAGTTGCTGAAACTCTTGAAATCTCGTTAAGCTGCGTAACATCAGTTAATAATATTTCGGCCTTACAACAATTATTCGGTCGAAATCAAGCCATAGTAAGTTGGGAAGAACAGAATATAAAATATGTTAATAAACCATATCAATGGGAAGAATTAGATATAGTTATTTGTACCACAGGAAATTATCATTTAGTAGATCAACTTCCTTTACCATCATCTTGGTATTATCATCATAACACCGAGAATCATCCCATGTCTTTGGGTTTTGAATGTCAAGCTCTTTTAGGAGATAATTTAGGTAATTACGATTATTATTGTTTTCTGGAAGACGATCTTATTATTAGAGATCCCTTATTTTTTCTCAAATTAGATTGGTTTACCAATGAATATGGCAATCAATGTTTACTACAACCTAATCGCTATGAACTTGCTATTAAAGAAGGAGTTAATAAATTTTATATAGATGGAAATATAGTCTATGAAGCAACAAAACCATTTCAAAATATAGAAGAAGAGCCGTTATTAAAAAGCAATTTTTTAGGAAGAGATATTGATTTTTATAGACCATTAAATCCTCATGCTGGTTGTTATTTTCTTAACGCAAAACAAATGGAATATTGGACAAAACAACCTCATTTTTTAGATTTAGATACCAGTTTTGTGGGTCCGTTAGAAAGTGCGGCAACTTTAGGAATTATGAAAACATTTAATATTTATAAACCTAGTCCAGAAAATGCTAATTTTTTAGAAATTGAACATGGTGGTGCAATATATATACCTATGAGTAATAACTTAAAATTTGCTTAGATTTTTACTAATTATTTGGTATATTCTTAAACACTTGTATTAACCATAATGAAATTTACAAGTAATAATAATAATTTCTGTATTTGTTACTTTATAAACCAGACGATGTTCATCATCGATACGTCTTGACCAATAACCTTTAAGATTATGTTTTAAAGGCTCTGGTTTACCAAGTCCAGAAAAAGGCTGACGGAGAATATCATTAATCAATTCAACAGTCTTTTTGTAGAGTTTCTTATTTTCAGTAGCCCACTGATTAAACTCACTAAAAGCTTTTGAGTCAAAAACTATGTTTCTCATGCCATTCTTCTGGAGTAAATTTGACAAGATCCTGTTGTTTTTCTACTCTTTGTATAGCTTCTGATAACTCTCTGCGATTAGCGTCTGTAGAGAGGAGATAGTCTGTAGTATCTGTTTCAAGAAAAGGAACAAGGATAATAATTTCGACTTCTGTACCTTCAGTCAATTCTGCTGACTCAATCTCAATTTTTCCCTTTTTACCAACAATACCTTTGTGCTTAATTGCTTTCATCAAGGTTTTTTCCCAAGGTAATTTATATATTAATTTGGATCATATCATAAGTAACAAATAACCAACCAAAGGGCTAAGATTTTTATCCAGAGATTATTATAAGCATTGCCCACCAAAAGATTTTTGTATAATTAATTTTGTGCATCTACTTATTGCGATCGCAATATAACGGGGGATTCTTGATTCACAGAAGATCGCTTTTTAATACAAGTATTAACGAGTCTTACGTCTTCTCCACAAGAATAAGATTATTTGACAAACTTTCCACCTTACCTACTGATTTTTCTTCAGTCTCACTT
>CAYPSO010000253.1:0-2023 GCA_964413275.1 uncultured bacterium | reverse complement strand
CAGGCAGAGGTATTACTCATTACTCATTACTCACTACTCATTACTCGTGAATTTTCTACTTCTTGGTGCTGCTGGCCTTCTGGGGAAACCCCAGAAGTCGCAGCATCCGCTTCTTGGTGCGCTTTTGCAAGAGACAAGCATGAACTGCGTTCACAACCGAGGATGAAAATCTATTTTCATAACAGGTCTATTGACGATTATTTTATACCCGATATTTTTAGTCGGGTATGATTGACGAGTATTTGTTACCAGTGCTACTATTTATTTAATCTTTGACGGAATAAGGGAGAAAGCTAGAAATGACCCAAACAACTACAACCAACATTTCATTTAACACGGCTAATTTTACCCAGCTTGTATGTAAAGAATGTGGTGCAGAATACGAACCAGAGGCGACTCATGTTTGTGAGTTTTGTTTTGGTCCATTAGAAGTAAACTACGATTACGAAGCGATTAAACAAAAAGTAAGTAGGGAAACTATTGAAGCCGGGCCTAATTCAATTTGGCGGTATCGTGCTTTTTTACCCGTCGCTACAGATAATTATATTGATGTGGGTACTGGTATGACTCCCTTATTAAAATCTAATCGGTTAGCCCGTCGTTTGGGTCTAAAAAATCTTTATATTAAAAATGATGCTGTTAATATGCCTACCCTGAGTTTCAAGGATAGGGTAGTTTCAGTAGCTTTAAGTCGTGCTAGGGAATTAGGTTTTACCACAGTATCCTGTGCAAGTACGGGTAACTTGGCGAATTCCACTGCTGCGATCGCAGCTTATGCTGGATTAGACTGTTGTGTCTTTATTCCTTCAGATTTGGAAGCTGGTAAGGTTTTAGGAACATTAATTTATGAACCTACTGTCATGGCAGTAGAGGGTAACTACGATCAAGTAAATCGTCTTTGCTGCGAAGTTGCCAATACTCATGGTTGGGGATTTGTCAATATTAACCTGCGTCCTTACTATTCAGAAGGTTCAAAAACCTTGGGTTTTGAAGTAGCAGAGCAACTAGGCTGGAAATTACCAGATCATATTGTGGCACCTTTAGCATCTGGTTCTCTTTATACCAAGATTTATAAAGGTTTCCAAGAATTGATTAAAGTAGGTTTAGTGGATGATAAGCAGGTGCGTTTTAGTGGCGCACAAGCCGAAGGATGCTCTCCCATTGCCGCAGCTTTTAAAGAGGGCAGAGATTTTGTTACCCCAGTTAAACCTAACACCATTGCGAAATCAATTGCGATCGGTAATCCTGCTGATGGTGTTTACGCTTTAGATATTGCTAAGAAAACTCAAGGTAATATTGAATTAGTGAACGATGCCGAAATTATCGAAGGAATGAAACTTTTAGCCGAAACAGAAGGTATCTTTACAGAAACGGCGGGTGGTACAACCATTGCCGTATTAAAGAAATTAGTAGAAGCAGGTAAAATCGATCCAGAAGAAAGTACAGTGGTTTATATCACGGGTAATGGTCTAAAAACTCAGGAAGCCGTACAAGGATATATTGGCGAACCTTTGACCATTGAAGCAAATTTAGATAGTTTCCAACGTGCTTTAGAGCGTTCTCGTGTATTAGATCGTCTCGAATGGCAACAAGTTTTAGTTTAATTACTTTTTGTCTACCATGGTAGACATTTATTCATTTCTTAATTTACAACTCATTTACTATGGCTGTTAAAGTATTAGTTCCTACTCCTCTGCAAAAATTCACTCAAAATCAAGCTACCATTGAATGTAGCGGTGATAATATCAAAGAATTATTGGACTCTTTAGAAGATAATTGCCCCGGCATTAAAGAGCGTCTTTGTGACGAACAAGGTAATCCTCGGCGTTTCCTTAATCTTTATGTTAATAGTGAAGATATACGTTTTTTAGAAGGTGTGGAAACTACCTTAAAAGATGGAGATGAGGTAAGTATTGTTCCCGCAGTAGCCGGGGGCTAAATAAATTATTTATCCGCCAAACTTTCTAGCTACCGCTCAACTAAAGTTACTCAAACCTACTCAGAAGTCGGAAAGTATAGTCAT
>CAYPSO010000252.1:0-2060 GCA_964413275.1 uncultured bacterium | reverse complement strand
TTGTCTGAATTCTAATTCAATTTTGACTTAATTATCAAAGTGCGGAATGTGGGATCCAAGGTGACGATAAAGGTCTAATAGATTTATTGGTCAAGTTTAGTAATGATAATGGAGTACCAGTGTATTTTCAGGGAGCTTTGAACGCTAATGGTTATTGTCAATTTTCTGGGGGAAAACCCATAAAAATCCTGGTTAATGACGCTTTATCCCCTGCACATAGGGCAAAAACTCTTGCTCATGAGATAGCGCACAGTATTCTTCATAGTCGAGAGCAGTATGAAGCACATTTAAACCGTTCTGAAGCAGAATTAGAAGCTGAATCAGTAGCTTATATTGTGATGAACTATTTTGATTTAGACACTAGCGATTATTCTTTTGCATATATTGCAGATTGGCAAAACGGTAAAGATGCGATTGCTAATCTACAAAAATGTGGTTCAAGAATCCAAAAAACAGCTCAACAGATTATTGACTGTCTTCAGGAAAAATAACATCCTCATATAAAACAGAAATAGAACAGGAAAAATCAATGCTAGTTAATTGAATAGACTGTTCTGTTTCTTGTTCTGTTATTTTTTCAACTGAATAACAAGTAAGTTCCCATTTATTTTTTTCATTAAGTCTATAACATTCAATATTCATCTTTTCAGAATCAATAAGAACGTATTCTTTAAGTGCTTCAATTTGACGATAGTATTGGAATTTTTTACCTCTATCAAAAGCTTCTGTGCTAGGAGACAAAACTTCAACAATTAAACAGGGATGATAAATGATTTTACGTGCTTTTTGGTCTGAGGGATCGCAACTGACCATTACATCAGGATAATGAAAAGAGCCAATATCCGAGACTCCCAGTTTAGCATCTGCCATAAAAACTTTACAACCTTTGCCTCGTAAATGATTTTTGAGTGCAGAAGTAACATTTATGGCAATAGAGTTATGAGGGAGAGTTCCGCCTGTCATAGCCAAAACTTCTCCATTAACGTATTCGTACTTTAAAGGTTGTTCTTCTTCCCATAAAAGATATTCTTGGGGACTGATAAATTGAGGTTGAGGTTGAGCAATCATTGTATATTTCCTTCAATTAAAACTATTTATTGTTATTAGATGACTTTTGCACTATAGTACATTGGTGCAAAAGAAATATTGAACTTTATTTCTTTTGCATCTTAAGGTTTTTGGACTTAGTTAATATTGAGCGAATATTACCTGCTCTAGTTCGGCGTTGAATCCTATTTTGAGCATCCTTAATTACTTGACGCATTAAAGTATCTTTAACATTACAAACTTGATAAAAAGCTTCTAAAAGAGTTTCAACAGTAATATTATTGTTTCGACATAATTCTTGAATATTTTCGAGAATTTCAGACTCTAAACGTACTCCCACCTTTTTTTTAGAAATGATAGGTAATGATTCTAGTTCAGCGATTAATAATTTTTCTAAAGAAACTGCTTTATTATCATCTTCTTGATTATCTATTTCAGTAAGATCAGAAGATATTTCAGGATTTGATAAAATCAAATCATTTCTTTGAGGAACTTTAACTGTAGGAGAAACTGCTTCTTGTCTAATTCTGTCAAATAAACTCATATTAAGCTACCTCCTGATTAAGAAAAATTTGTTTTGCGTAATTTCCCAAAGCTGGTTTGATTTTGGTTATTAAGATGTCTAAAGGGTATTCAAGTTTCTGGACACCTAAATCTCTGGGTAAAACCTGATCGTTAATAGCTCGTTTATAAATATCACTTTCTAGTAAATGAGGTAACATATTTTCTAATCCAGCTAATTCTGCCATTAATTTAATAGATTCAGAAGTTGTGGTAGTTGGATTCAAACCTACCCATTTTGCTCGAAAGGGTATTACACCTAACAAATTTCCCTGAGATAACATTCCTTCATAGTAAGAAACTAATTCTAATGTTCTTAATAGTGATTGAACTCCCTTAACATTAGCCTCAGCAGGGATAACCCAAAAATTTCCACAGCCTAATGAGGTCAAAGCTAAATTTATATTCTCCTTCTACACTGATAGATGTGGAATCTAAGTGAGTATATTTTT
>CAYPSO010000251.1:0-2121 GCA_964413275.1 uncultured bacterium | reverse complement strand
TGGGTATGCTTAATATAATGGGTGTCACTGATACCATTGCTAAGAATAAGGAGGAGTACATCAAAATTGCTGTGAAATTAGGATTAGATCGAGCATGGGGGCAAGAAATTAAAGACAAAATGAAAAAGAATCAAAATCTTTTATTCAATGATTTAACTTGTATCCAAGCTTTAGAAAATTTTTACCAAGAGTCCATTAAAGCTAAAAGCTAATTGTTAACCGCTAATATATTTTGAAGGAATTAATTACTATGAAAATTCAAGAATTTATAGAAACATTACCAAACTTATATGACAACTGGGGTAATTCTAATGTCCTTACTAAATCTCTCGATTTTGCCAACATTTGTCGAGAAATAGAATTTTTAACCGGCACTAATGTAATGCAAATTCTCAATTTAGCAGTTAAATGTTTGGATGAAAATGAAGTTTATTGTGAAATAGGAGTTGGTAGAGGAGCGAGTTTTATTGGAGCTTTATCAGATAATTCAGAAATCTATGGCTATGCTATTGATGACTTTTCTGATTTACCTCAAGAAGAAGATAATTTAGCTATTCTTGCTGATAATCTTGCCAAGTTTGGTTTAGAAGACCAAGTAATGTTTGTGGAAGAAGATTTTAATGACTTTTTTACTGGACTCAAAACCATAGGAATCGAAGAAAAAATTGGAGTTTACTATTATGATGCAAAAGATGACTATCGCTCCGTTTTTATGAGTTTATTGTTAGTAAAATCTTTTCTCGCAGATCGAGCTTTAATGGTTATCCATAATTCAGAATCTCATGAAATACAACAGGCAATTGAGGATTTTATAGCTTGTGAAGATCGAGCAAAAGTGCTATTTGATTCTTCTTCTTTAGGTAAAGCCATATTTGATAATGGGATTACTATTATTGCTTGGGATATTTTAGGTGCAGAGAATCTTCCTGAAGCCAATCTTCTTAATCAGAATTGGTTAGCCAATAGCGATCCTAACTTTGAAGAAGAACCCATAACTTATGGACTTTTTAGTCAAAGAGATAAAAAATTGGTGCTTCATGTTGGCTGTGGACCTTATTATCCCGAAGCTTTACCGAAAGAGTTACGTACTGAAGAATGGCGAGAAGTACGTTTAGATATTAATCCTGCTGTACAACCAGATGTTATTGGAACTATTACCGATTTAAGTGCAGTACCAGACAACTCTATTGATGCTATTTATTCATCTCATAATTTAGAACATATTTATCATCATGAAGTACCCATTGCTCTTAAAGAATTTCATCGAGTCTTAAAACCTAGTGGTTTTGCCTTGATAACTCTTCCTGATATTCAGAAAATTGCCAAAGAAGTTGCTGAAGGAAATTTAGAAGAAACCCTTTATGTTGCTCCAGTAGGACCTATTGCTGCGATCGATGTTATGTACGGTTTAGGTACTGCCATTGCTAGAGGCAATCACTATATGGCTCATAAAACTGCTTTTACCCAACAAACCCTACAAGATAAACTATTGCAAGCAGGATTTGCTACAGCAGAAGTATATTCAGAATTACTTAATCTTTGGGCTACGGCTTATAAAGAAGAAATCAAACAACAAAAAGCTACTGTTGCACCCTTTTTAGAAACTGACAAAAAAATAGTGCTTCATGTTGGCTGTGGCCCTTACGATCCAGAAGCTTTACCCGATGAATTACGAACTGAGGAATGGCAAGAAGTACGTTTAGATATCGATCCTAATGTTCAACCTGATGTTATTAGTTCAATTACTGATTTAAGTTTAATTCCAGATCAATCCATTGATGTTATTTACTCATCCCATAATTTAGAACATATTTATGCCCATGAAATACCCATTGCACTCCAAGAATTTTATCGAGTTTTAAAACCCAATGGTTTTGTTTGGTTGATTGTTCCTGATATGCAACAAATAGCTGAAGTTGTCGCCCAAGGAAAACTCGAAGATACCCTTTATACCATGCCAATTGGTGATATTACTCCCCTTGATGTCATGTATGGCTTAAGAAGTGCCATTGCTAATGGTCAATATCACATGGCTCATAAAACAGGTTTTACAAAAGATACCATTAAAGACAAATTGTTAACTACTGGTTTTGATAATGTAGATATTGAGGTAAATTTGCG
>CAYPSO010000250.1:0-2135 GCA_964413275.1 uncultured bacterium | reverse complement strand
TGCGTTTTAATGAACCTAAACCTAAACTACTAACTACCAATAAACCTAACATAGAAGCCGGTTCAGGGACAGGATTAGGATTAACTTCGCTATTTCCAAATGTACCCTCAAAATTATCTATGATATAGCGAGTGCCATCACCAGTAAAATTAAATAGTGCGTAAGATGCAATACCTGAAAAACTTACATCAACTACACCTTCAGGAAAGTTGCTTGGATTAGTTCCATCTGGAAAAGTAAATTGTCCAGTTTCTGAGGCTGAAACAAGTACATTATCATCAGCATCATAAACTGTAAAATTAGCAAAAGTATTTTCAGTGTCAGTATTACGAGCAAATCCGAATTTAAGAAAGTCTTTTGCTCCAAAAAGAAAATCAACTCTCAAATCAGGGTCTAATAACGCTGTTCCTTCAATTCCTGGTTCATTGATAAAACTCATGTTGACTCCTGGTCCTACTGTGTTGAATCCAAATATATCAGAGGTACTGAAAACTACATCATCAATTCCATCATTATCACCATCATAAGAATAGCTAGTTTGACCTGCGATTATATCATCAAATGTGATCAATGCGGCTTCAGCAGGATTAGCAATTGCCATTATTAAAACAGATGTAGCTATGGATAATTTGGTCAGTATTTTTGTGATATTCATGATCGGAAAAATAATAGTTAACGGTACTTAAACAAAAATCAAGCCCAAATAAACCCCAAACTAGCTTGATAAGCCACAAATACGTCATAATTATGGTTAAGCCATTGAACAAAACGGTAAGAGATAGCTGTACGAAATGGTTTTAAAGCTTCAGGAAAGGTCTCCAAAGATTGATTGGCCCAACGTCTTCTTAATCCACCAGTTAGCTTATGCCAAAGGATAAAAGTGTAAGCACTAAAAACCAAAATAAAATGTCTTTTTAAACTTTTAATTCCTCTAGTTTGGTATTCTTTTAATCCCAACCAACCCTTAGCTTCTCTATAGAATACTTCTACCCAATTTCTTTGAGAATAAGTATTAACTACCCACTGTGAGGTCACAATTGATGGCTCAACATTTGTAATAAAGTAATCTATATCGTCGGCATCTTCAAAGTTCGGAGCGTTCATGACGATAGCTATTTTTCTGGTTCCTTGAAGACGAGACATTTCTACTTCTATGACAGCCACCCAAACAGTTCTTGGTTTTTCTAAATCGATTTTAGTTTGAGTGTAAGCTTCTTGTGGTAATGATTTAGCTAATTTATCTAATCTGATTTCTTCGCTTAATTCTGGAGAGTTAATAACTCTAACCTTACGATTTTTAGCTAGTCCTCCTAAATAATTTAATTTTCTTTTTTCTAGTTCAATCAGAAAACTTGTATTGTTACCATATCCCGAATCAATTATTACTATTCCTGGTCTATATCCTCGCCTTTTACTTTTATCGATTAATGCCAAAGCTAACTCAGGTTTTTTCTGAAAATTTGAGTCTTTCTTTCCCTCTGGTAGTGAATTAGCGTGTTGATATAATTCTATGTCTAAAGGTAAGCTTTTTTTTCCGTCATAAAGATGAGTTGTGACGACTACATTTCCATTATCTGTTTTGCCAATTTCTCCGATGTACTGTCGTCCTACTCCGGCGGTAAAATTCCCACTCTTCCTATGCCCAGAGTCATCGACAATCAAACTAAAACCCTGACTAATTTTAGTCTGATTACATTTGTTCATTACCTCCAAACGACGCTCGTTTATTTGCTCTGCCGACCAAGGTGCTTCCGTTAAAAAGTGGTGTAATTTATGGTAAGTTACACCTACAGAGTCTGAGGCCATTTGGTAAATATTTTTTCGCTCGCTTTCTCCTAATAAACCCCCTAAATAGTTTCTAAACTCTCTTTTTTGTGATTTATTTCTCAATAAATCATCAAATTTTTGGCACCATCTATGAAAGCAGGGAGGCATCGCTGCGGGAGTAGTTTCTCTCATCATCAATAAGCGCCATTAATGGCAACGTAAAAATACTATACAATAATAGTTATACTCTACTTTATTTCAAAAAATTGTTTAAGTACCGTTAAGTAAGTGTTGTGATTAAGTCTATAGCTAATGATTTTTTTTTCAATAGTTTTTCCGAAACTTTACACAATCTTTAAAAATCGATG
>CAYPSO010000249.1:0-2404 GCA_964413275.1 uncultured bacterium | reverse complement strand
TTGCCAATTTCCCCATATTTTTGATGATTAATAACTCCCTCCAATATTTCACACTGAAGATCATCTAAATGTTCCCCCGTGTGAGAGAATATAAGTTCATCAATAGTGACTATCAAGGATTGAATATCAAAGGTATTCATAGGGCAGGTAGAAGGTGAGTATTAATAGGGTTTTTACCCGACATTATAGGGCATAATAAGGTTTATAGGGTCTTTATATTATTTTTAGGCTTTTGTTACATTTTCTTAATACTGTTTTATCTGGTTTTATATGGCTTTTTAGGTCTTGAAAGTTAATTTTGGGGTGTTTAGACTTCTAAAGAATTCAGAATTTTTGAAAATTAATGATATTAAGAATGTTTCAACAAGATAAGTTAGTATTGGGTATCAGTATAGTTAGTTTTTGTTTTTTACACAATCCTTTAGCTCTAGCTGGTAACTTCAATGGTGGCGTACCGAGTCCAGATGCGGTCAGAGGAAAGTGGAAACTAACACAGAATGTTTGGGATTCTGCTAATGATTTACACTTTACCCTTCATAATAAAGAACCTGGTATTGCCATCACAGGTCATCAAGGGAATGTTAGTAATTTCCCTAATACCGTTTCCATGCAAGGACGTGATGTTAAAGTTTGGTCAGATGGTGCTGAAATTCCTTTAGGTGGAATGGTAACAGTTGACTCCACTCTGTTTCTCACTGCAAAAAATACTATTCACATCAAAGATATTTTTTGGACAAAAAATGGAGTTCCTAGAAAAGCAGGTCCTGACTGGGGGTGGAAAATTGACGATCCTGTTCCAGGTTCTGGAGGCATTGGCTTTAAACATCTATTTGTTCTTGATAATGATGATTTGACAGAATCTCTTTTAGTAAAAAACTTGTGCTTTTTTCCTACTAAGGATTTTTATTCTGATCTGAATGATGTTCCTTTTGAATGTCCATCAGATCCTGAGATTCCTGTAGAAATATTACTTAACCCAGAAGAATCATTTAGTTATCCAATTATGACTGGGGAATCATTAATAGGAGGTCATATTTATATGACTTTTTCTTTAGAAAAAGTAACTGTTAGTCCAGTTTCAGATACATCTACAGCAAATATAGTTACCAGCGATTTTATTACCATATTTAATGGTGATCATCCAGTAATCTCAGTAGTTCCGGAACCCACTTCAACCCTAAGTCTTCTTTTCCTTGGAATACTTGGCGCAGGTGTAACCCTAAAACGCAAAGTAAAACGCACTCATTCCACCGAAAAAGAACCCGCAAATGTTAGCTAAATTGCTTTTTAATATAACTAATCTCCCCTTAATTTTAAGTAAGTTGAGGGGGGATTATTTTTTCTTTTCTAAGAAATAAATTTTGTTACTCCCATATCCGTTGAATAGGATAAGCATCAAATTGAGTATCACGACTAATCAAAATCAGAGAATTATTGATAGCCTGAGCAATCAACATTCGAGCAAAGGGATCACGATGATGTCACGGTAAACGATAAATTTGTAAAGTGTCAATAAAAAAAATCGGTAATAATAAAATATCGGATGATTCTAATTCTTGTTCAATTGTTTCATAACTTTGTTTGAGTGATAACTTACCGAGATTGAGCTTAATAGCTATTTCCCAAAGACTAACAATACTGAGATAAACTGTATCGGTTATATCAATCATCTCTCTAAGATTATTAGGTAAATTAGGAGCATTTTCAGATAACCAAATAAAAGCATGAGTATTTAAAAGAAAGGCATTCATTTCATATATTCCTTAAAATCTTCTAGAGGTTCATCAAAATCATTAGATAAAGGCAAAACAAATGTTCCTTTTAATATACCTGAGCGACGTTTTTTAGCAAGCTGTTTATCTGATTTCGATAACGACTCTTGAGCATAATTTTCCATAAGATATTTAGCATAGTGCAGAAGTTCTCGCTTGAGAGAGGTTGGCATTTCTGAAACAGTTTGTAAGATTTCTGTATCAATATTCATTACTTCTTGTTAATCGTTAAATTAATGGCTTTTCTCGGTGTTCCATTAGGATTCAGTAAAGCACTAATAAAAACATTTGTATCGATCACAACTCGATTACGATTCATCCGCTAACAACTGTGCTAGTTTCTCTTCTGTTAGACCTTTAGCTTGGGCTTTTGCTCCTATTTTATCCATAATTGAGAGCAAACTATCTGATAATTCTTCAACCTTAATGTCGGGCTGGATTCCCTATTCTCTATAGGGTAGGGGAGAAAGCCCGACCAAAATGAAACATCGCGGTAGCGATACCACTTCTTGGTGCGGCGACAAGCGGCTTGAAAAGCGGATGCTGCGACTTCTGAGGAAACCTCAGAAGGCCAGCCGCACCAAGAAGCCGCGTCGGCGCTCCGCTTATTATAGCTAGTTGACAAAAAAGAT
>CAYPSO010000248.1:0-2432 GCA_964413275.1 uncultured bacterium | reverse complement strand
ATCCCCGTCCAATGCCTTTACTGTTGCCTGTTGCCTGTTCCCTATTGCCTTTAACCAAAGATTATCTGTCAAATAGCGGAGGAGATTAAAGAGTCACTAAAAAATTGATTGCTGTTTGAATAATATTCAAAAATATTTGGATTAATCTATAATTAATCAAATATGATATTAAAGTCTAAATTCTGAGAAAAATATCTACATCAATTTTTGCTTGTTTTAAAATATTTTTTAATGTACCTTCTTTTATTTCTTTATGGTGAGGAATAGTAGTTTTGGCTTTCGTTTCTGGATTAAACCAAATTTCATGGTCTCCTTTGGCACTGCGATAAAATTCAAAGCCTAATTTTCTGAGTTTTTGAGTAACTTTTTGATAAGAAAAACCTGATAATCTGCCCATTATACCTCCATAAATAGAGGATATTCAAACACAGAAGGAATATCTTTCATTATGATTTCACTGCTAGTTTCTTGTTCTAATTCTAATAAGACTTTGGCTACATTTTGGGCAATATCTATTACTTCTTCAATAGTTTTTCCTTCTGCTACTAAGCCTTCTAAGTCGTTGCTTGTTGCAACAAAATATTCTTCATTATTTTCGATAAATTTTTCTATTTTTAGTCTAATTAAAGTTTTCATGATTTACTCTTTGTTAATCTAAATTAAATATCTATTCTAATTCTTTCCCCATTTGACACTTAATATCATAGTTAATGATAAAGTCTAATTACTCCTCACTAAATCCGTAATGTTTCGCTAACACCTTGTCTATTTTTATTATTAATTAAATAGTGCTAATAAATCTTGATTGTTATTACTTAATTCTATCGGTATAAAAAAATAACTGGGATATAAATAATCTTCCCCTGATTCATCAATTACTCGAATCATTTGATGTTTTTCCGCTTTTTTATCTGGAATAACTTCATAAATTTTTCTTAGTTCTAAAGATGCTGAGTAATCGGTATTTTTTTTACAAACAACTAATTTTTTTTCTGGATATATCATAATCTTTATTTAATCTAAAATATACTTTATTTTTATTTCTTTTTTACCTATTCCATGAGCTTCATACCAATGGAGTTCAGCAGAGCAAACTGTACCATCTTCTAATTGGATAGTAGCAATTCCTTTTAATTTTCGCCATCTGCCTTGTCCATAAATTTTTCTCAATCTTTGTACTTCTCTAATCGATTTGTCTATGGCAATAATTTCTATTTCAGAAATACTGCCAATAATCTCAAAATTCAAACTTTCCAACTCCTATTCTAATTCTTTACCCATCCGATACTTAATATCATAGTTAATAATAAAGTCTAATTCCTTTTCACTAAATCCGTAATGTTCTGCTAATACTTTATCTATTTCATCTATTATTGGTTTTGATAAAGATACTTTAAAAGATTGAGTTTCCGTTATTCCTGTTTGTTTTTGTTGTCTTTTCATCATTTGACTATTTTTATTAATATTCTTGAGATATTTTTTACCTAAATCAATCACATTTTCATCGTATAAAGCTGATTTAGGTACAGGAAAATTATAAATATCATAAGGGTTTAAATCTCTACAATTAGAGGTAGCAGTGTACCACCACCAAAATAAATCACTGCTTAAAATAGCAATTAAAGATTCAATAATAATTTTATCTTGAGTAGAAATCCATGTTTCCCTTGTCGAATGTCCTTGTTTTCCATCAACAATAAATTTCGGAGCAAAATTAGTAAATATTTTCCAATATAAACCTCCAGTAGTTCGATAATAAACTTGGTTTTCTTCTTTTTTGTCTTTAAGAAAGTTATTGATAAAAGTATTGATTGAGAAAAATTTATCTAAAATACTTAACTCTATTCCTTGATTAATTTTAGGTAGCCAAAAATAATTATAATTATCAACTTTTACATAATGAAAATTGCTGAAAAGTAAATCACGAGTATCTGCGTTAAATTTCTGATAACAAGTAGTAAAAAGAGATTTTTCTTTTGATGGTGTAGTTACGAAAATAGTTAAAGCACGATTAACGGTTTCAAATAGTTTACTAGGTCGCCAAGAATAGTTAGAATACCAACAATTACGATTATTTTGAGATAAAATATCTTGAGCTATTTTCATTCTTTGAGTAGAAACTAAAGATAAAGGTAAAATCATACTCATTAAACCTTTTTTTTGTAAAATATTATTACTTCTTTCAATACATAAAGCATGAATTGTTTTAGTTTCTTTACAAATAAAATTAATCAGTTTATAATCAACTTCTTTTTCTTCTAAATAGGGAGGATTACCGATAATCACATTAAAACCACCATAATTAATAATCGAATAAAACTCTATAAACCAGTGGAAAGGTTGATGAGAAGTTAACCATTTTTCATAGTCTTTTTTTTTCTTAATATCAATGCCATATTCTCTGGCTAAATAATGATTTAGCTCCTCATTTA
>CAYPSO010000247.1:0-2488 GCA_964413275.1 uncultured bacterium | reverse complement strand
AGCCGTCCTCCGCTTCGCTAAAGGACGGGGCTTGTACCCAGATTTTCGGTCAAAATTAAAAAATAACTATAACTACGAACTAAAAATATGGACTTTTTGTTACAATGGGATAAACATTTTTTGTTCCTTAAACCATGACCGTAAATAAGCCAGTAGAATTTCAAGATAGTTTTGATGTAATAGTAATAGGAGCAGGCCATTCTGGTTGTGAAGCGGCATTAGCAGCAGCCCGTCTCGGTTGTCGTACTCTGATGCTAACATTAAATCTAGATAAAATCGCTTGGCAACCTTGTAATCCAGCAGTTGGAGGCCCTGCAAAATCCCAATTAACCCACGAAGTTGACGCATTAGGTGGTGAAATTGGGAAGATTAGCGATCGCACTTATTTACAAAAACGCATTCTCAACTCCTCTAGAGGCCCTGCTGTCTGGGCTTTACGGGCGCAAACAGACAAACGGGAATATGCAGCCGTCATGAAGTCAGTGGTGGAAAATCAAGAAAATTTGACCATTCGTGAAGGCATGGCAACTGACTTGATTCTCGGCAAAAATGAGGAAATTATTGGACTAGAAACCTATTTTGGCACTTGTTTTGCGGCTAAAGCGGTTATTCTCACTACAGGAACGTTTTTAGGCGGCAGAATCTGGATTGGTGATAAATCCATGGAAGCAGGCAGAGCAGGGGAATTTGCGGCCATAGGCTTAACAGAAACTCTGAATAAATTTGGCTTTGAAACTGGCCGATTAAAAACTGGTACTCCGGCAAGGGTTGATAGACGCTCTGTTGACTACACAAAAATGGAAGTACAACCTCCCGATAAGCAATTGCGTTGGTTTAGTTTCGATCCCGAAGCTCACCTTGTTAGGGAGCAAATGAACTGTTATCTAACTCGTACCACTAGCGAAACCCATAAGTTAATTCGAGATAATTTGCATCTTTCCCCAGTTTATGGCGGTTGGGTTGACGCTAAAGGCCCTCGCTATTGTCCGAGTATTGAAGATAAAATTGTCAGATTTGCTGATAAAGAAAGTCATCAATTATTTATTGAACCAGAAGGGCGAGAAATTCCAGAGTTATATATTCAAGGCTTTTCTACGGGACTTCCTGAAAAATTGCAATTGGCGATGTTGCATACTTTGCCCGGCTTAGAAAACTGTACCATGTTGCGCCCAGCCTATGCAGTTGAATATGACTATTTACCAGCGACTCAATGTTTCCCCACCCTTATGACTAAAAAAATTGAGGGTTTGTTTGCCGCAGGACAAATTAATGGCACAACGGGCTATGAAGAAGCCGCAGCACAGGGAATTGTTGCGGGTATTAATGCAAGTCGATATGTGAAAAGTCAGCCCATGATTGTTTTTCCGAGGGAGCAGAGTTATTTAGGTACATTGATTGATGATTTGTGTACTAAGGATTTACGTGAACCCTATAGAATGTTGACGAGTAGGTCAGAATATCGCTTAATATTGCGCTCTGATAATGCAGATGAAAGATTAACTCCTTTAGGACGAGAAATTAGTCTAATTTGCGATCGCAGATGGGATATTTTTCAACGCAAACAAGAAAATATTGCCGCCGAAAAAGAGCGATTATATGAAACTCGTATTAAAGAACATGATGAGGTAGGTAAACAGATTTTTGACGATACTCAGCAAAAAATTAAAGGTTCAATAACCTTGGCTGATTTATTAAGAAGGCCGGGTTTTCATTATGTCAATTTAGAGCAATATGGTTTAGGTAATCCTAATCTCGAACAGTCAGAAAAAGAAGGGGCTGAGATTGATATTAAATATTCTGGATATATTCAAAGACAACAAAATCAAATCGAACAAATCAGTCGTCATACTAATAAAAAATTAGGCGAAAATATTGATTACATGAAAATTGAAACTTTATCAATGGAAGCGAGGGAAAAATTGACTAAAGTTAAACCTTTAACCCTTGGCCAAGCAGTGAGAATTGGAGGAGTTAATCCTGCTGATATTAATGCTTTGTTAGTGCATTTAGAATATCATGGGCGATTGGGAAAACAGAGTAATCTGGCGATCAAATAAAGATATTCAAGAAAATCTGCAAGTAATTGTCATTAAATAGCTATTAGTTTGTTTTAAAAACTATAAACCAAACCACTTTCTTTTTGAGATAGTGGTTTTATTTTTGTTGATTGGTGTATTTCCAGAGTGATTACAGCAGTTTGTATAACTATAAAATGTTTTAACATTTAAGTTGATTCATCAATCTTTTTATTAATAAAGCTTAAAAAAATGTAGTAATATATTCAGTCTTGTTTGTAAATTTTGCTTTGGAAATCTAATATGACTGTTAATATTCATGCCATACTTAAACAACTGAGGGAAACTGCTACTTCTACCCGTGATTTAGGGGATAAGTTTGAACAGTTAATCGTTCAATATTTACAAACAGATCCTCATAAATCAGGAGATGATCGTGTTTCAAGGTCTTCTCCAATAAGAGTTTCAGTTTT
>CAYPSO010000246.1:0-2495 GCA_964413275.1 uncultured bacterium | reverse complement strand
GGCTGTAAACCTGATCTTATCTGTCTTCTAATTTTTATTGTCACCCCTTCAGATTATTTTTATCAATATTAAAATTAACCAAACCTTGTTTAATGGCGGATAATTCAATTCGACTTAATTCAGCAACTGCATTTCCTCCCTCGAACAATATATTTCCACCTAAAAAATTTAAAGATTTTCCAGATTTTACACTTAACCTTGGTCTATCCTCTAATATTGCTTGTATCGGAGCAGAAGTAAAAGGAGGAATATCTAATAAAACATGGCCATAGCCTCTTACAATTATTGTTCCAGCATTGCTAAACTTTAAACCAATAGGTTGACTAATTACTAAACTTAAAGCTTCTTGATTATTTTCTGTACTAAATTCAACTTCGTTATCGAATAAAATACTTGAAGCTGTTGTTCCTAAAAATGAACCATTAATATCTAAACTAGCATCTCGACCAAAAATGAATCCATTAGGATTCATTAAAAATAAGTTGGCGTTTCCTAATACTCCTAATTTGCCCAAAATATGGGAAACATTATTCCCAGTCACTCTACTAAAAATATTGTTTATCCCATTAGGATTAACAAAATAAGTAGATATTTCTTCAGCAATATTAAATTCTTGAAAACTATGAAATAAATTTTTTCCTCGAATTGCCCCTCCTTCAATTCGTTCATTAAATTCATCAATAACTGTTACTGTTGAACTTTCTTGTCTTAAAGATTGATCTGGTATAATCTGTCCAGTAGCCGGAATAACTAAACTAAAAAATAGTAAGAATTGAATTTTTATTGTTTTCAAGTATAATCTAATTTTAATCATAATATTCTAGTAAATAAAACTGAAATATATTAATATTCATGAGTAAAAAAATTGTCTTTTCTACTTTTGGAACTTTGGGAGATTTATACCCTTATTTACCAATAGCTTTAGAATTAAAAAACAGAGGTTATCAAACAATTATTGCTGCTGATGAACAATATCGCTGTGAAGTTGAAACAATACATTTAGATTTTAATCCTCTTAGTCCAAGTTCTCTTAACTTAAATCAGGAAGAAATTATAAAAATTTATCAGAAAGCAATGTCTAAGGATGGATTAGAGTATATTATTGCTCAAGTGATTCTATCTCATTTAAAAGATACTTATGAGGATTTAGCTGAAGCTGTACAACAAGCCGATTTACTGATTAGCCATTTATTACTTTTTGCTGCTCCTCTAGTTGCTGAAAAAACAAAAATTCCTTGGATAGCTACTTTACTTGCTCCAGGAGCATTTATTTCTATCTTTGATCCTCCTCCTATACCAACGCCAATAGGCAATATTGATTTAAGATTTTTCAATTTAACCATCCGTTCTTGGATATTGAATTTCGCTAAATGGAATTTGAGATATTTGAATAAACCTATTAACAAATTGAGATTTGATTTAGGATTAGCTTCAAACGATAAATTTATTTTTGAACAACAATATTCTTCAGACTTAGTTTTAGGTCTATTTTCTTCACATTTTAGTTCAGTTCAACCCGATTGGCCACCAAATACTTATCTAACAGGATTTCCTTTTTATGATTCATTCAATCAAGAAAAAGAACTATCTCCTGAACTAAAAAATTTTCTGACGAATGGTGAACCTCCTATTATTTTCACTTTAGGAGCATCGGCTAAATATTCTAGCAAAACTTTCTATCAAGAAAGTATAATTGCGGTAAATATTTTAAATTGCCGAGCTGTTTTGATTGGAATTGAACCAGAACAACTAGGGCAAAATTTTGATTCTAAAAAGATATTTGCTTGTTCTTATGCTCCTTATTCTCAAGTTTTTTCCTTTGCTTCAGTAATTGTTCATCATGGAGGAATTGGTACAATTGGTTTATCATTGCGTTTTAATTGTCCAAGTTTAATCGTACCTTTCAATCCAGATCAACTAGATAATGCAATCAGAGCTGAAAGGTTAAGTATAGCAAGAATTATCAAACCGCAACAATATAAATCTAATAAGGTAGTAACTGAAATAAAAAAATTGCAGAATAAATTTTACACTCAACAAGCACAAAAATTAGGCAATCTTATTTCTCGTGAAAATGGTGTTGCTCAAGCTTGCGATCGCATTGAAGCTTACCTGATGTGAGCGAGAAAGCCCTCGAGCTTTAGCCGAGGGATGATAGCGAACGAAGCGTTCAGCTAAGACATTTTTAAGTGTCTCGAAATATGAGATAATATGAGAACTGTAGCGGAATCTTTCAAGTCTTATTATGCTTTAGTTAAAGCTTATAAAGCAGGTAAAATAACAGATAAGCCTAGAATTCCTAACTACAGAAAAAAGAATGGCTTGGCAACAGTTAGTTATCCAAAGCAAGCTTTAAAACTAAAAGATAATCTAATAAGAGTCCCACTAGGCAAGACTTGCAAGACTTGGTTTGGCATAGGTAGCTTCAATATCCCAATGCCTAATAATCTTAATTTTGCTGAGATAAAAGAGTTAAGAATACTACCTCGAAACAA
>CAYPSO010000245.1:0-2575 GCA_964413275.1 uncultured bacterium | reverse complement strand
CATTTATCAATATATCTAACCTTCCCTTCTTTGTCAACCCCTTTTTGGGGAAAATTTTGAGATTATTTATATCCTATAAGCAGCAATAATTGTGGTTGTTTTCATTAATCCTTTTATTGCTGGAATAGGAAATTATGGTTAAAAATTAAGGAATAAAATTATATTGTCTTTCCCATAGATAATTTATTTTCCTAGAACTGTTAGAATTAAGGGTCGTATTTTTAGAAAACAACATTGATAGAACGTTATACGCTGCCCGAAATGGGCGAAATCTGGACAGATAACTATAAATTAAAAACTTGGTTACAAGTGGAAATCGCTGTTTGTGAAGCACAAGCAGAATTAGGTTATATTCCTCAAGAAGCACTAGAGGAAATTAAGGCTAAGGCTAATTTTAAGCTAGAGCGGGTTCTCGAAATTGAACAGGAAGTGCGTCATGACGTTATTGCTTTTCTTACCAATGTTAATGAATATGTAGGAGATGCTGGACGGTATATTCATCTGGGTTTAACCAGTTCTGATATTTTGGATACTGCTTTAGCTTTACAATTAGTAGCAAGTATTAATTTGATTCTAGAACATCTTGAAGATTTAATACAAGCTATTCGTTATCAAGCACAACAACACCGTAATACTGTTATGGTAGGTCGTTCTCATGGTATTCATGCAGAACCAATCACCTTTGGTTTTAAGTTGGCGGGATGGTTGGCTGAAGTATTACGCAATCGAGAACGTCTTGTACGTATGCGTCGAGAAATAGCAGTGGGAAAAATTTCTGGTGCTGTAGGTACTTATGCTAATATCGATCCTCAAATAGAGGCAATTGCTTGTCAAAAGCTTGGATTAGAGCCAGATACAGCCTCTACCCAAGTAATTTCAAGAGATCGTCATGCTGAATATATGCAGCAATTAGCTTTACTTACTGCATCCATTGAACGTTTTGCTGTTGAAATTCGGAATTTACAACGTACCGATGTCCTTGAAGTTGAAGAATTTTTCTCTAAAGGTCAAAAAGGTTCATCAGCTATGCCTCACAAACGCAACCCGATTAAATCGGAGCGTTTGACGGGAATGGCTAGAATTGTTCGAGGGCATGCCATGGCAGCCCTTGAAAATGTTGCTTTGTGGCATGAAAGAGACATTTCCCATAGTTCAGTTGAGCGGGTAGTTTTTCCTGATTCTTGTATTTTGAGCCATTTTATGTTGAAAGAGATAACTGGTTTGGTTAAAAATCTACTGGTATATCCTGAAAATATGAAACGAAATATGAATGTTTATGGTGGTGTAATTTTTAGTCAAAGGGTTTTACTGACTTTAGTGGAAAAGGGTATGAGTCGGGAAGATGCTTATCGAGTAGTGCAAGGATGTGCTCATCAGGCTTGGAATCAAGAGAATGGTAATTTCCATGATTTAATCTGTCAAGATTCTCAAGTAACTCATTACCTTTCTTCAGAAGAAATTGAGGCTTGTTTCGATCCTAAACAACATTTACGTAATTTAGATCAAATTTATCAGCGTTTGTGTATTTAGTTTTTAGGATTGTAGCAGGCAAAATGCCTGCTATACAAAATAAGCAATAACAAAAATTTAATGATGTGGGAAAATTTATCAGATGATTTAACTTTAGAATATGAATATATTCATCTTTGGTATTTTAATTTGGATATATTAGAATCAGAAATAAAGTTTTTAGAACAGAATCTTTCAGAAGATGAATTAATTAGAGCTAATAAATATAAATTTGAATATTTACAAAATCGCTTTATAGTTGCTCGTAGCATTTTAAGAATAATTTTGGGAAAATACTTAGATATTAAACCCTCAAATTTAATATTTAAGTATAGTAATAAAGGTAAACCAGTTTTGGCTAAAAATCTTAATTATTTATCTATAGATTTTAATGTTTCTCATTCAGAAAATATAGCTTTATATGCTTTTACTATTAATCATCAAATAGGTGTAGATATAGAACATATTAGACCAATTGCCAATCTGGATAAATTAGCTGAACGTTTTTTTCATCCTAGAGAATATAAATTAATTAGAGTATTAGAACCTGACAAAAAGCAAAAGATGTTTTTCAAAATTTGGACGGCTAAAGAATCTTATTTGAAAGCAGTAGGAGAAGGTATTGCTGGTGGTTTAGATAAAATAGAAATAGATAATTGTGCTTTAAAAATTAACAATGTTTTTTTAAAAAAATGGCATTTATACGAAATTGAAACTAAATTACAGTATTGCGCAAGTTTAGCGGTTAATAGTGATATTAGATTACCAATTATATATAAAAATCAATTATAAATTTAACAAATATCTTAATCATAACTTTTACATATAGATATAATTATGAGGCTTCCTACGAAAGTCAGATGTTAGAGTGTAGAAGGGCAACATGAGATTAAACTGTCACGAATTTAATTTGCTAATGATAAACAGGGATTGGGAAACAGAAAAGAGGAGGCAGCTAAAAATAAATAAGTAAAACTTATATGAGATATAAAAAACAATTACGTAACAAACCTTTACAAACCGTTACAAAAGTTGTTATATTGCAAACATCATCAAACAAATGATA
>CAYPSO010000244.1:0-2611 GCA_964413275.1 uncultured bacterium | reverse complement strand
TAAGGTAGAAAAATCTAAAAAGCCAAAATTGACTGCTTTTTTAACTTTATAAGCAAAATCTCCCGTTAAAAATACTAAAGATACATGGGTTTGTACTAATTCAATTTTATCAGTAACAGCGTGGGGATAAAAATTTCCTTGTTGCATTACTTCAATTAATTTTGGATCGTTCATTTTTTTTATTTATCTAATTTCAGTAAATTTATTTTACTATGAAATAAAACCGTGTTTATAAATATCTAAATTTTTTATAATAAATAATTAAAGATTAATGAGACCAAATATTTGTTGATAATTGCCAAAATAATTTAATATTATAGTCGAAAAGCTTCTTATAATTCATACTAATCTAAAAATACTTGAGGTGAAACTTTAAAATACTCGGCTAAGTATTTAATTTGATTCAGGTTTAATAATTGCTCTTTGTTTAAAATTGCTTCTATTGTTTTTGGTGTACCAATTTCTGACAAATCTGATAAATTGAGTCCATGTTCTTCAATTAAATAAGCTAACATATCACTTCCACTACAATCAGGAATAGAATAATTTTCTTGCTCGTAAACCTCAATTAATGTACCTAAAGTATCAAGAAAATTATAAAGTGGATGTTGTTCATTCGTGCCAACTAAATCGATTAAATAATTTAATCGCTTAATTGCTTGCTGATACTCTTTTTCATTACGAATTGTCAGTAGAGGAGCAATTGCCTCCCAATGAATATTAATATCCGGGGGAAATGTAATTAATTTTTCCATATATTTTTATTGTATTCCGAATGAGTCAAGATATTCAGAAGTAATTAAACCACTTAGTAGATAAATACTTTAGCCAATTCCTGCACCAAATCCTATTTATTATAGATTTTGTCTTAAAAATCATAAAAACTAATAATAAAGCCAATTCACAGCTATAATGGAATAAGGCTGGAGAAATTGCCATGAAAAAAATTTTTGTTATTGATACCAACGTTTTGCTTCACGATCCTAATGCTATATTCTGTTTTGAGGATAATGAGGTAGTTTTACCCATTACCATTATCGAAGAATTAGACCGCTTTAAGAAGGAAATTGAAGCAATTGGACGTAACGCCCGTCAAGTATCCCGTAACCTAGATAATTTAAGTAAACAAGGTTCTTTAACCCAAGGAATTTCCCTTGATAAAGGTGGAACTTTACGAGTTGCTCTTTGTAATCCTGATATATTAAAAGAATTACCACCAGAATTAGAAGGAGATTTGGGGGATAATGCCATTCTTGCTGTGGCCATAGAACTCAAAAAACAGTGTGATTGTCCGGTAATACTGGTTAGCAAAGATACTAATTTACGTATTAAAGCAGAAGTTCTTGGTTTAGCCAGTGAAGATTATGAAACTGACAAAGTTAATTTAGATGAATTATATACAGGTAGCACTGAAGTAATAGTCAGTTCAGATAAACTAAATCATTTTTTTGAGCAAGGTTTTATTCTTTTAGAAGAGAAATTATTTCCTAATCAAGCCATCACCTTAGTAGATGAAATTAATCCGAATCATACTGCTCTGGGAGTTTTTGAAGGGGAAAGTGGTCAAGTGGTAGGGCTTAATAAAATTTCTCTTGCACCAGTATCTAGTATTTCTGCCCGTAATCGAGAACAAAGATTTGCCTTTGAGCTATTATTACGGGATTCAATTCAGCTAGTTACCTTGGTTGGTAAAGCTGGTACGGGAAAAACTCTTTTAGCCTTAGCTGCGGGGGTATATAAAGTAACAGATGAACATTTATATAGTCGATTGTTGATTTCTCGTCCAGTAGTGCCTATGGGCAGAGATATAGGGTATCTTCCCGGAGAAATCAAAGAAAAGCTAACCCCTTGGATGCAACCACTTTATGACAACTTAGATCTAATTTTTGGTACTCAAGATAGTTCAGATAAGCCTCGTCATTGGCGACGGGGATATGAAGAACTTATAGAAATGAACTTACTACAAATTGAGCCACTTACCTATATTCGTGGCCGAACTATTCCTAAACAATTTTTAATTGTGGACGAAGCTCAAAACCTTACTCCCCATGAAGTCAAAACTATTCTTACCCGTGCTGGAGAAGGTACTAAAGTGATTCTTACTGGGGATGTAGAACAAATTGATAACCCTTATGTTGATGCGTCTAGTAATGGTTTAACTTATGTGGTAGATAAATTTAAGCAAGAATCTATTGCTGGTCATATTACCTTATTTAAAGGCGAACGTTCAATGCTGGCTGAAAGAGCTTCCATATTGTTGTAGTAATATTTATGAATCATGAAAATTTACCAAGAAAGTCTATTCATCCTAAAATCGTTAGCCTTAACGATGCTGAAGCTACCTTAGAGGTGGTTAAAGGGGCAGTAATTCAACTTTGGGATGTAATCAATGGCTTAACAAGTTTACGCCCTCCGAAACGAAAACGATATCGGGTGACTATTTTTGGTTCAGCGAGAATAGATAAAAATTCTCTAATTTATCAAGAGGTGAAATGGTTAGCTGGTCAATTAACGGAAATGGGTTGTGATATTGTGACCGGTGGAGGCCCCGGATTGATGGAAGCGGCTAATGAAGGAAGCGTTATGGCAGATCCCACAAATCGCACTCAAT
>CAYPSO010000243.1:0-2616 GCA_964413275.1 uncultured bacterium | reverse complement strand
GCTTCAACACCATTGTTGGCAGTACCGACAATTTCAACTTCTGGGGCTGATTCTAGTAGCCTCTTGTACAAACCTAAAGCAACGGGGGAATCTTCAACTAACATAACTTTAATGGGTGTCATTTTTTAATCTCCTTTGGGAATAGTTCTTGGTTATTGGTTATTTGTTAATAGTTCTTGGTTCTTGGTTATTGGTTGTTAGCTAAAAGCTAAAAGCTAAGAGCTAATTGCTAAAAGCTAATCGCTAAAAGCTAATTGCTAATCGCTAATCGCTAAAAGCTTATTGTTACACCAATCTCTTTAAGGTATCAAGGAGAAGTTTTTGATCAAAGTCTCCTTTGGTGAGATAGGCATTAGCTCCGGCGGCAGCTCCTTTGCGTCTATCTTCCTCTTTAGCTAGAGTGGTAACTAAGATAATTGGCATCTCCCGATATTCAGGATATTGACGAATTTGTCTAGTAAGTTCTAAGCCATTCATATTAGGCATTTCCACATCTGAAAGTACCACGTCAAAATTACCTGCTCTGAGTTTTTTGAAGCCTTCTGCTCCATCTACAGCAATGGTAAGTTCGTAACCTGCTCCTTCGAGAATCCGCTTCATTTGAGTACGAATAATAATTGAATCTTCTACCAGAAGAAGCTTGGGTTTAGTCTGAACTTTTTTGGCTTCTTGAATAATGGTGGTGCTTTTTCCTCCTTTGACAGAGGCTAGTAAATCTTGAGGATTCAGCACCATACACACTTCTCCATTACCCAGAATAGTTGCTCCGGTGATATTAGGCACTTTTTTGAGTAAGGCACTTTGAGGTTTAAGAACAATGTCTTGTTGATCTATTACAGAATTAACCATAATACCTAAATAATCTGTACCTGATCGCATTATGATACAAGGAATAATTTTAGCTGTATCATTGAGAGCTTGGGTAGATTGGGGAACTTTTACTTCTAATTCTAATAAATCCGCTAACCAAATTACTGATATGGGCTGTTGTTTAAAAGTAATGGTTTGTTTTCCTTCTAAAGCAAAAATTTCCCGACGAGAAATTAATAACATGGTTTCTACCATATCTACAGGTAAAGCGTAGATAGTTTGATTAACTTCTATCATCAAGGCATCAGTGGTAGTGAGACTGGTACTTAGAATTAAGCGAAATTGGCATCCTTTACCAGGAGTGGATTCAACTTGAATACTACCTTTAAGTTTTTCTACATTAGCTCGAACTACGTCTAAGCCTACACCACGGCCAGAAATTTCACTAACTTCGGTACGAGTAGAGAAACCAGAGGCAAAGATAAGAGACTGAATTTCTGTATCATTCATCTGGGCTAGTTGTGCTTCGGTGCAAATTTCTTTTCTTAGAGCAGTACGTTTAATTTTTTCTAAATTTAAGCCTCTACCGTCATCAACAATATCAATGCCTATGCTACTGCCAGTTGTATAACCCCTTAAGGTAATGGTAGCAGCAGGAGATTTGCCTTGTTGTTCTCTTTCTTGGGGGGTTTCGATGCCATGATCGATCGCATTACGGATAATATGTAACAGAGGATCTTTCATTTCTTCAATAATTTTTTTATCTGCCCTAGTATCCCCCCCTTCAATAACCAAATTAATTTCTTTGCTTTGTTGGCGGGATAAATCTCTAACCAAACGATGGAGAGGATTAAAAATATTAGATAGGGGCAACAGACGCAGATTTTTCACACCTGTTTCTATCTCATTGGCAATTAAACTTAAACTGGCGTTATCTTCATAGACTACATTTCTTAATTGATTAATTAATTTTCCTAGTTTTTCGAGTCTTTGTTCCGAGTTTTGTTGAAAACGCTGTACCTTTTGGAAATTGTCATTGACTAAACTCTGTTGTAAATTTTGTAATTCTCCTCGATAGTTAAAAAAATCTCGACTCCATTCTTCCCAAAGGTTAAAAAGTTCGTTAATATTTTCGCTGCGACGGGAAATACGCATTTGGGCAATGCTTAACTCTCCTGATTGACGGGCTAAATCATCTAGGTGTTCAGTTTTGACTCGAATTGTCCCTATATCCTCAGCACGACGCTCAATGCCCACATAAGACTCTTGTTTTTGAGCAAATTCTTGGGGTGGTGGAGCAACTACTACTTCTTTTTTTTCTGATTCTGGAGTTATAACAGGTAAATTTAGCTCGTCTTCAAAAAGACTTGTTTCATCAAATAAAGCTGTTTCTGAGGTAGTTTCTTCTTGAATCTCGCCATAACTCGATTCATCTGCCCCCATTAGTTGAGCAAGCACTAAAAAGGTTTGTACTCCTGAAGCTTCACCCGTAACAGCTTCTTGTACAAGCTTACGTACGGCATCTAAACCATAGTGTAGGCGATCGCATATTTCCCCTGTTAGGGTTTTTTGTTTGTCCTTTACCTCCATCATGGTTTCTTCCATTTGGTGGATCAAGGTTTCTACATCTTGTACTCCCAACATTCTAGAGTCGCCTTTAAGGGTATGAGCTTCCCGTAAAAACTCTTCTAAACTAGGAACATCTTGAGGATTTTTTTCTAAATGGATTAGGGATGTTTCCAGTTTTTCCAAACGCTCTGGAGTAACGGTTTTATATATTTCTCTAAGTTCGTCGTCTTCAATATA
>CAYPSO010000242.1:0-2661 GCA_964413275.1 uncultured bacterium | reverse complement strand
GAAGCCGTCCTCCGCTTCGCTAAAGGACGGGGCTTGTACCCAGATTTTCGGTCAATATACCTCTCAAGTGAATAAAAATGTAAATAAAAACAGTATTTATTCTATCGAACCCCATTCAGTTAAGTTTGAAAAACTAAAAATAAATTGTTGTGATTGGGAGAATTCATCTTACAACAACATATATCCTTTAAAAATAGCCCTGTCTGACCATGATGGTTCAATTAAATTAGAAAGAAATAATTTATCTAATGAAAGTATTATTGCAGATTCCTATAAACTAGATACACTATTTAAAATAATTAAACCTGATTTAATTAAAATAGATGTAACAGGGCAAGAATTAGAGATTCTCAAAGGTAGCATACAGATTTTACAACAGGGAAGAGCCAAGTTTTTAATTGCATTAGATCGGGAAATTAATTCTCAATCAAGTAATTCAGAATCCTGAATATTTATTGTTTTTAATTGAGATTTATATTTTTGAGATTGTTCTCCAGAGTAAACGTGCCACATATTTATTTTTGTAGCAATAAATCCTGAAACAGCTTGTGCGATTTTATCTCGTCGAATCAAGTAAATAAATTTAAAATTGTCAAAGGATAAACTTTCCTGATAACCTTCGAGGAAGTGAGAGATTAATTTCGTGCCAAAAACTTCATTTTTAGTGGTTTGATATGTCATTGATAACTGGAGATATCTTAGGGGATTGAACTTACAATATTTAGTTAGAAACAAGGTTGGAGCGCGTAAATGTTCTGTAGGAAACCCAGCCATTTGAGTGGTAGCAAGTGCTTCACATAAAGCAGTCGATCCAGAACGTGGAGTTGATACTATAGCATAAGCAATTTGAGGAGATTTTATCGGAAAATCAGAACTTTGCAATAATTTTTGCTTTAGTTGAAGGTTGACAAAAATATCAGAAAATAACCTTAAAATAGGAAGTTTTAGACTTAAATCAAATAAATATTTTTGTAACTTTTTAAAAATAATATGTTCATCTTGAATAGAAGCAACGTGGAAGCTGCATAAACACTAAAAGTTCCAGAAGTTGAAGAGAGCAAAGGCTGACTAAGAACACCATCATTGGCTTTAAGGGCATTTTGAATATAAAGACGATTAAAATGGTTATCTAATTTTTTACCTTTAGTTTGGGCAATGGGATTTCCCTTAATATCAAATACGGCAATACTATCGTAAATACCATAAAGTTTTTGAAGATTATCGAGTTGGGCATCAGTAGTTATATTTAGACTTGCCATTACCTTAATATCCTTTTAGTTAATTTTTCAATTAAAATAAACCCTACAAAAATTCTTGAATTATTTGTAATAGCTTTTCGCGATCGAAGGGTTTAGTAAGATAACGGTTAGTACCAGCAATTTGCCCTTTTAATTTATCAATCAGAGTATCCCTAGCTGTGACCATAACAATTGGTAAATCACGAAACTTGGGAATGGTACGAAGAGTGCGACACATATCTAAGCCATTAATTTCGGGCATCGTTACATCTAGTAGTAGTAAATCTACTTTCTGTTGATTGAGAATATTTAAAGCCTCAATAGCATTACTAGCTAAGAGAATGTTATAATCGTCGGCTAAGGCTCGCTTGATGGTAGCTTGAACAATAGGGCTATCATCAACGGAGAGGATTGTTTCTAAATTTTTGGACTTAGATGGAGTTGAGCTTGAGGACTCGCTTATATCTTTATTTGGAGTCTGTTGCTTAAATTCGACCCAGTTTTGTTCTACCCATTTAAAATACGAGCGGGCAATGGATAATAAATCTTTATCCATGCCTTCGGCAATATCAATTAGGGAATTTGTGCCGTTTACCCATTTTTCTAGATGTTGGCGTACATTACCATCGGTGATTCTTGTTAAACCGCTTGCGGGTATCTGGGGGATTGCTTCCATGGAGGGAATTGTCGGCGCTAAAAATTGCCATTGTTGTTGGCGCTGGTTTAAAGTTAGTTCGATTCTTGACCAATCTAAACAACGCTCATCTTCTCCAAAGCTCAAGTCAAATATCTTATTAGAATCAAATGTTATTTCTCCGGGATAGGACAAAATAGATTCTAAAACAGAGATTACTTGATTGTGAGTAAAACTTTCAATTTGCTCCCATGTTAAAACTTTGCTATTAACTAATATTCTCAGAAGTTCTTGGATGGAATCTTTATTGGTGGCTTTTTCTGTTGCGAAATTAAAAGCCGAGTTAACCATACTTGGTTTAAACTTCTGTATTATTTTTTTAATCAATTCTTCAGGTTTGGGAATTTTTTTACCAGCGTAAACCAAACATCCCTGTTTAAGGATTAATAAACAATTTCTTAACTTTAATTTAGGATTAATTTCGGCTTTTATGTGTAAAGTTCCACTGGTTTGCTTTTTTTGTAATTCTTTTAGGATATTTTTAAGTTGATTTGATTGATATTTATTACTTGCCATAGTCTTACACCATTTTTTGAAAGTTGATTATTTATCGCTATAAAATTTCTGGTTAGATGATCGTTATTAATTTAATTTAAGCTTATTAACAGTAAATAGTTTACTTTCTGAATAGTGTAGCTTTTCTTTATCTAGAAATGCTGATGGTAAATATTATGCTTCTATACTGTTTAACCAAGAAGACAAACCAGTAGTAGCAGTTAGAGACGCTAT
>CAYPSO010000241.1:0-2685 GCA_964413275.1 uncultured bacterium | reverse complement strand
TTACCAATTCAGTTTATTGGGTTTTATTAACATACAGTGCTTTTCTTCTTCCTATCCCCTTGATACGTTATATTTGGATAAAATTCAAGAATAGAAACATCAAAAAAAGAAATAAGAAAAGAGCATCTAGAGCTTCATTGCTCGATACTTTAAATGATAAAATTAAGAAGAAATTGGAATACGCTCGTAGTTTTGCTTTTAAGAAAGTTTTCACTAATAAAGATGTTGTTTATCAAACAGAAACTAATTTGTTAGACCAAGAATTTGAAAATAAATCTGAGGATTAATCAAAAAATAGTAATGAGGAAAAAATGATGGAAACAGTAGTTCTAAAAGCTCACGTTGGTTCTGATGGTATCTTGAATATTTCAATACCAGTTGAGTTTAAGGATACCAATTTGGAGGTAACTCTGGTTTATGCTGAGGGCGAAGGAAAAAAAATCTCCCCAGAACAGCAACGAGAAATTGTCAACAATTTGGTAGGAAATTTGTCGGGAATTAAAGAAGAAGAGGATGATGATGAATTTTTTATGATTGAAGAATCTGGCAAATTCTAGAACCTAATTTGAGTGCAGATATTGAACGCAGTCTAAGTATTTTCTTCCCAAGGGTAAAGCCCAGAAATACATTCGCATTCTGTTTTTTCTACCTGCGGAACAAAGCAGTTGCTAATACTATTGTTATAAGCTTGTCTCTCAGCATCTTCAGGTTGCAAACCTTTTTCTTTGACCAAATGCAGTAACATAATCACCTACCCTATAACTTGATATAGGTTTATTATCAACAAGTACATTACTTGGAAAACACTCGTCTATTATCACTAAATCAGCGTATGGCAAGTTTTTCCTTCTACAAGCGGTTTGTACTTGCCCGATTTGGCAAGCAGCTTCGTAGTTGGTTGGCTTGCCCGCTTTAATTAATCCTGTCGATACATTGGCTATTAATTCTATTTTTTGCTGACTCTGGTAAATTAATTCTTCTCGATGCGCTAAAACCAAGACTCTTTGTCCGTTATCAAGAAAATACTTGACGATTGCAGCAAAGCAAACAGTTTTTCCTCCTCCTGTTGGTAATTGAAGCAATAACCGGTCGTACTTTTTCCAGCTTTCGTAAATTTGATTTATCAAAAATTGCTGATAATCCCTTAAAATATAACTGGAATCAGTATTGCAGGGTAAAACCTCAACAAGAGGTTTCAAAAACTCTAATTGATTCATATTTTTAGTTTGGAAAATATTAGTTTAATAACCTATAAGTGTTGGCGCATTTATAGGTTTTCTGATAAGAATTATATCATAAATTAATATGATTGTTTTCTTAAATTATTAATAAAGGTTTGATGATTATAATAGTATTTGAAATGAAAATAAAGCAATATATGTTCTAAATCAAGGCTTAAGCAGAAATTAATTGATGATATTCAAAGATTCTTTTTTGTTATCCAAGATAGATGGAGAGAGGAAGAAATAGAAAGATTAAAAGATTACAAATGGGCTAAGAATTTGTATCAGTATTGGAAACAGATAAAAGAGGAATTAGCACCTAAATTTGGCTTAATTTATAATCCTGATGATGGCAAAATTTATTATGATTATTGTCCTCTAGAATGCGCTCCTTATTCTTATTCATCTGAGGGGTTTTTGATAGTAAGAGAATATGGAGACAGGAATAGCTACGAATATCCGCTAACTGATTCACCTTATCATTTCTGGATTGTTGAGGATGATAAATTTCAACCAAGTGTTGGGCAATTTTCCTACTACTATTTTCTAAATATTAAAGTTTTATTAGTTGTTTGGGAGGATTACCTTTTTGGTTTTGCAAAAGCGAAGGCAATTTGCAAAAATGAATTAGATGATTTTGATTTTTACCGACAATTAGCTAAAAATGCTGAAAATCTATGATTATTGGGGCGAAAAAAATGAACCTCCGTCCCATCTGAAAACGAAAAAGCAGCTTTCCGAATTAGGATTAAAACCTAAAGAGCCAGTGGGAGTTATCCATTGTCGGAAATATGATTTGTATCTTTACGATCCAAATAATCCTGAATCCTGCACACCTAAGCGAAAGCCCACCGAAAAACAGTTAGCAGCTTTAGCTCAAGCTAGAGAAGCTGCCGAATATAAAGCTGCTTACAGGGAATGGCGCCAAGAATTTGGATCGCTGATTCGAGCTAAAAATGAAGCGATTCAGACAGCAAAAGAAATAGCCAGTAAATCTAACCACTGGTTGATTCTTGATACCGAAACAACGGGTTTATCTAATCCCGAAGTAATACAGATAGCTATTATCAATCTTGATGGAGATATTCTACTCGATTCTTTGATTAAGCCTACAATACCTATTGAGTCTGAAGCGATCGCATTTACTGACAACCTCTTTAATTGGTTGATAGTCATGGTCGGATAGGAGGTGCGGTTTCTATGACTTTTATCATTCCTGCGATGGTGATACTGCCACGGGGGGTCAGCGAGAATTATTTGATATTTCTTATCTGTGGACAGTTAGGATATATACATCAGTAAATCCCCTGATATAAAAAAGTTAAAAAGCACCCAAATCTATATTCACAATAAAGCTTATTCATTAATCAAGAACAAGGTTACTAATTTAAGTAATTTATTCTTGATACTCCCACCGCTAACCCTACGGGTGTAACGGGGGATTCTTACCTCATGGACACTT
>CAYPSO010000240.1:0-2709 GCA_964413275.1 uncultured bacterium | reverse complement strand
CTGCTGCTTCAACTCTAGATTCTTCGACTGCACAATCTTCACATGAAAAATAAATTAAAGTACTATTTCCACCAGCCGTAAAGCCTTCCATCTTGACAAGGGCACCACTAGCGCCATACTTCTCCATATCTGACGGAAATGACAACATTTCTATGCTGGTGTCATTAGGGTCACTCAACACATCCAAACTCACACCAAACACAGATTCATAAAACTGCTTGGCTCTAGCTAAATCATCTACATAAATTTCAAACCAAGCTACAGGATTATTTGCCATGAGATTTCTCCTCGATAATTGTTCATTTGTCTGACGCCGACGAGGCCGCAACTATAATCTGCCCATCAATACAGATCAAATATAATACAAGTTTAAATATCTGTCTACCTAGTTATTTGTGAAGATTTGTAAGAGAAATTGAAAACCTCTCAGAGGATAGAATTTTGAGTAAGTTCCGGTTGAGCGGCTGCCAACAACCTTTGCATCATCACCCTGATCTAAGCTGCTACGCAGCTAGATTGTATAATATGAAGATAAGAACTAAGAAAGCGATCGGTTTGTATGCCAGCCAAAAATCATCTATTTAATAATAGTTTTGATTGGCTCTTTGATTTGGATGGAAATCCAGAAACAATTTTGGACTTGAATCATGAAATTAAAAAACCATTAGAATTATCTGAAAATATCCCAATTCATAATTATGTTGGCACAGAAAAGTTTGATTTGATGACTGCTTTTCTGCACGAAATTGGTCATGCTTTAGGATTAGAAATCCATACAGAAAATGGGTTAATGAAAGCAGCCCATTTTCCATCTCAAGATGCGAGTAACTTAGATAGAATTATCAGATTTTTACCAAGTCCACAACTATTAGAAGAATATAAAAACTTAGGCTATGAAATCCAGGATTATACCGTTGGCATCAAAGACGGAGAAGATGTTTTAACAGGAACAGAATTTAATCAAGGTTTAATTAATACTATCGAAAAATCCTTTGTTGAAATTTTATCCAGGTGAAATAAAAGAAATTCCAATTAACGTAATTCCTACAGTTAATGAAGCTGAAACCGAATTATTAATGACAACCAATTTAGCAGAAGGAATTTCTGTAGAAGTAAAAGAAGAAGTGGTAACGATCGCAGTAGATAAAAATTTAGAAAATACAAGGGGAGAAATTAATTTCACTGCGGAAGAAGAAGGCATTACCGAACAAGGATTTTCGACTTTGGATATTGAGATTGTGCGTCCCTTAAAAACGATAATCAAAGAAAATAATTCTTCTTTTGTTTTTGGAACAATCATGGAAGAAGAAATTGTGGGCGAAGCAAATTCGAGAATCTACGGTAACAGTGGAGATGATACTCTAACAGCAGGAATTAACGGTTATGTTTTTGGTGGTAGTGGAAATGATACTCTGAAAGCTGCTAGAAATTCTCTTTTAATTGGTGGAGAAGGTACAGATCCTTTATTATCGATCCAGAGATACCAACAACTATAGTTGATTTTTTAGGAACTGAAGATGCGATTGCCTTAAAATTGGAAGACGGTAGTACCACGAACGAAATTCCTGTTGAAATTGTTAACCAAAATTTAATTCAACTTTGATTGGGGAAGTGGTTTTGGTTGGCATTTTTGATTTTTAAAACCATGAGCAACAAAGTTAGTGGTAGCAATAGTAGAGATTTTTCTAAAATGACACAAACTCAAAGACATCAGGCCTTATTAGAAATGTCAGATTCTGAGATTGATTATTCAGATATTCTTCCCCTAAATGATAATTTTCTTAACAGCGCTAAACGGGTAGAGAATCCTTTATTTAAGAGAAAAGAAGAGAGTTAAGGCAAGCAGAGCGCACTAGAAAAATCCGAATTGAATATCTAAGGCTCTTTTAATTTGACTAAAATAACTTGATTCCAAAGTACCAAGCTTTCAAATGATACCAATCTAAGATTTCTCTTCTTTCTTGATGGGTTGCTATTTCTGCCACTACATTCCATACTCCATCATGACCATCCCCTAAACAAGTTATTTTTTCAGCTAAAGGTTGTTGATTAACCCAATCACTCAATTTGCCATCTTCTTTATATATTGTTGTTAGATAAAATTTAAAATCATTCATCCATCGGGTTTAACTGCATCATTTTCCAAGTAACAAAAGTACCCACTGGACTCCAGAGTAAATAGGGAACTAATAGCCAAAATGCAGTAGTTGATTTTGGTAAAACTATTAAGGCTAAGATTACTCCTAAAAAAAAGCCCGTGCCGCCAATAATTGTTCCTACTTTGAGACTACGAGTTTTACACATTACCAGAGTATAGAGAGAAATTGCGATCTCTACTAGCAAGTAAAAACCCATCAATAGCCACGTGGATAAATTACTTGGATTAGCTTCCCAGACGTTATAAGCAGACCATGCTCCACAAATAAATATTGTTATCCAAATGATGGGAATTGCCCCTTCAAAAGTAAGCCAATCAGGGCGACGTAAGCGTTTAAACCAGCGAAAATCTCTGCTAGAAATCAAGCGATTGAGGGTAAGAGGAACAGCAAAGGTAACAAGACCAATTACTAGCCAAGAAGGAATCATAATTATCAGTTTTTGAGAAATATATAATTTAATATCGAGGGTTTTATGGCAAAAAGCTACAAAATAATAACCCACTTTCCGCACTTGATTTAATCAACCAGAAAAAATCATTAATTTTTAATG
>CAYPSO010000239.1:0-2753 GCA_964413275.1 uncultured bacterium | reverse complement strand
CAAAGTCATATTTTTTCTAAGTTCTCTAGCTCTAGAAACAAGATTAGGATTATAAGGCAAATATTCCATTTATAATACTGTAAATTATCTACTTGCGATCGCATCTGCTGGTTTTTCTCTGGGGTTGTGATCCCCCTAAATCCCCCTTAATAAGGGGGACTTAATTGTTATATTAAGGCACTCATAGCATTGATTAATCAATGTAATGTGATCGCATTAATCGAAAAATTAGCCTATAATTTCAGTAATAAGCCATAACAGATAAAACTATGTCCGCACCAGTTCAACTAAAAACCCTCCCCCAAACTTTACCAAAAGAAGAAGCAGTTAATATTGAATTAGTAGAAGGAATCCCTATTTTTCGAGCATCTCAAAAAGTACAAAACCATGTAGCACATCTACTAGAAAAACAAAAACAAAACTTATTAAATACAGAAGAAGAAATAGAGCTAAACAACTACGAAGAATTAAACGATTACCTCAGCTTAGTTAATCGTACTATGCGCAATCTCTACATTAAATAAAAATTGACAAATGTGTCAGTAGGTCGTTATTTATCCGCAAAAATTCAAGCTCAAATTAGGCAACGAGCTAATAATTTATGTGAATATTGTCACACAGCAGAGCAATGGCAATATATTCCATTTACTATAGATCATGTAATTCCTATTAATCAAAAGGGTAAAAATGATCTAGATAATCTAGCATTAGCTTGTTTTCACTGTAATAGGCAAAAATCTAATAAAATAACAGGAATCGATCCAGAAACCAATCAAAAACATCTTCTATTTAATCCTCGTCAAGACAACTGGAAAAAACATTTTATCTGGTCAAAAGATAGACTTTATATCATTGGCTTAACTCCAAAAGGACGGGCAACTGTTACCAGTTTAGATTTTAATAGAAGTAGGGTAATTAATATTCGGGCTGCTGATTTAGAAATAGGAAGACATCCACCTTCTGAAGATCCTATTCAAAATTAATAGCATTCTAGCACTTCTATTTTTTTATTTTATAAACATCAATTAATCAACAAGATGCGATCGCATTTTGGTTTTTCTCTGAGGTGTAGATCCCCCTAAATCCCCCTTATTAAGGAGGACTTTTCTTGTTCCCCCCTTAAAATAGAATGAAAACGCCCTGCCTTAATAACGAGGATTTTTCTTGTACCCCCCTTGACAAGGGGGGGCTAGGGGGGATCAAACCTTCAATAACCTGACAAACACCCTCTAAATTATTTAAAACCTCATCATTAGTAAATCGAATCACCTTTAAACCATAACCCTCTAAAACTTTTGTTCTTTGTAAATCATAAATTTTAGCCTCATTAGTATAGTGAATACCTCCATCAATTTCAATTACTAATTTAAGTTTGGCACAATAAAAATCAACAATAAAATTATCAATTGGCCTTTGTCTAAGAACTCGATATTGAAAATTTCTCAAATATTGATACCAGATTTTTTTCTCAGCCAAAGTCATATTTTTTCTAAGTTCTCTAGCTCTAGAAACAAGATTAGGATTATAACTGTAGTTTAGACTAAGAAAATCATCACGAAATAATCCAGTCCATTAAAAATAGCTGAAATTAAAAAAATTGAATCGAAAATTAGACTAAGCTATCTTTTTTTTGATTTTTTGGGTACGAGAAACTCGTTTTTTCACCACAGGATAGGTCTTTCTTTTCTTCCTTTTTTGGCCTTTTTGCCAACCTAGTGACTTTCCACGGGTTTTGGGTGCAACCGCCGGAGTACCAATCAGAGGCAAAAGTGAAAACAAAGATTGTGCCACTCTTTCAGGGGTTAAATTAGTCTGTGGTTTTTGCCAAGGAAGGTGATGATCTTCGACTAAGGGTTTTGCTAACCATAATTGCCATGTTATCAAAGGCATTAAATGACTCCACTTCTGACATTGTTGGGGAGTGCCAAAACTGGGGATATTCCAATGTAATCTCTGTTTCGCAAAGCGATACCAATGGTCAACCTTAAATCTTGAAGCATATTGTGACCAAACGAACTGTAACGGTAAAAACTGCTCACCTACCCACAGCAACCACAAGGGGCGATGACAAGAACCTGTTTTTTTTAGGTTCAATCTTTCCACTTTGATTAAACTCAGTGGACGAGAAGCTGCATTGTAAAAATGTAAATTCGGCCATTGACTGACTCGAATTAAACCTAGCTTCGGGTCTTCTATTTCTATTTGTTGTTCCGGTGGTAAATGTGTTTTGGGATCATTAATTTTGAACTTGTTACCATGTTTTCTTGGTCGTCCTTTACCTGAATAAGTAGATGGTTGTCCATACAAACAGCAGTTTGACCTAATTCTCATTAACAGACTAGCTTCAATGCTGGCGGTTTGATGAACAAATGCTCCATTGCCATATTCACAATCTAACACTACTAAGGTGGGAGACTTAATTCTTCGGGTGACTTGTTTTAATTGCCAGAGGGCTTTGCTAGTCGGACTTTCAAAGGAAGTAATCCTCTCATGTCTTAAGGGTAAGGCCCAACTGTCTCCCGTGGGTGGTAGCCAGGCAATGGTACTGTATCCTTGTCCCAACACGCTGGCATTTTGGGCTTTGGCACTATGTTGATACCCTCGCTCTTTCATGGTGGGAGCATCTGGCATTGCCCAAGGGGTATGATCTATGGCTAACAAGACATAGTTGAATTCGGGAATTTCCTCGACATACCTTTTCATTAATTTGTTGGCATTGGGACAATTATCCTCTATTGCTTCATAAACGCTAT
>CAYPSO010000238.1:0-2787 GCA_964413275.1 uncultured bacterium | reverse complement strand
CCTTTACCTTGCTCTCCGGCTCTGACTGCTTCTACTGCGGCGTTAAGAGCCAGCATATTAGTCTGATTGGCTATATCTCCCACTAGCTGAGATATATTCACAATTTGTCCGGTTTGCTCGCTCAGACGCATAATTTGTTCGGCGATGACATTTACTTGGTTTTTGAGGGTATTAATCCCATCAATTGCTTGTTGTACCGATTGAGTACCTTCTTCGGCTATACTCAGAGCTTGCCTTGCTCCAGAGCTAGAAGCTTCAGCTTGTTCGGCAGATTTGAGAGAAGCAGAGCCTAACTCATCCATGGTAGTAGTGGTTTGACTTACAGAGCTTGCTTGATTCGTCATATTCCGTTCTTGTTGATCTATTGTCGAGGCAATTTCACCTGAAGAAGAGGCAATATTGTTAGTAAATTCGCTAAGGGTAAAATTAATATTGCGAATCACGAAAAAAATAACGGCTACAACGATCAAATTCAGGGCAAGAATCAAAAATTCAAGCCATTTCAAACGATTAGCACTCATATTGCTAACATTTTCTGCCCGAAACACCGACGAATTAGTTAACTCGAATAATTCTTCACTAGCTGTTAAAAGTTCTTGTTTAGTTTGAGAGGATTGGGGATTTTGTAAAACTTGGTTCATTAATTCTTTAATTTTGCCCCATTCAACCTTAACCTCATTCATAAGATTAATAAACTCTTTATCTTTGGCTTTAGGTAAATCTAGCTCCCTATCACCGTCAATTAACCCTTGAATTATGGCATCAATTTTAGCTATTAATTCATTGTTTGCTTGATCGGATAAACCTAGTTTAACCGCTCTCTGAGTTGCTCCTCTGACTATACCAGCATGATTAACTACCCTAGCATTTTTTCCTGATACGGAGAGAAAAACTACAACAAAATTAGCAACAGCAAAAATAAAAATAGCTGCCATCGCCCCATTTAATTGAGTAGTAATTTTAGTTTTTTTTAGAATGTTCATTACCATTTTTGATTACCTATTAAATAAACGTTAGTAAGAAAATACGAACTCTTAACTCAAATACCATAGGGATTAGCACTCAGCTTTTTGATTATGGTTTTGTGACATACTTTATACATATTCTTCTACCTTTAACCCTCCCTCTCGAAACAATTGAGATAAATTAATAATGTTCAAAAATTTTTCTTTATAAACAATTGTGCCTTGCAAATATTGCTTGGTTTCTGATTCCATAGCCACAGGAATAGGAGCAATCTCTTGGGGATTAAGATAGGTAACATCAAAAACTTGATTGACAGTTAATCCGGCTACTATTCCATCCACATTGACAACTACAGCTTTATCACCAGATTTAATATTACTTGTAGCTAAATTCAAATTATTTCTAATATCTATTAAAGTAAGAATTTCTCCTCGTAAATTCATATTGCCGACAATATGTTTAGGACAGTAGGGAATAGGTGTAAAACTCCGAATATCAATAAATTCCCTTACGGCAGTCAAATCTATACCAAAATACTCATTGTTAAGACTCACTACCGCTAAAGGCATAACAGAACTAAGGGTTTCTGTTTCTTTTTCTGTAACTTGAGCTAAAATCTCAGCCCGACGACGAAAGATTTCCTGTTCTTCTGAGGTAGCATGGGGACAGCATAGTTCATAAAAACTGCGAATTGATTTAATAATTTCTTCTGGCTTTTTTGGTTTCTCATCATCATTTTCCGTTAGCAGGTTTGTCACGGCATCTGGTTGACGGATTAAAGCTTCAGTATTAAGCAGAACAATCATTTCCTCTTCTATTTGAGCAATTCCAGCAATAAAAGCAGGATTTAAGTTATATTCACGTCCATAGTCAATTTCTTCTTGAATTTGAATTGGATTAATCTCAATAACTTGCTCAAGTGTATTAATAATTATTCCAATCTGGGTTTTTTGCCATTCTAAAACTATCATACTATCAGTTAGACTACACTCAGACAAAGAATTTCCCAAGCGTAAATCTAAGTGCATTACGGGAATAATTTTGCCTCGTAAATTGAGAATACCGACAATATCTAAAGGTGCTTCTGCAAGGGGAGTTAATTCTGGTAACAGGAAAACTTCTTTAACCAATTGGGCATCAATGCCGTATTTGATGTCATGTAAATTAAAAATTAGGTATGATTTCATAGTTATTAGTTATCTGTAATCGGCTACCACTAAATAATAACGGATAATGATTAACCAATGACTAATGACTAATGACTTTGAAACCATTACCCACCAAGAATTAAAATTCATCTTTAGATGACTGATATATTTAATTTATCTGTAATCAAAATAATATCTAAAAAAATTTTATCTATTATTAATTTTGAAATTTGGAAAAATAATATAATTGTAGTATATCTTAATCTCAGTCAAAATAAAAAATAAATTATGTCTAATAAATTACTAGAAATTGAGCAAGTTATTAATTCTTTATCTTTAGATGACCAAAAATGGTTACTTAAGCGGTTAACTCAGCAAGTAAACCAAAAAATGACCATGATATTTGAAACAGATAATAGACAACATGACCTTGAGATTATGGCTAACGATCCAGAAATTAAAAGAGAAATAGCATCAATTAATGAAGAATTTATAGTTACACAAATGGATGGTATTGATTATTAATAATGGTTCAAAGAGGAGAAATTTATTTTATTAATCTTAATCCAGTACAAGGTAAAGAACAATCTGGTTATAGACCTGTTCTTATTTTGTCTATTGATATCAAATCCGGTTAAATGAACATAGTATAATTACTGAAGTTTAGACGCTT
>CAYPSO010000237.1:0-2830 GCA_964413275.1 uncultured bacterium | reverse complement strand
CCAGAAAAAGGAAAAGGTACAACAACAACATCCCCTTTTATAAATGTTGCCATGCCTCATCCTCCTCTTTTCTTAACCAATCATTAGCCAATGAAGATTCACTTAATAATGCAGTTTCTAGTTTATTGATGTCCTCCATATCTAATTTTTGAGCTGAAAGATGTTTGTATTTTAAAAACTGAATAAAATCAATAATTTCATTTAATAATGGTTCAGGGATAGATTCTATTTCTTCTATGATTTGTTGTTTTGAGTTCATGTTCTTTATTTAAAACTCCCAATCTTCATATTTCAAATTTTCAATCCGACCAAATTCTTTGACATTATGAGTAACTAAAATTAAATTATTAGCTATAGCAATACTGGCAATTTGTAAATCATAAGCACCTATAGGAGTTCCTAATTTATTTAACTCAGAGCGAATTTCACCTGCTATTTTTGCTGATTTTTCATCAAAAGGTAAAACCATAAATTGACTACAAAAACGTTCTAATTTAACCAGATTTTGCTCTTTTCTACTACTTTTGTAAGCTCCATAATATAATTCTGATTGTACGACAGTAGATAAATAAATCTCGTCAGGCTGATGTTTTGCTAAGTTCTGGGTAACAGCCAAACTACTATTATTCAGTAACTTGATACAAACATTGGTATCTAACATATAGGTCATAATAGTTGTTCTCTTTCCTCATAATCTGGCTGTTTTTCTCTGACTAATGGTTCACCTTCCCAACTACCAATTACTTCTTCAAAAAAGCCTTCTTGCCATTGTTTGGGTGGGATTGTTTCCTCTTTTTCTGTGGGAGATATGGGCTGATAAACTAAGGTAACTTCTAAATCTGTGTTTTTTAGTTCAGGGGGTAAAGATATTTGTAAAGTTCCATCTTCTCCTATATGGGTTTTGAAACTAATGGTTTTCATGTTTATTAACTCCTTTGGACTATTTTAAGGTGATGATTTGATTTGCCTGATTACTCAATAGGAAAACTAGGAATTGTTTCATCAATTAACTGCATTAATTTAATCGTTTCCGACAATGCCACTACTATCTTTTGATAGTGCAGAATATCTTCATCAGAAAGAGTGCATTTTTTACGGTCTTTTAACCATTTATGACATACTTGTTGACATCCAATATAAAAGTTCCATACCTCCTCTGGTACTCCTGTAAAGCAGTCTCCTTGTTTATTGAGTTTTACTTGTCCATCTTTCCATGCAGTTTTCGCACTTCCTATGGCTACTTCTCTATTACCGCCGTTATCTACAAATTCGGTCATCAGGTTATCTAACTTCGCAGAAGTCATTAAATGCAATGATACTAACTGTTCTCCTATTTCTGATAGTTGAGTAAATAGTTGGTTATTACTGGTTAAAGGTACTCTGGGAAAATCTATCTTTAAAAACTCTGCATATCTACTGCGATAAGTAGGAGAATGAAAGACGGAATAAATGTAATAAAATATGGCTTCTGGGGTGGGGTGGGTAGATAACCGAGTTTTTTTTCTAGGATTTCGATAAATTCTTGAGAGAAATTAGAGCGTTTTTCTTGTTCAGGACTTACGCAAAAAATAGCCAGAAGCCTTGCTTAATAAGGAATGAAGAAAAATTAGTGTTAATTATTTTTCGAGAGATATTCTCTGATGATAAACTTAAAGATTGAAACCTGAATTACAGTTATTTAATTATGAAAAATAATGATTATCAAAAAATTTAACAGATTGGATTATTGTCAATATTTATTGAGTAGTCAAATTGATTATACAATTACTAATATGGCCAATCATATTAAAAACCTAAGCCATGACCGAATTAATCGTTATTTAAGGGGAGAAAAATTAAGGCCAAACTTATTATGGGAAACGGTAAAAAAAATTATAGAATTAGATAATGATGGTCTCATTATTTTTGATGATACAGTTTTAAATAAAAAACATAGTTATCAAATAGAATTAGTTAGAAGACAGTATAGTGGTAATGAAAAAAAGGTGATCAAAGGTATCGGAGTAGTGAATTGTATTTATGTAAATAGAAGGACAGGAGAATTTTGGATTGTTGACTATAGAATTTATGAGCCTGATGGAGATGGATTAACGAAGTTAGACCATGTGGGAAATATGCTAAATAATTTAGTATATCAGAAGAATATACCATTTAAGACAGTGTTAATGGATAGTTGGTATGCTACAAAAAGAACAATATTACTAATAGAAAAATTAGAAAAAATCTATTATTGTCCTCTGAAAAAGAATCGCCTAGTAGATGATAGCAAAGGAGTTAATCCTTATAAAAATATTGAGAAATTAGAATGGAAAAAAGAAGAATTAATACACGGTAAAATTATTAAAATAAATAAATTTCCTGCAACTCATAAAGGGAAATTATTCCGAGTACCTGTTTCTACCAACAGAACGGATTATGTTATTACCAATGACATCAATCAATCATCTACAGATGCTGTCCTAATTGAGTGTGGCATCCGTTGGAAAGTTGAAGAGTTTCACCGAAAAATAAAGCAATTAACAGGGATAGAATCTTGTCAATGTCGCCAAGCTAGAATCCAAAGAAATCATATAAATTGTGCGATGTTTGTTTGGCTTAGACTCAAACAAATCGCTTATTCAACAGGTCAAAATGTTTACCAACTTAAGCATCAATTGCTTTCTAAATATTTAATTAAAGAGTTAAAACATCCTTCTATTTCTATGTCTTTTGCGTAAGTCCTGTTAGTCATACTCTCACTCACTCAACAGCATTAGCTGTTGATGTGAGTGAAAGAGAACCAGAAAAAAGCTGTTCCCAAGTTGAAGAAAATATCCCTGATTATTTAACT
>CAYPSO010000236.1:0-2852 GCA_964413275.1 uncultured bacterium | reverse complement strand
GAGTTTGTAACTCTTGTAATTGCTGATTTTTCTGTTTTAATTCTGAGTGCAAAGATTGAGTTTGATTTTGGGCTTGGGATACGGAATCATTTTGTGCAGAAAGTTGAGTTTGTAACTCTTTTAATTGGTGATTTTTCTGTTTTAATTCTGAGTGCAAAGAATGAGCCTGATTTTGGGCTTGGGAAACTGAATCATTTTGTGCAGAAAGTTGAGTTTGTAACTCTTGTAATTGTTTATTTTTCTGCTTTAATTCTTTAATATTGTTATCTAATTCTGAAGATTTAACTGATATTTCTTTTTCTAAATGTTCAGTTTTATCAATCTGATTTTGAAGTTGCTTTGCTTTTGACTCTAACTTTTCCTTTAAGTCATTAATTAATTGTTGTTCTTCTCTTGCTGCATGAACAGCAGGTTCTTGTTCATTATCAGAAGTAGTTTTAGTATCTTCTCTTAAAATATTAATATGAGTATTTTCTGATTCAGCTACTTCATTATCTATTTTAATAGTAAGATCTGCTTTACTACTGATAATTGCTACATTTCCATTGGCAATACGTTCTACAAGTTCCGACTTAGATAATCCAGCTTCTTGGGCAATGCGATTTAATAACTCAATTCCTGTTGGGGTTAAAGTAACGCCTAATTTTGATTTATTTTCTGAAGAAATGCTAGAAGTTTTATGCCGTTTTCTAACCATGATCGATCTCTTCCTTATAGCCTACAAACTCTCCATTTTAGAGATTGACTTTAACTTAAATCAAGTTATGTTAATAAATCTTTTTATTTGAGTAATAAATTATCAAAACTTTTCCTTTGATTTTTTTTAGTCTAAACAACAGTAATGGCCAAGTTGGCTATTGCTGATTATTTGGGTCAGCCCTTAGCCAAACTCGGGTGCATCTCAAATTTGCGAAAACACCACTAAGAAAAAACACCATTAAGGTGAGCACAACGCACAGACAGAACACTATTAACGTTATCACTTTTCCATTGTGCGCCTGATATTTTCACTCTCCTGCCAATTTGTTTAATCCCTGATTCAATGCTACCTGAACCCAAAGGACATATTTGTTCTTTTTGATAATAGTTATAGTTGATAATTCGGTGCTGATGGGTTTCTAAATATTGACAAAAGTTTTGAGCTTTTTTATTCGTTAAACCAGAAAATAACTGTAAAGCTTCGATTCTCTTCCCTTCCCAGAGTAATTTCTCTCCTAGTTTTAACCTTTTGGATGAACTCGAAACATTGATTTAATAATTCAGCCGTCTTTTGGGCTTGCAATTCTGTTTTTTCAGCACAAACACAATAATTATATTTATAATCTTCTGGATCGCCAAAATAAACATAATTTCTTGTGTGATAAAAATTAGTGTCCATAATTTTTTAACCGAGCATCGTAACGAAATTTTTGCTTGATGTAATCCTCCAAAGAAGCTTCAATGTCATATACTTGCTCTTCCTCTAATCCGAAATCATACAGCAAATAAATTACGTCATCAAAAGTATTTTCAATTAGATCGTCTAATTCTGTCTCCAGTTCTGCGGGGCTTTTAGGTTCGTCTTCATCATATTCTAATAAAGGGTCGTAGCCTTCATTTTCGTGATAAGCATAATAATAATTTGCTCCCATTTGTACGTATTCTTCATTGACACGAACATAGTAATCAACCAAACATTCAACCTCGTTAATCTGTTCTGAGGTGAACCCATGTTTTTTACACAATTCTACAAAGGTATCCATAATCAAATTACTCACTGTTATAATATGTTTACACAATGTTTACATCTTTTCTAATCGAATCATGAGGAAAAAATCAGTTATTTTTAGATTGAGTGAATCTCAAATAGAGTTGTTAAAATTACACTGCAAAGATAATGAATCGCTTGATTTATGCGCTCGAAGACTTTTGTTAGAAAAACTAACAGAGAACCGAGAATATATTTCAGGTCAATCCTTATCTAAGCTTCTGGGAGTAGCTGAGTCAACGGTCAGAAGTTGGAAAAGTAAAAAAGCCACACCTAATAAGGAATGGCTTTATGATAGCGATGAGAAAAGATGGTATAAGGCTAGAGAGAAAAATTAGGGAAAAACCAGTATTTAATTACGGCTGACAGAATAGCAAGAATAACCCCTCCAGATACAATCCTATTCAACCCTTCAATATTATCAAGTCTTTTATCAAGACCTTTAACGGTTGCGTCTAAGGCTACTATCTTTCCATTCAGGGTTTCTTCTAAGGCTTTAATTTGACCGTTAACATTTTCTTCTAAGGCTACTATCTTTCCGTTAACATTTTCCTCCAAAGCTTTAATCTGACCGTTAAGGTTTTGTTCTAAGGCTTTAAATTCCCCTTTTAATTCTGCTTGACCTATCGCTAGATTGTTTACTACATCAGTCAGCTTTTCGATTTGACCTCCCAATTTGTCAATTTTATCCTCTACTCGTTTTAGATCGTTCTCAGTTACTGTTGTCATTTGATACACTCCTGATAGACATGGATATTAAGCGAACTGGGGACAGTTCGCTTAAAAATATTTGTTTTGCATAGCGATTAACTGGACTTCACCATAAAAAGCTTTAGCAACTTCACCTTTTAATAAAACTTTTTTACCATCAATAAAACTCACCCATAAAGCTTCTTCTCCTTTTTTGCTAACCATAGCCTCGATACAAGTGATGTTACATAGATTATAAAAGGCGCAAGAATTGCCATTGCATACCTTAATAAGCATTATCCCTCCATAATACAAAACAATCAGCACCGCTATTAAAGCGGTGCTTGTAAGTTAACGGTCTCGTAACTGCCGAGGTAGGCAAAAAAGGTGGTAGAATGTGAGCCATGACTTATGA
>CAYPSO010000235.1:0-2875 GCA_964413275.1 uncultured bacterium | reverse complement strand
TTACCTTACTATTGAGTAGTATATCAATCTTACATCTCTGAATGCAAATTAGTATGATGTATTAAATAAACTCTCACTGCTTTATCCATTACATAAAGCTCATAGCCTACTGGACGACACAAATCTGATAATAATAAATCAGCCTCAGCAATCCAAGGTATTTCTTCACTTCTGAGAAACTGTACTCTGAGATAATTCACTAATTCTGGAGTTAATACTAAAGGTAAAGCCACATGACACGCTAACCAATGATAAGAAGGTTCAAAACGACTGACAAATCGTTCCACTTTGTTTTTGGCTATCATTTCATCTGTGATTTGTTCCATGTTTTTTGTTGTTACCTTTGTAATGTAGCAATTGCTTGTATTAAACCTTCTTTATTCAGAGGAAACATCGGCACTAAATGAGAACTAATTTTAGCGGTTGTACTATTCCAGCGTAATTGAGGCACAGGATTGAGCCAAGCAATTAAATTAGTATGTTGTTCGATTTCCCAGAGTACCTCTGTTGTCGCAGAAACTCGTTCTCGACGACGATAGCCTCTAGCGGCACCAGCATCACTAACAATTAACACTCTAGTTTCACTATCACATTGACTTAAAACTTCTTTTTCAAAAGCAATTTTATCGGTCAAAAAACGATCGCGATAAATATATTCTGCTGGAAGATTATGAAAATAGCCCACATCAACTCTTTCAATGGAACTTTCATATTGGGCAGTTTCCACTAAATCTTGACTAAAACGATGATTTTTTTCTCTTCTGCAATAAGCAGGCTGGAGAAAAAAACCCTGTTGAGCAGTCTGAGAAACAGTTAGGGGAATATCTAATACATCTTTAACACCATCAGCCACAGGACGACGTAAATATCGCCAACTATAAACCATATCTCGTGGAGAAATGGGATAATGAGTCTTGAATTCCGCATCTTCAGCCGATTCTAATATTGGTTTGGGAGATTTAACTGGTAATGTAGATAATTCCTGAGTCGCAGGTTTAGTTATTTCTGTATAAGTTGGTTGAGTTGAAGATGTAAATGATGCGGTTAAATTAGTCTCTTCTTCTCTTGTTGTTTTTGACGATCGCTTTTTGTCTGTTGTTTTATGTTCTATCCTTTCTTTTGTCTGTTCAGATTCTACGACAATGGTATCAAAAACCATTTTTAGATAATCTCGTTGTTTTAGAGATTTGCACCAGAGTAACAGTAACAACTTTTTAAATTCTTCTTTATTTTCCGTTCCCCAACCACCTTTGATAGCATCTAAAGCCGCAAAATATTCCTTGACACTCAGATTAAAACCGTCTTGGCGTAGGCGGTAAAATAGAGTTTGTAGATAAGGCTCAGGTTTAAACTCAGACATTGATATTCTCAAATAAAGTTATCCTCAAGATTCTTGCTGAGGGAATAAGGTGTTTTTTTGCCAGTCTTGACGAATTTTAAAGATTAATTCTCGATAAGGAATACGCTTACCTGCTTGTAAATCTTGGATAAGATAAGGAGGCTTAGGATTTTGTTTCGTTTGACACAAATGAAGGGCGTATAACCAATCTAAAAATTCACTGGTTCCGGGGATTTTAAATAAACCTTTATCCTTCCGAATTGTTAAAAAAAGATTAGCTGCTTGTGTTACTAATTCACTATCAGGTGAGCTGATGTTTTCTTGATTCTCTTGCTCTTGTTTATGTTGATAATGAATACTAACAATTTCTTGAAGTTTATCAGCAGTATCGGGAAACTTCACATAATAATAAATACAACGGCGTAAAAAAGGAGCAGGTAAGTTACCTTTTTCTTTGTTACTGGTAATAATTACAATGGGCTTGTGCTTGGCTGTAATAGCTTTATCGCCAGTTTCTCCTGTTTCCCTAATTTCAAATTTCCACGGTTCATCTAAAACTGTCAGTAAATCGTTAGGAAAATCTATATCTGCTTTATCTATTTCATCGATTAATACTACCGCAGGTTTATCAGAGAGAAAAGCATTTCCAAGTGCTCCAAAAGTTCGATAATCTCTAGGATTACTAGGATCTCTAGTATTTTTATCTTGTTCTTGATTATTATTTTGGGTTTCTGGCTTTGAGGCTTGATGTTGACTGTCTCTATTATATTTTTCAGTTTGCACATCATGAAGTCGAAGAATTGCATCATATTCATACAAGCCTTCTTGTGCTTTAGTAGTTGAGCGAATATCCCAACGATAAAAGGGTAATCCTAATTCATAAGCTACCGCTAATGCTAATCTAGTTTTTCCACAACCTGCTTCTCCTTCTAATAATAAAGGACGACGCAAAAAAATTGCTAAATTAACCGCATCAATTAACTCATCAGGTGCGATATAAGGTTCAACCTTTGTTGGTGAATCAGGATGAGGATTTTGACGGGGTTTTTTAGGATTATTTTCAAATTGGTAAATCATTTTGATTTTTGATTTTTGATTTTAAATTAACTGATGTTACGCACTCTTGGTCTGAAACCCTTGAGATTTGGTTCTAAACCAGTTGCTGAAACTCTTGAAATCTCGTTAAGCTGCGTAACATCAGTTAATTTAACAAGAATTTGTTGACTACTCCCCCAGAATCAAGCATCGCTTCGCTGGTGGATTCTAAGCGGATGTTTCGAGACGGCTTAAAAGACCGTCTCTCCACGTTTCCGTTAACTGACCAAAGGGTTAACCTTTGGGGACGAGTCAAAACGCCCCTAGACAGTCGGCTAAGTTCTAAGCCTAGCGTTCTGCTTACTTTTTTGATGATGTTAGCTGCACCATTACAGTCAGCATTTATATACCATTGTCCGTATCCCACGCGATACAAACCACGCTTAGTTCTTCTTCCTGATGGTTTCCAATCTTCGGGTTTTTCACCTATAGTTGGCAGAT
>CAYPSO010000234.1:0-2890 GCA_964413275.1 uncultured bacterium | reverse complement strand
TGTCATGCTGACGTAAGGAAGCATCTCGGAGATTCTTCACTGTCGTTCAGAATGACAATAATAAACGCTCGGAATGACATAAACAACCACCTGTCATGCTGACGTAAGGAAGCATCTCTCTAACTGTCGGAGATTCCTCGACAAGCTCGGAATGACAAGACAAAATAATTTATAGTTAAATGAGGAAAAAAAATGAATACTGCTACGGTTAAAAATCAACTAATTGAAAAAATAAATACTCTTTCTGCTGAACAATTACAGTTAGTCGCTGACTTAGTTAATCAATTTGAACAGGATTTTAATTCAGAGAAAATGACAGAAAAAGAGGAAAAAGCGATCGCAAAGTGGAAATTTTTGTTACACAACCAAAAAAAAATTAATAATAATGATCCTTTATCTAATGAAGAAATTAAGTTAATTCGTGGCTTTTTAAGTAGCAAAGGGGAAAAGTTACCTGTTAATTTACCCAAAGATGACTTTTTTATTACCGATGATTTTAATGCTCCTTTACCTGATGATATTATCGATTTATTTTACTCATGAAAATCCTTTTAGACACTCATATTTTTCTTTGGTTAATCCATAAAAATAAACCTTTAAGTAAAGAGGTTATTGAGGTAATTAATAATCCTGAAAATGAAATATTTTTAAGTGTTGTTTCTATATGGGAATGTGTTATTAAATATCAAATAGGTAAGCTAAATTTTCCTGAATCTCCTGAAATTTATTTACCGAAGAAAAGAGCAGAATATTTAATAGAAAGTTTAGTTATTGATGAAGGGAGTATTAAAAATTTGATTGATTTACCTTTGTTACATAAAGATCCGTTTGATCGTCTTTTAATTTCTCAATCTTTACAACACAATCTAACTATTATCACAGATGATAACGCAATTTTGCAGTATCCAAATATCAATATTTTTAAAAATGATGAGTGAGTATTCTTGTCATGCTGACGTAAGGAAGCATCTCTTGGAGATTCCTCGACAAGCTCGGAATGACAACGCTTTTAACTGTCATGCTGACGTAAGGAAGCATCTCAGAGATTCCTCGACAGGCTCGGAATGGCATAAATCAACGCTGTAAATGACAAAAAATTAATAACCAGTAGATAAAAGGAGTATCAATTAATGAATTTAAAGGAAGATGATAAGTTACCTCAAGGGATAATAAAAACATGGAATATTCCGAAACAATGGGCTTGGTTAACGTTAAATGATATAGCAGAATGGGGTTCTGGTGGTACTCCGAAATCAAGTCAGTCAGAATACTATGGTGGTGATATACCTTGGCTTATCATTGCGGACTTAAATGATGGAGTTGTTACAAAATCAGCAAAAACCATTACAGAACTTGGCTTAAAAAATAGTAGTGCCAAGTTAGTTGATAAAGGTTCTATCCTTATTGCAATGTATGGAAGTATTGGTAAGTTAGGAATTGCAGGAATAGACTGCACGACAAATCAAGCGATCGCATTTACTAAATCGATCCTAGAAGAAGTTGACACCAAATATTTATTCTATTACTTACGAAGAATCAGACAAGAATTGCTTGATGTAGGAAAAGGTGGTACACAAGCAAATATAAGTCAAACTGTTTTAAAACAAGTAGAAATTCCGATCGCCCCTTTAAATGAACAAAAGCGAATAGTAGCGAAATTAGAGAAGTTGTTAGCAAAGGTGAATGAGAGTTGCGATCGCCTTTCCCGAATACCAACTATCCTCAAAAGATTCCGTCAATCTGTCTTAGCTTCCGCTTGTTCAGGGCGTTTAACTGCCGATTGGAGAAAATCACATCCAGACATTGAATCTGCTGAGGAGTTATTAAAGAAAGATACAGGAAACGATATAAACGAACTTCCTCAAAGTTGGTGTTTTGTTTCAGTTGGTGATGTTATAACAGAGCTAAAATATGGGACATCAAAAAAATGTAGTTATGATAAACAAAGTCATCCTGTATTAAGAATACCAAATGTTGTTCAGGGTGTGATTGATTGTTCCGACTTAAAATATACAGAGTTATCGGATAAAGAATATGAAACATTAAGACTGAAAATAGGTGATATTTTAATGATTCGTTCTAACGGTAGTGTGTCACTTATTGGAAAAACCGCAATGGTAACGCAATCAGAAGAAGGTTTTGCCTATGCTGGATATTTAATCAGATTACGTCCTAATTTGTCTCTGATTGATCCTCGTTACTTAAATTACTACTTATCCAGTTATGAGATTAGATTACAAATAGAATTACCAGCTAGATCAACCAGTGGAGTTAATAATATAAATAGTACAGAAGTGAAAAAGTTGGCGATCGCAATTCCTCCTCTGGAAGAACAAAAAGAGATAGTGAGGAGAGTAGAAGCATTATTCAGAAAATGTGACTTAATCGAACAAAGATACTTAACAGCCAAAGCCTACACCGATAAATTAACGCAATCAATCTTAGCCAAAGCCTTTCGAGGGGAATTAATACCGCAAGATTCCAATGATGAACCAGCAGAAATATTATTAGAGAGAATTAGGGAGGAGAAAACCTTAACCAAGAAATCAAGCAAAAGTAAGAAGACAAACAAACGTAAAACCACTTAAACCCTTTCTTTATCATTCATTTCTCCCCCTTTGTCATTCCGAGCTTGTCGAAGAATCTCTCCTAGATGCTTCCTTGCGTCAGCATGACAAAGGTTTTTATGTCATTCTGAGTTTACGAAGAATCCCCCCCAGATGCTTCCTAACGTCAGCATGACAACAGTTTTTATGTCATTCTGAGTTTACGAAGAATCCCCCCAGATGCTTCCTAACGTCAGCATGACATTTAAAACGCTCTTGTCATTCTGAGTTTACGAAGAATCTCCCAGATGCTTCCTAACGTCAGCATGACATTTAAAACGCTC
>CAYPSO010000233.1:0-2896 GCA_964413275.1 uncultured bacterium | reverse complement strand
GCAAAACTTAGTCAAAATTCGATTAAAAAGGACAATAAACTAATTTTATTTTCAATAATATTCTCATAAATTAAATAAATTGGCGATAGTTTCAGTAACTTCTTCAAGTTCTGCTCTGCCTTCTCCTATATTCGCCTTCCACATCTGCGAGTATAAATGTATAGAACCCATTTGAGATCTTTTTAGGCGATGCCGAAGGCACGCTGCGCGCCCGATGTAGCAGCTAATCTCTTAAGCATCAGTCTAATAAAACAAAGCTTGAGCTTGGCATTGGAACGAGCGAGTGTACGGTCAAAGTTCTTGACTAAGCTTTTGGCTCTTTCCACCCAAGCATTCGAGCTTTCGATGACCCATCTGGCTGCAACAGGCACAAATCCAGATTGTCCTTTTACCTTTTTCTCGGCTTTTGATGGCTTGGCTGAGAGTTCAAATTGAATCTTACTCATAATTTCGGGATAAATCTAATATATCTACTGCTAGATGTCTTTTGATACCATTTGTGCATTTGTAGAAACAAAAACCTTTTGACTCAACACTGGCATTACAAGTATTTTTCACCGCTTGTGAGTCAATTATAATTAGAGTCGTCCACTGCGGTTTTTTTTTAACTTGTTCACGTACCTAGCGATGTAACTCGGTCATAATTCGATTTAGGATGCCCTCTGCACACCACTGCTGATAAGGGCCAGAACACCGTTGAATAAGGCGGTAGATCTCTGGGTAAGTCCGACCAATTACAACCATTCTTCAGTTGATCAAGTATGCCATTGAGGATTTGTCGTTTACTCCATACAGGGGGTCGGGTTTTCTTCTTTTGGGGTAGTAATGGCTCGATAATTTCCCACTCTTTGTCGTTTACATCGCTTGAATATCCCATGAATAGACCCTCAACTGCTTGAATTTACTAGATATTGTCAATTCTAGTCGGGCGCGCAGCGTGCCTTCGGCATCGCCTAAAAAGATCTCAAATGGGTTCTATAAATAATTTTGCGCTTGGTACTTACTTTAGAGAGTAACGGAAAAATTACTAAAGATCAGTAATTTTTCGGTTGAAATTACTTAAAAATAATAATAATTTTATAACTAGCAACTAAAGTTAATTAAAATTAACAGAAAAAATAATTGATCAGATATTAATTTCTTAAAATCTCAAAAATGACACCAGAAAACTTAAAAAATTATCTAAATAAATTAGTAAAAAATCAGTTAGAAATTAGTACCATGATCTGGGGAGCACCGGGCATTGGCAAATCCAGCATTGTCAGTCAAGTTGCTGAAGCTCAGGAGATTGCCTTTATTGATTTACGATTATCTCAACTTGCACCCACCGATTTAAGAGGGTTACCCGTTGCCGTGAATGGTAGGAGCAAAAAGGAAGGTACATCCACTTGGTATCCTCCAGAATTTTTGCCTCGTAGTGGTCAAGGTATTCTGTTTTTAGACGAGTTAAATATGGCACCGCCTTCTATGCAAGGTGTAGCACAACAATTAATTTTAGATCGTCGTGTCGGAAATTATCAAGTACCAGAAGGATGGTTTATTTGGGCAGCAGGAAACCGTAAAGAGGATAGAGCCTCAGTATTTGATATGCCTGGTCCTCTCGCCAACAGATTCTTACATCTTGAAGTGGTAGCCGATTTTGATAGTTTTAAAAAGTATGCTTTAAATGCAAGTTTCCATGAACAAATAATCGCCTTTTTGTCCTATCGCACAGAATTACTGCACAAACATGATCCACAACACAATGCTTGGCTTTCTCCTCGCTCTTGGGAAATGGCCAGTAAGTTACATTCTTGTCAGATGGATATAACTCCCGCAGTAGGAGAAGGAGTAACAGCAGAATTTAACGCCTTTATCGCTTTATATCAGGATTTACCAGATTTAGAAGCAATTATGGCAGGAAAAGGTCAAAAAATTGCTTTTCCTAACAATGCCTCTACCCGTTATGCAACTACCATTGGCTTAACAGTCAGAGTAAAAGATGCCACAGAAGCATATAACGCCTTTACTTGGTTAGGGGAGAAAGCAACTACTGAATGGGTGCAACTATATGCAGTGGATTTAATCAAATCTATGAAAGCTAAGGGAGAAATAGCTGCTTTAAGTCAGTTAATTAAAAAGGATAAAAAGTTACAAACATTTTTCCAAGATTTTCGGGAATTAATTGGGGTTTTGTAAGGTTTAGAAAAATCACAAGCAATCATATCTTCTATTTCTACAGGAACAATTCTAAAACATAGTATTTTTAAAATAATCTTTTAGTAAATAAATTATGACTACAACTAAAGAATTAGACAAAGTTATTAGTGCATCTCGTTTGCGAATTAGGATGAAATCTCCCTTTTTTGCTACCCTTAGTTTATTTGCGGAATTTAAACCGACAAATAGTATTGAAACCGCCGCTACTGATGGTAAATTTGTTTACTATCATCCTGATTTTTTATCTTCTTTAACTTCTCCACAACAGGATGGTTTAATTATTCACGAAATTTTACACGCTGCTTTACTTCACAGTATTCGTCGTCAACATCGTGAACCAGAATTGTGGAATATTGCAGCTGATATAGTGGTTAATGGTCTAGTTGTTCAGGATAACTATGAGTTACCACCCGGAGGAGTTAGAAAACCTGATTGGGAAAATAAAAGTGTTGAGGAAATTTATCAACTTTTAGTGCGTGATGGTAAGCAAAAATTGAGTTTACCTATGGCTGATTTATTGACTAACTCACCCATGAGCGAGGGAGAAGGCAATAATTCTCAATCTTCAAAGCAAGGAGAAAGTTTAAAAGCGAATGGAGAAGATAGTTCTTTATTTCAAGCTAAAGAAGCAAAATTAAAGGTATATTGGCAAAATGCGCTGCAAAAAGCGACAGTTGTGGCTCGTAGTCAAGGTAAA
>CAYPSO010000232.1:0-3004 GCA_964413275.1 uncultured bacterium | reverse complement strand
ATGACGACACGAATTAAAATATTGACATTTATAAATTTTCTGATTGTTGTTTTTTGCAATCAGACAACTGCTCAAAACACTTTAACGAAGGAAATTCTTTGGACAACAGATTGGAGTCCAAATGGAAAATACATTGCAATTGGTGGAAATGTAGACAGTTTGAAAATTTACAGTGAAAGCAATCTAAAACCATATAAATCGCTACCCATAAAAAACACGATAACACGGGTAAAATGGCATCCTACGAAAAATATTATTGTTGTAACGACACAAATGTCAGAAGAAAAATCATTTATTTTCAATTTAGAAACAAATGAAAAAATTGAATTAATTGGAATTTCAACAGACGGAGCAAGAGGAATTGATTGGAATTACACAGGTGATTATTTAGCTATTGCCGACAATGATGGACAAATTTTGATATACGACATCAAAGGCAAATTAATCAGAAAATTTGTCAATGAAAACACTAAGAGTATAACTGCTATTGATTGGCATCCAAAAAAAAATATTATTACAACAGTAACTGACAAAATTCGCTTTTTTGACATTGAAGGAAATTTACTAAAATCAATAAAACATAGAAAGGAAGAAGTTATGTTATTAAGCATTGCTTGGCATAAGTCGGGTGACTTTTTTGTTACAGGAGATTATGGAGACGAAAAAGACAAATCATTGCTTCAATATTGGAGTGAAAAAGGCGAACTTTTGAAAACCATTGACATCAGCAAAGGGGAATATAGAAATTTGGCTTGGAATACAAAAGGCGACAGACTTGCATCAGCAAGTGACGCATTAAGAATTTGGGACACAAATGGAAACCTTATTTCAGAAGGTAATTCAAAAGACTATTTATGGGGAGTTTCTTGGAATGAAAAAGGAACCAGAATTATTACATCAAGTATGGAACAAAGAATAATACTTTGGAATAAAAAAGCGAAAAGAATAAATACCATAGAATAAATACCATAGAATAAAGGGCAGCCACTAACAGCATATTTATGAAATGGCGGGTTTAGTGCTAAATAGAAACTTTGTGCATCAAAGAAAGTTAAGTGCTAAAATGAAAATTCGGTTTTCAAAAGCCGCCACTTCATAAATATGCAAAACGTTGGTGGCAATAAGTGCCTGAGTTGCATCAAGCAAACAGCGAGCATTGCGCGAATCCTAAAAAATAAATTGAAGGCGCAAAGAGGATAGCAGTATTGTGCGGAATTCAAAGAAACCGCATAGCTGACAGTCTGATTAATTTAGCGTGAATTGGTCTTCGCGAGAATATTGCTGAGAGTAGTACTCAAACCTATTTTTGTTTCTATTACCGAATCAACATGCTGGAGGGTGCTAAGGAGAATGGATTTTTGTAAGTATGAATACAAAGATCTGAACGCAAGTCTGCTCAAATGCGAAAACTGCTGAAACCCGTTTAACACTAATCAAAGAACAATGCAGAATTGAAGGGCGAAAGCCATTTAACAGCTGCGCACCCAACACATAATTCGTCAAAGCTAATAACGAATCACAAATTAAAACGCGATTTAATCTATACATTGCTCATTAGTAATCTACGTATATCATACTAGTTTTAAAATGATTTGTCCACATGAAGAGCCCCAAAAAGGGCGGGCCAGGCTCTATGAATTGAGCGTCATAAGCGAGCCGAGGCATACAGCATGTCGCATTGTTTGGTTAGAACGTATGGATGAGATTCGTTGGTGTGAATCGATCAGGTTTCGCAACAATCCTAATATTTTTTTAATATATGTTAATCATGGGAGGCTGCAATGATCACAAGAAGTAGGTTACTTTCTCAAGCTACCTCTTCATTCGAAAGTGGGTTTGATCTGTTTTATAGGAGACTAGACGTAGGGAAATAGCCTATGTTCAGTGAGGGGGAACAAGTAAGAACAAAACATATCAAAGCGTAGCGGATATTGTATTTCCACCAAGATTTGTCCAAGAATGTAGCTTTTGGATGCGCTCTTATCTAAAATTTAATCCATAAGAACAAGTTAGATCAATTGTGTAAGTACTGAAAATATAGTATCATTATCCTTTATTCACGCATCTGATTCGAAAATGCTAAAAGGATTTCCCCTATTTATTGCGATATTATTATGTACGAATGGAGTGTTTTCACAGGATTTGATTGAAGCTACGCTCAAAGGTATTCCTCTGAAAAAAAGTACTCAAACCAATAGCGTTGCGAGCAGTGTATTGCAAAATTCTCATTTTACCTCAAAATCTTTGTTCAGATATGCGGGCAATGATCTTTCCGAAGTGGATAAACAGTATATCGATCAGGTAATTCGTCTAAACATAGACTTTTCATTTATAAAATTACCTAAAAACAGAAAAGCTACATCTGTCAGACTTGAAGTGCCCGTATCTGAAAACAAAAGCTTTTACCTTTTACTTCAAGAAGTGGATATTCTGGAGCCAGATTATTTTCTCGAGACCAATGATGGAAACATTATTGTGCCAGATAGGAGTGAGATTACCTTTTATCGGGGTATTGTTGAAGGAAATACTAATTCAATGGCCAGTTTGACGTTAGTAGGTGATGAAGTTCACTTGCTCATCTCTGATGATCAAGGTAATTACTCCATTAGTCGGGATGAGAAGAGAAAAAATACCTGGAACTTTTATAATGAGGACAAGCTAAAGAAAAAAAGGACATTTAATTGCGGAACTGATGCACGTATGAATCTCGGTAACTCATCGGTAGGCCAAAAAGGTATGAACACCAAAATGAATAAAAACATACCGATTTATATAGAAGTTGAAAATGATATCTACACAGCTAAGGAGAGTGATTTAGCAAATGTGGAAGCCCACATTATGGCATTAATGAATGCTACCGCAACTACATTCTTGAATGAACAAATCAATGTTAGTCTTTCAAGTACTTTCATATGGGCAAATGGCCCTTCCCCTTATCGCAAAAATGACTTAGGAAATACGCTAGACGATTTTGGTGCACGTATACAAGATACCTATACGGGTC
>CAYPSO010000231.1:0-3010 GCA_964413275.1 uncultured bacterium | reverse complement strand
AGAAGAAAACATTAAATTTATCTTTTGGTAGATTTGAGTAAGTTTTTTAGAGCGGAACGGCTGACCTGTATGCTTACGTTTTGATTAATTTTACGAATAATATTAGCACAACCATTTAAGTCGGCATTAATATTAAAACCTTGAGCAGTTTTATACTCACCTCTTTTAGTTCTTTTGCCAGAGAATTTATGCTTCCGTGCGGGTTTTTCACCACTATGTTTAGGAAGCTCATCACTATCTAAAAAAGAAGCTTTTGAGGTATAAGATTCTTCAGTTTCTATAAACTCAATCCCATATTCTAAGCACAATTGAGCAATTCTCTCTTTAAGTTTGGCTGTGGGGATTTGGACAAATTTTTGATTATTTTTAGTCCCAATATTAATACTATCTTTTTGACCTTTATTCCAACCAAAAACTATGGTGCCGACATTACATTATTTTTACAACACCAACTAATTAAAAAACTTGCCGTTTTGTTGATATTATCCCGCATTTGTCGGTTTCTTTTTTCAGTGACAAAGGCTAATTCTTCATTCCAAAAACCGTGAGGCTTGTCTTTTTTGAGATTGGCTACTTGTTTGTTGTACCACTGATTTTGAGATTTAACTTTTTTACCATCAATAATAAAACTTTTACCAATATTAGAAACACATGACAACCAATTATCTAACCCGTGATCAATTCCTAACACATTAGATTTATTTAAGTTGGTTTTAAAGTCTGGTTTTTGATAGACAAACTCAGCATAAAAACAACCATTTCTAGGCACTATTCTTAGTTCTTTGATACTGTTAAAAATTAAATTTGTCGGCATTGGTAGATAGAAACAATCTATGCCAAAACTAGCTTTAACCTTTTTCCCTAAAGAGATTCTAATTTGATTATCTTTAAGCTTTAAAGCTTGTTTAGGGTAAGTTATTAAGGCTAATCCACCACTTTTTCTATACTTAGGAAGTTTAGGCTTATCTTTAATTTTACCCTGATAAAAAAGCTTATTTAAAGCTTTAAAAGAAGCAAAAGCGAACGCTACGCTTCTTAAAATTTGCTGTGAAGCTTGAGAATAAAGAAACTGAAAATGAAGGTTTTGTTTGAGATTTTTTTCTAAATCATACGAACCGACAATATAATTGGTTTTCAAATAAAGTTGACGAGCTAAGTAAACTCCACAATTCGTGAGATTGTTAGCTTCAGTACATAAATACTCAAGAAATGGGAGTATTTCTTGGTTAGAAATTAAATTTTGTTGACACGAGTACATTTTTCACCTCCATTTTTGTTTATATTATATATTGAAACTACATATAATATAAGCAAATAAGAACAAAACTTAAGATTCTATGACAAATTCTCAAGAGTACAGAAGAAATCCTCACTCTATCAGCCTGTTAAACTATCATTTTGTTTTTTGTCCTAAAAGACGAAAAGCTGTATTACTCGGAAATGTAGCTCACCGATTACAACAAATTATTTTTGAACTATGTTCTGAAAACAATTGGAAATTAATAGCACTAGAAATAATGCCCGATCATGTTCATCTTTTTCTCAACTTAGAACCAGTTGATTCTCCTGCGAATACTATTAAAAAAATTAAAGGTAGAGCATCTCATCATTTAAGAAAAGAGTTTCCTGAGTTGTTGAAACTGCCTACTTTGTGGAGTCCCAGTTATTTTGTTTCAACAGCGGGGAACGTTTCAAGTGAGGTAATTTTAATGATGGAAAGTGTTTCATAATTTGAATAAATAATTAAAACTAATGCAGATTTTTACACAAGTATTAAAATCTGCATTAGTTTTAATTGCTTCGGGATTGATATGGGTAACAGTTGCTTTATATCCTGCTTTTTCTAAAGCTTTGATTAAATCTTTTCGCTTTGGTAAATCCATATTTCCCCGACTGCCAATTTCTCTTAAAGTATAAAAATAAGGGGGAAATTCCGCCTCATTTATTAATACTTGCAATAGTTTTATTCTTTGATACCAATTTAACTGTTGTGCAACGGTTGCCATTTTAGACAAATAAAGGCGATCGCCTAATTCTCCTAACCACATAGCCCCTGTCATTGTTAAAGGATGATTATCGTAATTACAGGAAGTTTTACCTAGTTTTTGCCAAGAAACTGTCTGATAATTGCCACATTGATGACAGTATCCTAAAAATCCGTAATTTTCAGCAGTTAAAACTGAATCTGGAACTAAACGCACCATTACCCGATAGGTTTGCCCAGAAAATAAAGAAAAAATCGGCTTAATTCCTAACCCCCTACTAGCTGCTTGTTGTTGCAAACTACCAATTAATAAGCGCAATCCTTGTTCGTGGGCTGCAGGATGCGATCGAGCATAAGCACCATAAGCCTTTAAACTGTTTTCTGGTAATTTTCCCGTTGCCGTGCGACCATCGGTACTTGTAAGGTAAAGCAAACCATTAATTTTAACTGCCCAAAGACTGGTACTTAAATAAGGTGCAGCCGAGCCAAAACAATCCACATCAACTAAGTCATAATAATCTCGGTTTTGATGACATTCAAAAAAGCAATTATGGGCGTTTTTGTGAGTAATAATTCCCTGTTTTTTTTTAATTATTTCCTGTAGATTACTGTTTAAAAGATTACTAATTTCTGAATTACCTTCATTAGACCATATCCAGTTAGCATGACTTTCTAACCAATAACGAAGCGATCGCACCCCACAGCCGCTCATGGCATCTAATACTCGCAATTGTCCGTATTCTTGTTTATAAATTATGGCAGCTAAAATTCCTAAATCCCTAACTACCTGAGTTTGTGGACGATAAAAAGCTTGATTTACTCTAAATTCTGCTTTTCCTTCTTGCATATTTTATAAAATTTAGCTAAATTCTGTTTCAATCGACTTAAAAAAATCTACAATTTGTTGAGTTGATTTGAGGTGATAGACACGCTTAGTGGGTTGAGCTTGCTTAACATAGTCTCGATACTTTGGGGCTGATAACAGTGAAAAAAAATATACTTAATCCTCCTTAATCTTACTCATTT
>CAYPSO010000230.1:0-3012 GCA_964413275.1 uncultured bacterium | reverse complement strand
ACAGGGTGTCGCAATCAAGATGACCAGTTCAGGTCGCACTTAACGGGTGTCCTCTGGCAACATTGTTTAAGATAGCGAAATTTAATATTTGATTTAAGTACATTAAATTTTTTATGTTAACTTTTGTAAATTTTTATGTTACGCTGAAATTATAGATATAGAAAATTTAACAAATAGAGGTTTACATTTATGCCTTATACAAAAGAAGAAGGTGGACGCTTAAATAATTTTGCTGTAGAACCAAAAGTCTATAAAGCTGAAGCTCCTACTCAAAAAGAACAACGCAATTATCTGATTATGGGTTTAGGTGCGGCAATTTTGGTAGGTGGTTTAATCTTTGTAGCTTTTACTGCCTCTAATGTAGGTTAAAGCATAATAATAGGATTTTGTCTTAAATATAACTCGGAAAAAAGCTAAAAATTAGCCTAGTTTAAAGCAACAAACCCAACTATTTCATCGAGAAATATGGGTAGAAACCCCGTCCTTTTAGGACGGCTTTACATTTAGCGACTTGTGAATTAGAATTAAGGTAGCCACGTTGACCTTAATTGTACGGTGAAACTCCCTGTGGTGGGACACCTGTTGAAAGATGACTTACCGAGATGGTAGTCGGTGCTAACGCACTACAGACTCAGCCCTCACAAACAAAGACATTGAGCGAGTGTAGCAAAAAAAAACTAAAAGTAAACTGAAAGCAATGGCTGACAGTATAGAGGCAATTGACACCGCCTTGTGAACTGCTGTTGTATTGGTACTACGGTACGGTATGACAATGTGGTTGTTACGAGCAATGGCTAACGGGGCGTACAAGGTTTCGAGGAAACCTCGAAACACAGCCCCTCACATTTGTTGGTTATCTCCTCTAAAGAATCCTCGTGGCTTTAGCCCGACGGAGTGTCAACTCTTAATGTTTGTTGGGTTTTATTTATTTATTTATTTATATTATGATATAGTTTTAGTTCAAAAAGATAAAACCAGTAAATATGAAAAATCTTTTTGGTGAGCTTAACTTTCAGAGTTTAACAGAAAATCCAGATTTTAAAGAAGATAGCGTCAGAGAAGTTATTATTCTTCCTATTTTACAAGCTCTTGGTTATACAGAAAACAATATAGTCAGAAGTAAAACTTTACAACATCCTTTTGTGAAAATTGGTAGTAAAAAACGCCCCGTAAATTTAGTTCCTGATTATGTTTTAAAGGTAGAAAATAATTTTGCTTGGGTATTGGATGCCAAAGCACCAAATCAAAATATTAAAGATGGCGATAATGTAGAACAAGTTTATAGTTATGCCACTCACCCAGAAATTAGAAGTAATTATTTTGCTCTTTGTAATGGTTTAGAATTTTCTCTGTTTAAAACTACACATACTAATATACCTATATTATTTTTTTCTTTGGATGAAATCGAACATTATTGGGAATCACTTACTCAATATTTGTCACCTAATAGTTTTCAATTTGGCAAAATAAATAGTTATGGAACTACCATAGCAACAGCTAAGAAAAAAGGAAATTTTGATTATAAAAATAGACCATTATTAGAACCGATTACCGTAAAAAAACAAGCAGCAAAAAGACATTTTGGAGTTCATGGTTATTTTACTAAACAAGCTTGGAATGTGGTTGCTGAATACATTAAAAATTTTAGCAAACCGGGTGATTTAGTCCTCGATCCTTTTGGCGGTAGTGGAGTTACTGCGATCGAAGCTTTAATGAATAATCGAAAAGCCATTAGTATAGATATAAATCCGATGGCTGTTTTTCTGGTTAATTCCTTAATTATTCCCGTAAATTTAAACGAATTTTCAGAAGCTTTTGAAAGGGTAAAAACGGAATATCAAAAGAAAGAACCTAAAACAGAAGCAGAAATTAAAAAAGCATTGCAAAAATATCCCTATCCCCAAGGTTTACAATTACCTAAAGGTTCAGATGTGGAAACAGTTGAACAGTTATTTAGTGATAAGCAATTAGCACAATTAGGTTTATTAAAATCAATTATTAAAGAAGAGAAAAAGAAAAATATTAGAGATTCATTAATGGTGGCTTTTTCAAGCACATTAAATAAGCATAATTTAACTTTTCATTATACAAAAACTGAAGGTGGTGGTGATTCTTCAGTTTTTCGATATTATCGTTATAGAATTGCACCTGAACCCGGTACAATGCCATTGATTAAAATTTATGAAACAAAATTTAAAAAAATAGTTGCTGCCAAAAAAGAAATGGAATATTTTATTAACGAAAAGACCGTTTCTAACGCACAAATAATTAAAAATTCAGCTACAGATTTAAGCTTTATTGCCTCAGAAAGTGTAGATTATATTTATACCGATCCACCTTATGGTAAGAAAATACCCTATTTAGATTTATCAACTATGTGGAATGCTTGGCTTGATTTAGAAGTAACAGAAAACGACTATCAGCAAGAAGCAATTGAAGGAGGTGAACATCAAAAAACTAAGGATGAATATAATCAATTAATTGCTCAAAGTATCAGAGAAATGTATCGAGTATTAAAATTCGATCGCTGGTTATCCTTTGTTTTTGCCCATAAAGACCCAGAATTTTGGCATTTAATTCTTGATACGGCGGAAAGCTGTGGTTTTGAATATATAGGAGCAGTAGCTCAAAAAAATGGTCAAACTAGCTTCAAGAAAAGACAAAATCCTTTTACAGTTTTATCAGGACAATTAATTATCAATTTTCGTAAAGTTCGTAGCCCTAAAGCAATTATGAAAGCTAACTTAGGCATGGATATAGCTGAAATTGTGATTGAAACTATTGAAGGAATTATTGCTAAAAATGATGGTGCAACCCTTGAGCAAATTAATGACGAATTAATTATTAAGGGTTTAGAATTAGGCTTTTTAGATTTATTGAAAAAAGAATATTCAGATTTAACACCAATTTTAATGGGTAATTTCGATTACAACGAAGAAACAGAATTATTCAGTCTCAAAAAAGATGCTAAATTCAAGTCTCATTTAGATGTAAAATTGCGAATTAAATATT
>CAYPSO010000229.1:0-3016 GCA_964413275.1 uncultured bacterium | reverse complement strand
TAAAAGCACATAACCTGAATTACTATAATCATGCATCTCGTTGGGGGTAAATTCCAAAGGCACGTTTTTAAAAGTACTAATGATCTCTTCGGGGTTCATATCTAGTCGAGTTTTGGCTCTCAAATCAGGTATTCTGGTGTAATCTTTTATACCGGAAGTATGATTCAGCAAATGATGGAGTGTAATTTCATTTCCTCTTGGAAAATCTGCAATGTATTTCGACAAAGGGTCTTGAAGGCTGAGTTTGCCTTGTTCCATTAGAATCATAATGGCTACACTTGTAAATTGTTTGGTAATAGAAGCCAGTTGCAATACATTTTCGGGCTTCATTGGTACATTCAGTTCTAAGTTGGCCATACCAAAAGCCTTTCTATAAATAACTTTGTTGCCCTTAGCAATCAAAACAGTTGCTCCTGGAGTATTGTAGGGGTATGCCTGATTGAAAATAACATCAATTTCTGCTTCCATTTTTTTCGTGGCAACATGACCCATAGTTAAATTTTGAGATGATGTAACTTGCTTTCCTTGTCCGAATACTATTTGAGCAACATAAAAAAGTGCTATTAACGTGACAGTATATTTCATTATTTAATTTTTTTACGATTTATAAATTTATTATAGCAGAGTTTACTTTCTTTGGTTTTTCGCAATACGCTACAAGCATCAATGTTTGTAGTATAAATATTTTGTAAAAAAGAGATAAAAGAAGCTAGATATTGTTTCTTCTCTGATAGAAATAATAGAATAGATAACTCAGTCCAAGACTAAAAGTTATGATAGCTATTGAGTGAATGTGCAATGGCATTGTATTGTATGAAACGATGAGCCCACCGCTTAAACCTATAAGCAAAAATGCCCATTTAATACTATCATTCTTTTTATCGGCTGCACTGTTTCCTAAAATGGCACTTGCCAATTGTTCAGAAATACCTCTGTCAATTATTTTGTTTTTGAGTTTGCTTTCTAAAATAATTCTTGTTATTTGAACTACCAGTATTGCGACAAGTGTAATGGCAAAAATAGGCATAAAAATTTCAATAGATTCACTATTATCGATACCACTATCCAACGATAGCTGTGTGGGCAACGCATTTTTTGAGACATAATCTTGTCCAAAAACAAATGTTGATGAAGCTAAGCTGATGATGCTCGTAAATATTTTTTTCACTTTCTAAATGTTTTTATTTATAATTTATTAGACAGTTATTTCTGATTTCGGTTGCAAAATTTTTTTGCGAAAGCAACATTTCTTTTTGCTTGTATTGTCGGAATAAATCATTCACTAAGAAAATTACAACTCCCAAAACAGAAACCAACATAAATACATTTGCCATTATTGAAAATGATCTGAATTGACTAAAAATTATTTTTACAAAAGGATATAGTAAAACCAAAGCGACTAGTGAAACGATAGACAAACTCATGTACAATAAAATGTTTGTATTTTTCTCTTTATGAGTTTCTAGCTCTTTGATTTTTTCCATCACAACAGTTGTAACGTCAAAAGGAAATATTTCAGGTGCTGTTTTTGAAATGTCAGCCATCAAATGCTGATAAATTTCAAGTTTTTCACTACAGGCAGAGCACACTGCAAGGTGTGTTGTTATGGCATCGTCTTGCAATTCATTTAATAGAAATGCTTGCAAAGTTTCGTCTGTCAAATGGTTACTTTTCATAATTCCTCGCTTTTATAATGGTGATTAATGTTGTCTTTAAGAATTTTTCTTGCTCTGAATAGGTAGTTTTTTATAGTTCCTTCTGGCAAGCCGGTAATCTCAGCTATTTCCTTATTATGCAGTTCCTCTAAATGGTAAAGTGTAATTAAAGTTTTATACAACGGCGGAAGTTTAGATATTTCAGAATTAAGAATTTCTACTGTTTCAGTTTTGATAGTAGCTAACTCTGGATTGTCATTAATTGTAAAATTATGTTCAATTGTATTTTCAATTCCAATGATTCGGATTCTCCTTTTTTGAAGATAATTTAATGTCGTATTGAAAGCAATATTAGCAATCCAAGTTGATAATTTAGATTTGAAATGAAACGAGGCCAAGTTTTGATAAGCTTTCAAATAAATATCTTGTACAAGGTCTTTTTGGTCATCTTCATTTGTCGTCATTTTCCGCACTATTTGAGCTACCAATTTTTCTGTGGTTTTTACCACAACAGCAAAATCCTGAATGTTTCCATTCAAGATATTAGTGACAATTACTTTGTCAGAAGAATGATTACTTTCATTGATCATATTTCTTCATTAGACAAGCAACTCAAAGTTCGGTTGCAGAAATGTTTACATTTTTATTACGACTTGGAGGTTTCTGTTGTAGGGGTTTTAAAATGGCAGGTAATCAGGTCAGACAGCGGAATTTCACCCCTACCTTCCCACAGAACCGTACGTGAAAGTCTCCCTTCATACGGCTCTTCATGTTGATGAATCACGTAAATGTATTTCAATTTTTGGACTTACCAATGACCAATCTAGGCATAAATCGGGCTTTTCGGTGTACTTGGTATTCAGGTATTTTATACTAGCAAACTTATACAATCCCTTTTCCCATTTCACCCATTTCAATAGTCTAATGTTTTGGCTTTCTCCAAACCTCTCGCATTTCGCTTTTCCTGAATTTTTGGTAGTAGTTGATAATCCTTCTAATTATGGGATTAATTTCTTTAGCTACCTCTTCAATAGATTTGCGTTTCTTGTGTATCTGCAAGCTTCTGAACTTTACCAAGATTTTAGTCTTGGAGCTCTTGCTTTCAAATAAGCTTGGAATGGTTTTAACTTGGTCTTTTTCCGTATGTTTAAACGAACTTGGCTTGATGGTGAAACCTAAAAAGTCGTATCCTTTTGGATATTTCTTGACTGAAGACCCACGGATGTTGACTATTTTGGTCTTCTCCAAATCTACCAAACTCATGTTCGGCGTAGGCTGTGCCTGCGTCGGTGTGTAAAGCAAAATCAGTTTTGCGTATATTGTTAATTAGAAAAATGTACAATATGCCAACGGGATATCAA
>CAYPSO010000228.1:0-3071 GCA_964413275.1 uncultured bacterium | reverse complement strand
CTCTTGAAATGTTTACAGTTTAATCGTTTCAGAGGTGTCGTCACCCCTTCAGGTTGGATCGTCTAGTTCAAAATTTTGTAGGCGTTGATAAAGTTCTGCTTGAAATTGATTAAACATTTTAGATTAATTAGTTATTTCGAGCGGATAAGATGATGCTAGTTTAAATTGTGCTGCGTTGTCAAGTAATCAAGAGAAAAGACTATATTTTTCCATAAATGTCTATATTCTTGAAGAAACTTTATAATACTGGTTATGGCAATCCTTTAAATGTGATTCGTACTGTCTCAGAAGCAATTAAATTTGGTGTTGCTGGCATAATTTTAGAAGATCAAGAATGGCCGAAAAAATGCGGACATTTTGCAGGAAAACGAGTAATTTCTGCATCAGAGCAAATTGAAAAAATTAAAGCTGCCGTTTATGCCAAAGGTGAGCATGATTTAGTCATCATAGCTCGTACCGATGCTCGCGCACCTTTAGGCTTAGATGAAGCGATTAAAAGAGGCAAAGCTTATTTTAAAGCGGGTGCAGATATTGTTTTTGTAGAAGCACCTCAGTCAGTGGAAGATTTAAAAGCAATTGTTTCTGGTTTACCTAATATTCCTTTATTTGCTAATGTTATTGAAGGAGGAAAAACACCCTGTCTTTCTTCAGAAGAATTAGCAAAATTAGGTTTTAAAATTGTAGTTTATCCTTTGACTGGTTTATTTGCTGCAACTAAAGCTATGTTTGCATCTTTAAGTTATTTACGAGAATATGGCAATACTCAAGAATTTACTGATTTAGTAAATTTTACGGAATTTGCTGAACTTATTGAAATTGCTAAATATAAAGATTTAGAAAAACAATTTACAAATGAATTATGAATTATGAAGTAAAACAAGAATAAAACTAAAAGCTAACTAATAAGTATTAACTAAATCTAAGCTAAATTTTTTGATGCTAACCATTCTCTATTATAGAGACGAGACTGATAACGACTACCACTATCACAAAGCACTGTAACAATAGTGTGTCCAGGGCCTAATTCTTTAGCTAATTGTAAGGCTGCACCTACATTTATACCTACCGAGCCTCCTACAAATAAACCATCTTTATGTAATAATTGATAAATAATTCTAACTGCTTCTGGATCGTCTATACGAATAGCATCATCTATTGGTACACCTTCCATATTAGCGGTGATTCTACCTTGGCCAATGCCTTCTGTGATGGAATTTCCTTCTTTTTCTAGTTCCCCAGTTTTAACATAACTATACAATACACTACCCATCGGATCGGCAACTACACACTTAATCTTGGGATTTTTTTCTTTTAAATACATTGCGACTCCAGCATAAGTACCCCCTGTACCAGTTGCTGCTACCCAAGCATCTATTTTACCTTCTGTTTGTTCCCAAATTTCTGGCCCTGTAGTTTCATAATGGGCGAGACGATTAGCAAGATTATCAAATTGATTTGCCCAAATTGCATTTTCAGTTTCCTCCGCAATTTTTCCCGATAATTTGATATAGTTGTTAGGATCGGAATAGGGTACTGCTGGCACTGTCCTTACTTGTGCCCCTAATGTTCTCAATAAATCTATTTTTTCTTGGGATTGAGTATCAGGAATAATAATTAAACATTTATAGCCTTTAGCGTTGCAGATATGGGCTAAACCTATGCCTGTATTACCTGCTGTACCTTCTACTACTGTGCCTCCGGGTTTGAGGAGTCCTTTTTTTTCTGCATCTTCAATAATATATAATGCTGCTCTATCTTTAACTGAGCCACCCGGATTAAGAAATTCAGCTTTTCCAAGTATTTCACAACCAGTTTCTTCACTAAAACTATTTAAGCGAATTAAAGGTGTATTGCCAACTGCATCAGTAAAGCCGTTTTTAATATCCATAATTGTTTTTAGTTATTAGTTATTTATTAATTATTTTTGAGAAAAATAATAAGTACAAGAAAACAAACAGATAAGACAAAAAGAAACTATTAACTTTCTCTTTGTCCACTTTATCTGTTTTTAGGCTAAAAATCAAAAATTAATTGAGATGAATAACAACCTTAAATTTATTTATTAGGTTGAGGTGTCATGCGTAAATAAGATTTGATTTCGGTAACACCTTTAGGGAATTTCTTTTTAGCTTCTTCAGTGGGTATAGTGGGAGCAACGACAACATCCTCTCCTTGTTTCCAGTTAACAGGTGTTGCTACAGAATATTGATCCGTAAGTTGCAGAGAATCAATTACTCTAAGGATTTCTTCAAAGTTACGACCTGTACTAGGAGGATAAGTAATAGTTAAACGTAACTTTCTGTCAGGATCGATCACAAAAACAGTACGAACTGTTACCTTAGCGTTGGCGTTAGGATGAATCATATCATAAAGATCGGACACCTTTTTATCCGCATCGGCAAGGATGGGATAATTAACAGCAGTATTTTGGGTTTCTTCAATATCTCCTACCCAACCATTATGGGAATCAACATCATCAACACTTAAAGCAATTACTTTAGCGTTGCGTTTATCAAATTCTGGCTTGAGTTTAGCGACTTCTCCTAATTCTGTGGTACATACTGGGGTATAGTCTGCTGGATGGGAAAATAGCACTACCCAGCTATCTCCTGCCCATTGATAAAAATCAATATCTCCGGCTGTAGAAGCTTGAGTAAAATTAGGAACGGTATCTCCAAGTCTTAAAGACATTATTTTATTTCCTTTGTGGTACACAACATTATTTTTGTATCTGTCAATTTTGCCACAAAATTTTATTTGTTTATCAAAATTTTATTTATTTATAATAATTGGAATTGACTTCTCCACGCATTAAAATGACGTGGATTCTAAGCAGATGTCGCTACACAGGTTAAAACCTGTTCGCTATGCTTACGATATGATTTAGCTAAATTGTTAACATCATACCGCTTGGAGAGAGTCAATGCTCCCCTACGCACCTTGGCTAAGTTTAAACCTAGCTGTGTGCTTACTTTCCTTAATATATTAATAGCTCCGTTGCAATCGGCATTAATAGTTGGGTGCATCTCAAATTTGCAAAAACACCACTAAGAAAAGACACCATTAAGGTA
>CAYPSO010000227.1:723-3080 GCA_964413275.1 uncultured bacterium | reverse complement strand
CTTTCACTCATTACTTATTACTTATTACTCATTACTTCAGCCCGAAGGGCTTGGTGAATTTCCTCGTTAATTCTTGCTATCTGATGAAAATACTGAAAAACATTAAAAAGCCTTTAATCAAAATTTTTGTGGAGCGAGAATTAATTCAAATTAATCAAAATTTTATGCTGGCTCTTGTCCAAAAATGATAGTTTTATTGAGTATAAGTAATAAGTAAGAAAGACTCTTCACTTATTACTTATTACTTATTACTTATTACTTCTGACTTCTGACTTCTGACTTCTGACTTCAAATTGTGGCTATCGCCAATTTCTAATAAGAATAAAAAATCTTAGAGGAAATACTGATGGTTACAACAACAAAATTAGAAGAATCTTTAACCAAGTTAGAACAAGGAATCCAAAATCTACTAGAAAGTGGTGATTGGAAAAAATATCTAAAAACCCAATCAAAATTCCACAATTATAGTTTCCGAAACATATTATTAATTTTGCAACAATATCCTGAAGCTAGTCGCATTGCAGGATACAACACTTGGAAGAAGCTTTCTCGAAATGTGAGAAAGGGCGAAAAAGGTATCCAGATTTTAGCTCCCATTCGTTACAAGAAAACTGATGATGAGAATGAAAGCTATATCCTCTCTGGATTTAAGTGTGTTCATGTCTTTGATGTTGGACAGACGGAAGGAGAAGAATTACCATCAATTGAAACATCAATCCAAGGCGATGATAAAGGTCTAATAGATTTATTGGTCAAGTTTAGCGAGAATAATGGAGTACCCGTGTATTTTCAGGGTGCGTTGAACGCCAAGGGATATTGCCAATTTTCTGAGGGAAAACCCGTGAAAATCGTGGTTGATGACGCTTTATCACCTGCACATAGGGCAAAAACTCTTGCTCACGAACTGGCTCATTCAATTTTGCACTCCAAGGAGCAGTATGAAGGACATTTAAGCCGTTCTGAGGCTGAACTTGAAGCTGAATCAGTTGCGTATATTGTGATGAACCATTTTGATTTAGACACTAGCGATTATTCTTTTGCATATATAGCTGATTGGCAAAATGGTTCTGATGCGATTGCTAATCTACAAAAATGTGGTTCAAGAATCCAAAAAGCAGCTCAACAGATTATTGATTTTCTAGTGCAAAAATAGAGCGGTATAAGGAGGAATAATTATTCCTCCTCTTGATTAATTTACCTATTTTGAGAGCAAAAGTTTAAGGGTGGTTTTCAATATAAAATTCGATCGCAGTTTCAAAAACTTCTTTTAAAGATTTATCATGTTTTGCTGCATATTGTTTAATCTTTCTTCTTGTTTCAACATCAACCTTAAAATTAATATTAACAACTTCTTGCTTTCTTGTTTTCTTGCTTTCTTGCTTAGTTTCTTCTTTATTTTCTAATGATGATTCCTTTGCTTTATCAAAAACTTTACTTAGCCGACTCATAGTTAATTACCTCTAATATTTCTTTACCTATAGTCTGATAATCTAGCCAAGGTAACTTATCCCTTCCTTTCATGGAAGCTACCGTAAGCCCCATGTCAATCGCTTTGACAATTGATGCAGAACGTCGAATTTGACCTTGAAAAATTTGAACTTCATTTTCATTAAGCAAGTTTCTTAATTCTTCTGCTGCTCTAGATGGATAAGAAGGAGCAATAGAAATTAACACTCGATAAATAGCATCAGTTGCTAAATCATTAAACATTTGGAGCATAGGATCTAAACTAATAGCATCAGGAACACAAGGAAGTATAGTTAGATGAGCTTCCCGACTAATTTCCTTGAGTTCATTACTATCCGGTCTTGCTGGAGTATCAAGCACCAAAAAATCATTCCCTGCAATATGTGCTGGTGCTGATTTTTCATTCTTAACTTTAAATGGTGGTGATAACTCGGCTCGCTTTGCCCACTTTTCCACTGAACGATTAGGATCGGAATCAATTAACAAAACCTTACCGTAATCTGATAAAAATCGAGCGATGTGAATCGAACTGATTGTTTTACTGACACCGCCTTTATATCCTGTTATGGCGATAATATACATTTTATTATTTCTTGCTTTCTTGCTTTAGTTATTTTCTATTCATAAAGTTCAATTATAGCTTTAAATAAAGATTTCGTTATTTCTTTAATTCTTATTTTCTTGTTTTAGTTCTTCAGATGTAAGTAAAGGAAAGCTCGAAGAAGAGTAAGCCGTTAAACTGGATTCTTAAGTAAGATTTCGTTATTTCTTTAATTCTTGCTTTCTTATTTTAGTTCTTCAGATGTAAGTAAAGGAAAGCTAGAAGAAGAGTAAACCGTTAAACTGGATTCTTAAGTAAGATTTCGTTATTTCTTTAATTCTTGCTTTCT
>CAYPSO010000227.1:0-623 GCA_964413275.1 uncultured bacterium | reverse complement strand
TGTTTTAGTTCTTCAGATGTAAGTAATTTAGATAATGCTGACGCATTGAACATCACGATAAACTTAACAATTTTGTTCGATGCTAAATAAATTAATTGATGAATTAAATACAATTCCTCCTGATTGGCAACTTGTTCCTGTGGGATTAAACAAACGTCCTTTGGGCTATAGGTGGCAAAATATCCCCCATAATCCTTTGGAACTTCAGAAACTCCTTTTGACGCATGAGGGGTTAGTTCCCGTCAAAAATCAATTAGGAGAACAATATTTAGCTCAATGTTTTGGATACGGGGTTTTGACAGGATTAGAACCAGATTTTCTGATTGCGATCGATGTTGATGGTTGGCAGGGAGTGAAAAAGCTCAAAGAATTGACCAAGGGTACGCTTCCTTTTACCGTGCAGTTTACGTCTGGGAGAAGTGGACGCTGCCAGTATTTATTTAGAGGTAGTCCAAATCTCTATACCACTACTTTTACGGATTTGCAGCTTCGGAGTTCTGGATTAACGTCAATTTTGCCTCCATCCAGTCATCCCATTACTGGAAACTACCAGTGGGTTGTAAGTCCATCTCAACAAGAAGTTGCACCTTTACCAAAATGTTTAGAAACACTAATGGTAAGAA
>CAYPSO010000226.1:0-3111 GCA_964413275.1 uncultured bacterium | reverse complement strand
TTAAAATCTGCTGAATATTTAATTGAAGATAAAGATACTATTTTATATGTTCCTGATGAATCAATCTCAGAAAGATTGGATGATTTTCAAGCTTTAAATCCTTATGGTAATCTTGATTCTGTTGTTAGTATAGGTTCGGAAAATGTTGATATTCAAGATAAATCTTACACTCCTATCTCATTATCTGAACAAGAAGATAAGGAATTTCTCAAGCTTATTTTAGAGGATTTAAAAACTAATCCGGTAGCTCAATTAGAAATTTATGATGAACAAGATTGGCAACAACGATTATACGAATTAAATTCAGGAGTTTTTAATCAGGAATGGAGGGGAGAATATTATATGAAGTCAGAAGTCAGAAGTCAGAAGTCAGAGGTGGGATTAAAGGTCAGGAATTACCAATTAATAAAACAAGTATTCATCAAGATAATGAAAAGTCCAATGAAGTCAAACAAGAAAAACTTCTGACTTCTGACTCCAGACTTCTGACTTCATTTGATGCGATCGCTTGCGCTGCTAAATTTACCGAACTTCCACCTCAATCTGCTAATAATTCCGAAGATATTATTAAGAATCGAGAATTATTAATAAATACTGTTAAGGATTTATCAGTTAGTTCCTCAAAGGTTAAAACTTTAAATTCTTTGAAATATCCTGAGTTTTTACCAACTAATAAGAGATTAGAGATAATCAATGAACAACCAGAAAGTAAAACTGAAAAATCTGTAATTACTCAACAATCTACACCAAATATCGAACAAAAATCAATTAATTATAAGCATAAAAAACATTCTTTAACTGAAAAAGATGGAGGGAAAGCTGAATTTGATTTAAACGGTAAGCGTCCTCCTTTATCTCCTGAAATTCTCAATAAAATTGAAGGTCAAAGGATGGTTAATGAATTGGCTGAAACTCTTTATGCAATCTCTACTGTTAATGGTGATTGTTTTCAAGATGATAACTATCAAATACGTTTTGATGTCGATAGTAATCTGTTAACTATTACCAATCTAAAAACTCAAGAAGTTAATTTAGCTGCTTCTTATCATCCTCATAACAAAATTTGGTATTATCGTGATGATAAAGTTGAGAATATGTTATCATTAACTCAGTTTAATTCTCTCAAACAAAAAGATTCTGATTTTCTCTACTCTGTTTCTATTTCATCTTATTATGATGATTTTAATAAGAAGAGAAATGCTCTAGGAGAAGTCATTCGTCAGGAGTCGCAAGCGGTCGGAACTCGCGGAGGTTTCCTCCGCTAGAGCAAGCCGACCAAGAGAGGGAACGTCCACCAAGACAGTCAGAAGTTTGAAAACTGAAATGACTCTCTAGACTTATTACTTATTGCGCGTGGGGTGCGGTCGGCTTGGCCTACCTAGCACAACCACGTAAGACACTTATTACTTATTACTTAAAAAAGATGGTAATAACAGCAATCACACAAGCAATTACTACTTTAAAAATTGCTGAAGAAAAATTTAGTCTTCAACGTACTGAAGACGAGCAATTCTTTACCGAGTGGCAAACAAATTTACCGGTTCTTACTGAATACGAAAAAATAAATCTTAATCAACTTAGAAAGAGGTATTTGTATCAACGTAATGAAAGTCATTTACTAGAAGGAACTGTAATGCTTTTATTAGCTTCTCCACTTTTAGGTATTGCTGGATTCTACGACCCACCCTTCAAGGTGCGAGCAGAAGAATCTGTACAAATTATTTTGGATGATGGTGAAGAAGTTTTACAAGGACGGATTGATGTTTTGGTACTTCAGAATCAACTTTGGGTCATAGTTCTTGAATCCAAGAAAACAGCCCTTTCAGTGTGGTCAGCATTACCTCAAACTCTAGCTTATTTAATGGCTAATCCTCACCCCAATCAACCTAGTTTTGCCATGATGACTAACGGGGATGATATTTTATTTGTTAAACTCAACCAAGTTGAAACTCGACAATATGATGTTTCTAAAGTATTTGCTCCTTTTATCTCTAATCAAGAACTTTATAGTGTTTTACAAATTTTAAAATCCCTAAAACAACAAATAACTTCTAACAAATAAAACTTATTATTTATTACTTAAAAAAGATGAGTTTCACCGAACTGGATCATTATCAAGGTCACAATTTGGCTTTAAGGCTATATACGATGTTATCTTTAAAGTTTCCTGATGAAGATATATCAATATTAAAACACGATAATTATTTGATTAAATACGATTTTCCTCGTAATTTATTATCTGTTTATTACGATAATTCTTTTGTATTTGTTGCTGCTTATGCACCTAATCATAAGTGTTGGTATGAAATTGATACGAGAGAAATATCTGGTAATGAAGTTGATATTTTATATCCTATTACCGAACAAGTTATCTATGATTTAAACGAAATATATGATTATTATGTTTCAGAGGCAGTTAGAGCCACAGCTAAGAAGAAAACAACGTCTATCTCACCAATTCTTGATGAAGAATTAATAGAAAAATTGTCAAATATGCCTTTTTAAATATTTTTGTCGTTCAGATTCGGAAAATTTTTCTATGGCATAACGTAACATTGTCCGAGGCATCTGTTGATAATTTTCTTTAAGAAAACTTTTTTCCATTTCTAGATTCCTTTTACCAATTTCTCTAAGCATCCATCCTACGGCTTTATGAATTAAATCATGTTTATCATTTATCAGAAATTTAGAGATATTTAAGGTATCATCAAATTTTTCATTTTTAATAAAATGAAATGTTGAAATAATAGATATTCTTCGTGACCAAAGATGATTAGATTTAGCGAGTTCATAAATTAATTGTTTATCTTTATTTTCGAGATAAGCACCTATAATTTGGGCAGCAGAACTATCAACCAAATCCCAATTATTAATATATTTTGTATTATTTAGATATAATTGATAAATACTTGTTTTTTCTTTTTCAGAACCTTTATTAAACTGATAAACTAATAACAATAAAGCAAACAACCGTTCTTCGTGAAAAGAAGATTTCAATAAATGTTTAACTTCAGGTAAGGAAATATCAAGATATTTTCTAACTTGTTTTCTAATAAAACGTTGTTGAGAACGCTGATCTACTTTTCTCCTTAATTGTGCCGAAATATAGCT
>CAYPSO010000225.1:0-3112 GCA_964413275.1 uncultured bacterium | reverse complement strand
CGCGCAGCGTGCCTTCGGCATCGCCTAAAAAGATCTCAAATGGGTTCTATAAATGATAAATGTTCAATGTCCTAAATTTTTTTTCTGTTAATTTTTCTCTCAAAATCAGATATTTCATCGAGATTTGTGTCAGAGTAAAAATATAAGCTATTGGGTTGGGGGCGGAAAAATGACTACACAAGAAATTAGTACCCAAGAGAGTTCTTTTTCAAGAATTTTAGTTGCTGTTGATTACCTTGACTCAACATCGGAAATTTTTCAGCAAGCTTGCGACTTAGCCCAAAAATACAAAAGTAAATTAATGATTTTTCATTGTGTTTCAGGAAATGTACCTAGGGTTGGTGATTTTGTTGCTGCTAGTAGTATTTATACTTATGGCGGTGTTTACGCTACGAATATGGCTCGATTAGAGGAGGAATTAGAAAAAGAGACAACAGCAGAATTAAATCAATGGCTAAAATCTTTTTGCAAACAAGCAGAGGAATTAGGGATTGAAGCCGAATGTGCCTATTCTACGGGTGAGGCAGGTGTACAAATTTGTGCCAGAGCTAAGGAATGGAATGCTAATTTAATTATACTCGGTCGTCGTGGTCGTACTGGTTTGAGTGAGATTTTATTAGGTAGTGTGAGTAATTATGTTGTACATCATGCTAATTGCTCTGTATTGGTGGTTCAACATTAAACATTAAACATTGGTAAATGGTAAATGGTTAATGATAAATATTAGTTTCGTGGTATGGTGATGAACTATTCGCTATTAACCAATAAAAACTACGAACCGTAAATGATAAAAGGTTCAACTGGGTAGGTATGTCCAGAACAATTAATCACTACTATTTCATCAGATTTGATAATTTCTTGTTCGGCTAATTTCATCAAACCAGAAAAAGCAACTGCTGTGGCTGGCTCTACAGAGATACCTTCTAGTCTGGCTAATAAGCGAGTAGTGGTATAGGCTTCTTCGTCGGTAACGGCGGCAAAAGCACCGCCATGTTGCTTGATTAATTGATATAGTAGCTCATAGGCTTTACCGGGGTTGCCTGTAGCTAAAGTTGCGATCGCAGTTTGAGGATTTTCGATAGGAGTAGCTGTCATTGCATCCATAGTAAAAGCTTTTACCATAGGAGCGCAACCTGCCGATTGAATTAAGCCTAAAGCGGGTATTGTTTGTACTAAATTTAATTGTTGTAATTCCTGAAAGCCTTTAGTTACACCAATTGGCCCCATGCCACCGCTTACGCCTTGAATATACCAATCAGGGGCTTTCCAGTTTAATTGTTCGGCTATTTCAAAGGCCATGGTTTTCATACTTTCCACTCCGGCAAAGGTTTTAAGGCCTTTATCTAGATATATTCCTTTATTTTGGGCAAATTCTGCGGCTTTTGCTTTAGCTTCATCGTAATTACCATCAATTTTGCATATTTCTGCCCCACAAACTGCCGCTTCTCTAATTTTTTCTTCTGGAACTAAACTGGGAAAAAAACAATATAATTTAATATCTGCTCTAGCTGCATAAGCACTATAGGACATGGCTACATTGCCCGTAGAAGCAAGTGCAACTTCTTTAATACCTTGCTCTTTTAATAAAGAAATAGCGACAGTTGCTTGTCGAGCTTTAAATGAAGCGGTGGGAGATTGACGCTCATCTTTAAAATAAAGGTTTTTTAAACCTAATTTTTCACCTAATTTTTTACTATGAATTAAAGGAGTAAATCCTTCCCCTAAACTTATTATATTATCAAGATTGTAAATTGGTAATAGTTCGTGATAACGCCATAAATCTGTATTTCTTAATTTAATCTTTTCTGACCAATTCAATAATTTATCTAGATTATATTTAGCTTCTAATATTGTTTCTCCGCAGATTGGGCAACCATTAATTAGTTTATTATATGGATTATCATAATTACAATTAGTACATTTTAAATTTATTTGTTTCATTTGTTTGGTTAATATTGTTTTTATTGTGTTTAAAGACACAAATATATAAGAAATATTGCTAAAGAATTATAGCAGATCGGAAACAGTTAATTATTAATATAATTTAATATAAAATTAAACACAAAATTAAGAATTAATTCTCTATTTATAATTAGATAAGACCTCTTGCAAAAGCGCACCGCCCGCTCGGAGGTCTCCTCCAAGCAAGGACGGAGCAAGAAGCGGATGCGCTTATTCTGAGGAAACCTCAGAATATAAAAGCGCACCAAGAAGTAGAAAAGTAATAAATAACAATATTGAAATTATCAATTTATTCTAAGTAGATACACAAAATTAATTATACAAAAATCGAGTGGTGGGCAATGCTTATCATAATCTCTGGATAAAAGTGTTAGCCCTTTGGTGGGCATTGCCCACCCTACAATTAATTTTGTTTAGGTACTTACTGTTGCCTGTTCCCTGTTCCCTGTTCCCTGACTTCTGCAAGAAGTCTGAAGAGAGAAGAGAGAAGAGAGAGAAAAGTTTACAAATCATTTAGAAACGCTATATAAAGAATAAGGTTAAAGATTTAAAGATTTAAAGAGCTAATAACTCTGTTAGTTTTTCTAACAATTCTTGTTCGTTATATGGCTTAGAAAAATAGGCAGATGCACCAAGATTCATGGCTAATTTGCGATGTTTTTCGTTACTGCGGGAAGTTAACATGGCAATGGGAAGATTTTGAAATTCTGCTTTACCTTTTAATTCTTCTAACACTCCATAGCCATCAAGTCGAGGCATTTCAATATCACAAATAACTGCTTGAACAGAAAGTCCACCAACCAGCTTATCTACGGCTTCTTGTCCATCTTTAGCTTGTTCGACTTTATACCCTGCTTTTTCTAATGTCAAACTAAGATAACGGCGTACATTAACAGAATCATCAACTACCAAAATAGTTGGAGTGAGAACTTGTAATGGTTGAGAATCTTTTTGTGCTAAAATTTCTTCAGTCTCAGGATTAATTAACTCTTGTTTTAAGCATTCTTCAATTAGCTGTAAAGGATCGATCAGAGGAATTACTTTACCATCCCCAAAAACCACAGAACTAATTACTCCCGGAGGTAAAGGAATAGGACTTGGGTGCATCTCAAATTTGCAAAAACACCACTAAGAAAAGACACCATTAAGG
>CAYPSO010000224.1:0-3166 GCA_964413275.1 uncultured bacterium | reverse complement strand
GGCGACGATAACTCGCATAAATTTTGTTAACTTGAGGATATTGTCTGAGAATCTCCACAAAACCTAAACCTATACCACTAGAAGCTCCTATAATAAAAATGTTAAGAGAATCAATTTCTTGAAAAATGCCCATAAAATAATTATTTCGTTAAAATTTAATTTGAATACCTGATTTATAACTTAAATTAGAAAAATGAGTCAAGAAATGCAACTTGATACAAACAATACCCGTACTCCTCCTTGGGGTGAAGTTACTCTTTTAGAAGAAGGAAATTATTATCGTATTAATCGTATAGAAGTCAAACCAGGGCATCATATTAGTACCCAAATGCACTATCATCGCAGCGAACATTGGATTGTTGTTTCTGGCACGGCTAAAGTTATTTTTGACGATCAAGAAACCATTTTAATAGCAAAACAATCAACTTATGTTCCCATGAATACCCGTCATCGTGTAGAAAACCCCGGAGTAATTCCTTTAGTCATGATTGAAGTTCAAAACGGAGAATATTTGGGTGATGATGACATTATCCGTTTTGAAGAAGGTTAACTTTTAAAAAGTTTTTAGTTTTTATTAGAAAAAATGTCTCTGTTTTTAATTATTTATATTCATCTGGAATTACCCATTGAGTAGGCGCACTCATTTTTTTCATCCGGGCAATTTCAGCAATTTCTATCATTTTATCTAAGGAAGTTTCTTCAATAAATTTAGAAGCTTCTGCTACATATTCTTGTTTAAGACAATGATCGGGTGAAACACAACCATTTACACAATCTACAGCACAATTAACTTTATTTTCCATTTTTTTATCTCCTAATATAGTTTTTAGCAAATAACAAATAACAAATAACCACGAACTACGAACTACGAACTATTATTTATTTAAGTATTTACGACCATTAGTAATAACTTTTAACATATCGTGAAGTTGTTTCTCAATCCGATTTAATACCTCATCAGCATAATCATCAGCACTTTTTTGAATTTCATCGCATTCAGTTACCGTCATTTGTCGAAGTTGTTCTAAATCTTGACAAGTTTTAGTACGCATTTTTTCTAATTCTGCGATCGCATCTTGGTGCATTTTTTGACATTGTTTTTTTGTCTTTTGCTCAACTTCTTTAGCTTGTGCTTCAGCACGTCGCATAATATCAGTTTCTGCAATCATTTCGGTTGCTCTTTTTTCAGCAATAATAATAATTTCCCTAGCACGATTTTCCGCCTGTCTAATAATTTCTTGCTCTACAGCGAGAATATCTAAAGCTTTTTGTACCGCAACGGGAAGATTAAGACGAATTACATCAACTTGAGTTAATATTTCATCTTCATTAATTAAAGTTTTACGAAAAAAAGGAATACGAGGATTATCCAGAATTTGTTCCTCTAAACGATCCAGTTCTAAGTTAATATTTAATTCCCCATTTACTACAGAATCATTATTCATAAAAGATTCATTTTCATCTGGTTTTTGTAACATAAATATATATCTTGGGCAACATTTTTAGGAACAAGATGATCGACTGAACCACCAAATTTGGCAATTTCTTTAACCATAGAACTACTTAAAAAACTATATTCATTGGAAGTGGCGAGAAAAACAGTTTCTATCTCACTCCAAAGAGTTTTATTAGTATGAGCCATTTGTAATTCCTTTTCAAAATCAGAAAGTACCCGCAAACCCCGCAATAAAACACCCGCATTTCTAGTTTTGGCATATTCTACCGTTAAACCCATAAAACTGTCTATCTCTATATTTTTTAGATTTTGAGTGCATTCAGAAATTTGTTCTAAACGTTTCTGGATTTCAAATAGAGGTTGTTTATTGGGGTTACAAGAAATTACAACAATTACTTTCTCAAATAATTGCGCTCCTCTTTCAATAATATCCAAATGACCCAAGGTAATAGGGTCAAAACTACCGGGATAAATAGCAATTTTATTATTAGTCATGGTTATTTTTCTTCAATTCTTGTCCATGCCAACTTAGCCGCACCTGCTATACCGGCAAAACTACCTAAAGATGCTGTCAATAATTTTAAGTTAACACGGGAAGTAGGTAAAACCCGACGTTTTATTTCTGCTTCAGTATAGGGTAAAAAAAATTCAGCACTAGCACTAATTCCTCCGCCGATAATTGCTGCTTCTGGGGCTAAGACATAAATTGAGCTAGTTAAACCTGCACCTAATAACCTGCCGTATTCCTGCCAAAATCTTAAAGCTTCTGGATCTCCTTTTTTGGCTAATTCTCCTAATTCTACTGGTTCTTTTCCCGTTTGACGACGGATGGCTCGCACGGAAACATATTGTTCCAATGAGCCTTGATTACCACTGTTGCAGGGAGGGCCATCAGGATTTAAAGTAACTAAACCTAACTCTCCAGCCGTGCCTAAATGCCCAGTAAATAATTTACCATCAAGGACAACAGCACCACCAACTCCTGTACCTAAAGTGAGCATAATAAGATTACGGAAATGTCGCCCTGCACCTATCCATGCTTCCCCTAATCCCCCACAATTACCGTCATTAGCAATAATCGTAGGTAATCCGGTATCGGTTTCTAATAAGTCAGCTAAGGGTACATCATTCCAGCCCACTAAATTAATGGCCACTTTAGCAATTCTACCTTGAGCGTCAGCCGGGCCTGGAGTTCCTACCCCAATTGCGATACAATTTTTATCAGGATCGAGTTTTGGTATTACAGATGCGATCGCTTTTACCATTGCTTCTGGTGTACTAGGTTGAGGTGTGGGAATACTTAAAGACTGTAAACACTCGCCATCTTTAGTAAAACGGCCAAATTTAAGCGCAGTTCCGCCTAAATCAATACCAATTACTTGATTTTGTTGCATATTAATAGTTATTCGTTATTTGTTATCTTTTTATTATTCACTAAATTTGATAGGCTAACTACTTTTGGAAAATGGATTTTTAAGTTTTAGTCCAGCAATCTCTCGAAAATCTTTCACATTGTTGGTGACTAAAACTGCATTTTGAGTTAGGAAGGTTGCTGCAATAATTGTAAAAATTCTTCTGCAAAAAACAAATTAACTCTTGACTCATCGGCAAAATAGTAGATAAAAATATTAGTATCGTAAAGATAGATCATTCGTCCCATTCCTGAGTAGGTAAACAATTAACATGAGGATAATTACGAATTTTGACATC
>CAYPSO010000223.1:0-3180 GCA_964413275.1 uncultured bacterium | reverse complement strand
AGTATCTACGACCCAAAAGATGGAAAAACCTATTCGTGTAAACTCACACTTACTTCTTCCAACAAATTAGACGTTAGGGGCTATTTAGGTATTTCACTATTTGGTAGAACAGAAACTTGGACAAAAATTAATTAACAATAAAAAACAACAATAAAAATGAAAGAATACATTTTAATCACAGGAGCATCATCTGGCATTGGCTATGAAATGGCTCAACAATTGGCAGCTAAAAAATTCAATTTGATATTAGTTGCCAGAAGTGTCGGTAAACTTGAACAAATGCAAAAGGAACTCTCTTCCAAATTTGGAATTGATGTGCAATACATTGAAAAAGATTTGTCGAAACCTGAATTAGCAAAAGAGCTTTACAATGATGTGAAATCCGAAAAGCTAATAGTGTCTCATTTAATTAACAACGCAGGTTTTGGCGGTTACGGTGATTTCTTGGAAACATCACTCGAAAATGAACTAAATATGATAAATCTGAATGTGAGCAGTTTGGTTGTTTTGACCAAATTATTTGCGCAAGATATGGCTTTGAGAAAATCGGGTAGAATTATGAATGTAGCTTCCATTTTATCATTTCTTCCTTTTCCTTACTATTCTGTCTATTCAGCTACTAAAATTTTCGTTTTGGCATTTTCTGAGACCATCGCTGCCGAATTAGAAGGAAGTGGAGTGGTTGTAACAGCACTCTGTCCAGGAACTGTTGAAACTGCTTTTCACACACCGGAAATGCGTAAAACAAATGCAATGAACACCAATAAACCTGTACCTGCTAAAGATGTGGCAACAGCAGGTGTAAATTTATTATTGAACGGCAAGGGTAAAAAAATAGTAGGCTTCAACAATTGGTTTATCGCGAATCTACCGAGAGTTACCCCTGATTTTATAATGATGAAAATCAAAAAGAATTTGGCAAGTATTAAATCTAAATAGCAATGTTCAATTTCATACTTCAATTAAAATCACGTAATGAAACCTTGTTTTACTATGGCTTAGTTTGTCTAGTGGCTGCTATTGGATTTTTTATAATGGCTCGCACTACCAACACACAAGTTTACAATGTAAATGCTTGGTATAAACCTTTCAAATTTGCCTTCTCAACTTTTACGCTAGTATGGGCTATGGCTTGGTATTGTCATTATTTACCGTCATTTAATATCAATATATTCAATTGGTCGGTCATTCTGTTATTGGGGTTTGAAATAGTTTACATTGCTATAATGGCTAGTCAAGGTAAAACTTCACACTACAATGTTAGCAGTCCATTCTATTCTGCAATGTTTTCGATGATGGCATTGGCAGCCACTTTGGTTACCTTATATATCGCTTACATAGGTTTGTTATTTTTTACAAATTCATTTCCTGATTTACCCAATTATTATGTCTGGGCTATCCGTTTAGGCATTCTCATTTTTGTAGTTTTCTCCTTTGAAGGCGCTTTAATGGGAGGTAGAATGAGTCATTCAGTGGGATTAGAAAATGACAACTCCAATCTATTCATTTTTGGGTGGAGTAAAATTGTGGGCGATTTGCGAGTGTCACATTTTATTGGAATGCACGCTTTACAAGTTTTGCCAATTCTGTCTTTCTATCTCCTAAAAAACACCAAACTAACCATTGCAACAGGGATTTTGTATGGCTTACTCGCCTTGTTCACACTTATTCAGGCTTTAAATGGAAAGCCATTTATAAAATCTCAAAAAAATAATTTCACCATAAATCAACAATAATGAAAATAATATTTATCTCCATCCTAATGTTCGTTTCTGTTTTTCAAATTCAGGCTCAAACGTATTCAAGAAAATACAATGAAGCAGAAAACAAAATCCAATGGCCAGAAAAATTCAATCCCAATGTGAGTGACTTTTATGTTCACAATGAAATTGAAATTAACGCAACACCAAATCAAGTCTGGCTCTTGTTAACTGAAGCCAAGAAATGGATTAATTGGTATGATGGCATTGAGAATATCAAATTTGAAGACTCTACACAGCAAAATTTAGTCAAAGAAAGTAAAGTGTTTTGGAATTCTATGGGTCAAAGTTTAAATAATACCGTTACGGAATTTGTACCCAACGAAAGACTGGCGTGGACTTTTGAAGAAGATAAAATTCAAGGACATCACGCTTGGATTATTATTCCTACTAAAACTGGTTGCAAAGTCATTACAGATGAATCGCAAACTGGAAAATTAGCTAAACTTCAAAAGATTTTTATACCTCGAAAATTGATGAAGCAACACGATAAATGGCTTAGATTGCTCAAACAAGAAGCAGAAAAAGATAATCCAAAACTTGGTACAAATCTATTTAATAGCGAAAGAGAAAGTATGATTAAAGTACTTCAACAATCTCACGTAAAGTTTATGGCAGCTATTAGTGGTCTAACAATTGAGCAGTTGAATTACAAACAATTGTCAAATAAATGGTCAATTGCTGAATGTATAGAGCACGTTACTCTCGCTGAAATTCGATTCCCTGAAATAGTAAAGGAGGAAATGTTTAAACCATCAGATCCTGAAAAAAGGAAAAAAATCAAAATGAAAGATGAAAATATTCAGCCAAAAATGACCAGTAGAAAATGGAAAGCAAAATCACCAGAGATTTTTAAACCGTCCAATAAGTTTAAGACTGTTGATGATGCAATATCAGCATACGCTACGCAAAGATTGTCAACCATAGATTATGTGAAAACAACCCAAGACGACTTGCGCAATCATTTTTGGAAACATCCTTTAACGGGAACGATTGACTTATATCAAACTTTGCTCTTGATGTCTGCCCATTTGGAGAGGCATACGGAGCAAATTGAGGGGATAAAGAAAACAATTATCTAATATTTCTAGGTTTCGTTGTGAGCTGGAAAAATTGGCTCTTTTGCAAAACTTGGGTCGTGTGTCGGCTTGTGCGGTTTTGCAAATGTGCCAATGTGCGGTTGACTAAAATTATTTTTTTAAATGTGCGGTGGGAAAAATTTTTAAAACATTCAGGTCGGTCTGTGTGTCGCCAAAGTCAGTCCGTATGTTATTATTAAGTTATCAAAGTTCGATTTTCAGATGTCTGTTTTTTCGAAGCACGGTCGTTCTTTAGGCTTGCTTACAACGTTTGTGTTTATGCAGTGCGGGGAATAGGAGGGCTTAAAAATGAAGCGCAGCGGAATGTTAAGCCCGACCTG
>CAYPSO010000222.1:0-3199 GCA_964413275.1 uncultured bacterium | reverse complement strand
TAAAATTTTATGAGATTGAATTACTAGAAGAAGAAGAACATCAAGGTTTAACGCCACTAGGAGAAGATAGATACTGGCATATTTTCCATATTGTAGTTCGTAAACCATAGCAAGAAGATAAGCTGAAACCCATCTAAGTAGAATAGACATCTCCGGAAACTATGATTTTACAACCATAGATTCAGGGTTTGAACCCTCTTTTTAGGAATTGTTGGAGATGTCTAATGATGAAGGTGAGAGGGGGGAAGGGGAAGACGAGGAGAGAGGGGAGATTGGTTTATTTATAAGTAACAAACAGGATATACAACTTAAATACGTCTTAACTTAGTTAGATCGCTATGAATAAATATTGGCAAAATTCTCAGATACAATTAGCTTTTTGGTTATCCATTCCCATAGCTTTGTTAGGGGGTTTAATGGGTTTAGGTGGTGCTGAATTTCGGCTCCCAGTTTTAGCAAGTCTTTTAGGTTATTCGGCACGTCAAGCAGTACCTTTAAATTTAGCCATTAGTTTGGTGACAATTATTTTTTCGTTATTTATTCGCAGTCAAACCCTAACGATAGATTCTCTCATACCTAATCAACAGATACTATTATCTTTAATTATCGGGGCGGGAATTTCGGCTTGGTGGGGTGCAACTTGGGCGAGAAGGATCGCGAATGAACAGTTAGAAAAAATTATTTTAGTCTTTTTAGTTTCAATTGGTTTGGCTTTAATCGTCGAAGCTTTTTTACCAGAAGCGTTACCTGCCATTGTTCCAGATATTTTATCGTTACAAATTATCGCTGGTATTCTCTGTGGTTTAGTAATTGGCTTAGTTAGTAGTATTTTAGGAGTAGCAGGAGGCGAATTAATTATTCCTACTCTCATTTTCGGTTTCGGTTTTGATATTAAAACCGCAGGTACAGCAAGTTTAATTATTAGTTTACCCACAGTAATTACTGGTATTGTGCGTTATGCCCAGAAACAAGCTTATGACGATCGCCTTGCCTTCAAAAATACCATCGTTCCAATGAGTTTGGGTTCAATGATTGGGGCAATTTTAGGGGGAATGTTAGTAGGAATAATCGCTGCCAAATTACTAAAACTGATTTTAGGTGTAATTTTAATTGTTTCTGCCTTCAAAGTTTTTAATTCTCTCAAAAAACATGATTGATTTAGATTTATCTCCCGTCTGAATTTCCTTAAAAGTTTCCGCCTAAAAACTGCCACTACTACCACGATAATTACCTTTTTCCTTGGCATTATCAGCAAGATTACTAAAACTGATTTTAGATGTAATTTTAATTATTTCGGCCTAAAAAATTTTTAATTCCCTCAAAAAACATGATTGATTTCGATTTATCTCCCATCTGGATTTCCTTAAAAACAGCAACGACGGCAACGATAATTACTTTTTTCCTTGGCATTATGGCTGCTTGGTGGATGTTAGGTTATCGAGGTAAATTTAAAGAAATCATTGAAGGATTATTTACTGCTCCTTTAGTGCTTCCCCCCACCGTAGTTGGTTTTTTATTATTGTTATTATTCGGTAAAAATGGGTTTATCGGTCAATTTTTAGCTCATTTTGGGGTGAAAGTAATTTTTTCTTGGTATGCTACGGTTATTGCTTCGACAGTAGTGGCTTTTCCCTTAATGTACAAAACTGCTTTAGGAGCATTTAAACAAATTGATGGTAATCTCATTGCTTGTGCCAGAACTTTGGGTGCTTCCGAAGCAAGGATTTTCGGGCAAATTATTCTTCCTTTAGGAAAACATGGCTTAATTGCTGGTACTTTATTGGCTTTTGCTCGTGCTTTAGGAGAATTTGGAGCAACTTTAATGTTAGCTGGTTCGATTCCGGGGAAAACAGAAACCATTCCTATTGCCATTTTCTTTGCGGCAGAAGGGGGGATAATGGATCGCGCTTTTATGCTAGTTATAATTATGTTGGTTATTTCGCTGGGAGTAATTACAGCAGTTAATTATTGGACAGAAGATCGTAAAATCACAAATCGTCGCCACTTAAATCCTAGCCACTCAAATCCTAGCCACTCAAATCCTAACCACTCAAATCGTTGCCTCTCAAAGTTTACGCATACCCCAAAGCTAATATCGCTCTTTCCCATCAATATTCTTTTTGCCTTCTTAAATAAAAAAACTATTTCCAGTAAAAAAACCGATAATTATCCTATACCACAATATCCTATTGAATTAATTGTCGATATTCAAAAACAACTTCCCGAATTTTTATTAAATGTTAGTTTTAAATGCGATCGCATCCCCTTAGGATTACTTGGGGCTTCGGGGGCGGGAAAAAGCCTAATTTTGCGATGTATTGCCGGTTTAGAAACACCCGATAAAGGACGTATTATTTTAAATGGTAAGATTTTATTCGATTCCACACGGGGGATTAATTTACCCCCCCAAGAGCGCACTTGTGGTTTTTTATTTCAAAATTACGCTTTATTTCCCCATTTTACTCTAAGAGAAAATATTGCTTTTGGTATGTCGTCAGAAAAATCCCCTCGAGAAATCAAAGAGGAAGTAGAGCGACAATTAATTGCAGTGGATTTAGCGGGAATGGGAGATCGCTATCCGAATGAGCTTTCTGGGGGACAACAGCAAAGAGTAGCGTTAGCCAGAGCTATAGCTAGTAAACCAGAGATAATGCTTTTAGATGAGCCTTTTTCGGCTTTAGATACTTATTTACGGGATAAACAGGAAAAGCTGCTCCGAAATAATTTAATTCATTATCAGGGGGTGACATTATTTATTACTCATAACCTAGAAGAAGCCTATCGGGTTTGTCCTAATTTAATAGTAATAGATCAAGGAGAAGCGATCGCCCATGGTAAAAAACAACATATTTTTGAACATCCTGATAATTTAAGAACCGCACAATTAACAGGTTGTAAAAACTTTTCCCGTGCAATTGCCATATCAGAACGACAAATAAAAGCGATCGATTGGGACTGTATTTTAGATACAATCGAACCGATACCCAACTCTTTGAAATATGTTGGCATTCGTGCTTATCAGCTCATCTTCCCTGATACCGATAATCTAACCAATACTTTCCCTTGTTGGTTAGCGACAATTAGCGAAACTCAACACCGTATGACTCTATATCTCAAGTTAAATAGCCCTGCTAATCATCCTGAAGATTATCATCTACAAGCCGAGGTTTTTAAAGATAAATGGCTGAAATTAAAAGAT
>CAYPSO010000221.1:0-3259 GCA_964413275.1 uncultured bacterium | reverse complement strand
ATGTTCTCTACCACAACAATACTGTCATCTACTAATAGACCAAGTGACACTACTAAGCCTACAATACTCAATTGATTCAATGAAATACCGAAAGCATTTAATCCCACTAATCCCAAAGCCAATGAAAGAGGAATCGCAATCATTACCACCAATGAAGCCCTAAAACCCAATGGAGCCAAAGTGAACAGCACCAAAATGATGGCAATTAAGAAGTCAATTCCTAAACCAGATAATCGTAGTTTAACATTTTCTGCTTGGTCAAAATGTTTGACAATTGAAATATTTGAAGGAAGTGATTGTTCAAATTGCTCAATAACAGGCAGGTATTTTTCTTGTGTATTGCTGATGTTTCCCCCTACTTTTTGAGCAGCATTTACCAAGACGCATCTGTATCCATTCAAACGGGTAATATGCTTCTCAACTTCGTTTCTATAACCAATTGTTGCTACATCTTTTAGAAGTATGATTTTCCCATTACCATTGAAAATTACTGTGCTTGCTATGTCATCAATATCTATATACTTACCGCTGGTTTTTACATTGAATGTTTTATTGCCTGCGGTTACACTTCCTCCTGGGATATTTACAGCTTCGCTTTGTATACTTCCTAATACTACATTTACAGGGATTTTAAGCTCGGCTAGTTTGTCAAGCTTTAAATCAATTCGGATTTCTTCATTTGGAGCACCTGATACTTTTACTTTTTTCAAATCCACAACTTTTTCAAGTTGATTCTTTAATTCATCTGCTTGCTTTTTTAAATCGGCATAAGAGGCATTTTCACTAATTAATGCTACTTGGAGAATGTTTACATCACTTGGATCAACCTTTCTTATGTCTATACTTAAAATATCTTCGGGCAATTCTGTACGCAAAGCGTTGACCTCTCTGATGACCTCTTGATATTTATTATCTACATCAACACCATATTTAAATTCTACTCTGATGATGGCTAACCCATCTTCAATGGATGTAACTATTTTGTCAATATTTTCTAATTCATAAATTTTATTCTCAATTGGCTTAACAACCAATTCCTCCATATCCTGCGGACTTGTTCCAGGATAGACTACAACTATGGGGTAAGTAGGTGGATTAATTTGAGGGTCTTCGGCTCTTGGCATTGTAAACATCGTTACCAAACCGACTACCGCCACCATTATAAATACCACCAAAGTGAATTGATAGTTTTTAACAGAAAAATTCGTCAAATTCATAGTGCTGCTTATTTAATTATGGTGATGGTTGAATTACTGTTGAGAAATGCAGAGTTAGTAAGCACTACTTCGCTTATATTCTCTAAACCTGATTTGACATTTACTTTATCATTGTCAAAGTCGGCTATTTCTATTGCTTGTTTTTTTACCTTACCATTAGGCATAGGCACAAACACAAAAGCCATTTTACCATCTGCTTCAATGAGTGCATCGTAAGGAATAGATTGATATTTTTGGACATTATTAGTTTTAATTTTTGCTTTACCAAACATCCCTAAAGCAGGTGAAATGCCTTCACATTTTACTTTAATTTCTACTTGAAACGACCCTGAAATCATATCGGCTGCCAAAGATTTTCTGTAAACAGAGCCGATTAAAATTTTGTCTGGATAAGCATCTAATAAAATGTTTGCGGTATTTCCTATTTCAACTAAAGCCCAATCCTTATCCGAAAGCCCCACTTTTAGTACCCAAGCATCCTTGATGTTTTCATTTATAGCTAAAACAGGCATCCCTCCTGAAACTATTTCACCTTCATTAGCTATTTTTTTGGTTACAAAACCATCATTAGTAGCGTAAATAAATGCGTACTCCTTATTAAAACTTACAGCCTCTAATTGCTTTGTAGCAATTTCATAAGCAGTTTTTGTGTTTTGCAATTGCTCTAAAGTCGCTACACTATCTTTGTAGAGGTTTGTAATTCTTTGTAAATCTCTTTCGGCCTTTTCTTTACCCAATTTAGCTTGTATAAAACCCGCATCAATTTCATCAATTTTGAGTTTTGCTAACAGTTTGCCTTTCACAAAAAACTCACCTTCGTTTACATAAATACGGTCAATCACTCCACCAGTCTTGAAAGAATATTTAGCTTCGTTTTCTGTAGAGAGCATACCTGTGCTGTTGATTGTTATTTTGCCTTCTTCTTTTTGTAGGGCATAAGTTTTCACAGCGATCGTTTCTGTATTTGAAGAAATACTATCGACTGTTTTATCATTTTTACAAGCCATCACATTGATGGCTATAACAGTTATTAGGATTGAATTTTTATAGTTCATTTTATTAGTTATTAATGTTAAATGATGCATTTGCTCTTTCTATTTCAGCAGCTTTAATGTATGTGTCATAAAGCGAAATATTAACCTGCAATTCAGACTGAATGAGTTGGTTTTGAGCATCTAGCAGCTCTATAAATAAAGCCTGCCCCTCTTTATAAAGACGAAGCATATCAGAATAGAATTTTTGGGATGTGCTGAAAGCCGAAACAGACGCTTGATAAGTAAATAAGGACGCATTGAAATTATTGACCGCAGTAGTGAATTGAAGTTGAAGTTGAGTCTCAACATAATCAGTCTGAGACTGAATGATTTTATTGTCTAATTGCGCTTGTTTTACTTTATACTGATTTCTCCCTGATGCAAACAAATCCCATTGTAGTGAAACCCCAAAGAAGTAATAGCTTGTTTTATTATCAAATTGCCAATCAAAACCTTGTGATCCAAGATCTAAAAAAGTATTCAATTTGGGAACGATATAGGATTTTGAAAGTCCCACAACGTGTTGATTAATGGTATTACCTATTTGCAGTTTCAACAATTCTTCTCTCTGAGAAATAGAAGTACTATCGCCAAAAAAAGTAGCCGCATTTTGATAATTCAAATCCACTGAAATACTATCATTCATATTTCTATTTAGTAAAAAATTGAAATATGCTTTTGCTGAATTAGAATTTTGAACTGCATTTTCTCGAATTGCCTCAAACTTTGTAATCTCATTTTCGGCTCGCAAAACCACCGTTCTGTTTACTTTATCATTCTTGAAAAGAGATTCATTGATACGTTTACTTTCTTGCACCAATTCCAATGCGATATCATATATTTTGATAGCTTGAACAGATTGTAAATACTTGAAATAAGCTGTTTTAATCTCCTTGACTAGTTCACGTTTGTACAGATTTATTTCGACTTGTTGCATGGCCACTTGCTCTCGTTTAATTCTTTTATTGTACTCAATTTCAAGATTTAGCAATGGCATTGTCGTTCTAA
>CAYPSO010000220.1:0-3274 GCA_964413275.1 uncultured bacterium | reverse complement strand
TAAGTTTAATCAACAATAATCAATTAAAATTTACTCTGGGTAAGCAATGTAAGGCTTGGTTTAATATTGATCATTTTTGCCTGACTATGCCTTCCAATTTAAACTATAAAGACATCAAAGAATACAGGATAATCCCTCGAAATGGATGTTTTTATCTGGAATTGGTTTATAAGATTGAAGCTGAGACAGTTTCTTTGTGTCAAGATAATGTACTTGGAATTGATCATGGTCTAAATAACTGGCTGACCTGCGTGTCTAATGTTGGTACTAGCTTTATTCTCAATGGCAAAAAAGTAAAATCTCTGAATAATTGGTATAACAAGCAGGTGTCAATTATAAAAGAGAATAAGCCACAAGGTTTCTGGAGCAAAAAGCTCGAAAGAATAACAGAAAAGCGAAACCGTCAAATGAGAGATGCTGTTAATAAATCTGCCCGAATAGTAATCAACCATTGCTTACAAAATGATATAGGAACCATTGTCTTTGGTTGGAATAAAAAGCAAAAGCAATCAGCAAATATGGGAAAAAAAACTAATCAAAAGTTTGTTGCTATTCCTACTGCTAGATTAAAAGACAGGATCGCTCAACTCTGTGAACTATACGGTATTATCTTTATTGAACAGGAAGAAAGCTATACGAGTAAGGCTTCTTTTGTTGATCGTGACTTCATTCCTACTCACGGTGAAAGACCCGCAGAATGGAAGTCAAGCGGTAAAAGAGTAAAAAGAGGTTTGTTCCGTACAGCTAATAACCAGTACATCAATGCGGATTGCAATGGTAGTGCAAATATTATACGCAAAAAAGTAATCGCAAAATCAAGTGTTCTAAGAAATGTAAATCTTGATGGAGTGACTATGGGGTCTTTGATAGCCCCCCAAAGAATTAGTCTTTGGTCAGCTAAGAATCTGCGAAGCAATGTGGATTTATCCCATTGCGTAGCATCCGCTTAGAATCCACTCGGTTTTAACCAGTGGAGTATCAAAGATGACAAATTTCTTATCGTAACTTATTTTGTAACGCAATTCACAGTACAGAATCATGAACTAGCAACATTCAAGGGTGGCGTGACACTCCTAAAATGATGGAATAGATTTAAGTTGGTAGTGAGGGCTGAAGTCCTTATAAAGATGGTGCTAAAGCACCAACCAAAATTTTAATACACAAATTTAGCTATGTTAGTGCAATACTATACATCTAGCTATTTTTTCCATTTGGTATAACCAAATACATTAGTCATCTTCAGATGACTTTAACTATTAGCCATGAACTAAAGGTTATGTTAGATAAGGGTTTGAATCATTGAAAAAAATTAGAATGAAAACGCCCTGGGGGCTAGGGGCGTAAATTGCTGTAAATGCGTGATAGCTTATTACTTTTTCCTTTCCTCCAACTTGCGATAAACATCTCGCAAACTTACCTGATGATGAGCTAAAGCGACTAAACTATGATAAAATAAATCAGCTACTTCTGAGGCTATTTCCTCCTTACTGTCATCCTTACAAGCCATCACAACTTCTGCGGCTTCCTCGCCAATTTTTTTTAAAATTTTATTATCTCCCCCTGCAAATAATTTACAGGTATAGGAAGTTTCTGTAGGATTATCGCGACGATTTTCGATAACTGTAAATAAATCCGATAAAGTATCTGCCCGAGGAGCAATTTTGCTACCTTCTATCTGGTGAAAACAACTTCTTTCTCCTGTATGACAGGCAATATCTCCTACTTGTTCTACGGTTACGAGCAAAGCATCACTGTCACAATCATAACGAATAGCGTGTACCTTTTGAATATGTCCAGAAGTAGCACCCTTATGCCATAACTCTTGACGAGAGCGACTCCAGTACCAAGTTTCCCCACTGGTTAAAGTTTTTTCTAATGACTCCCGATTCATCCAAGCCATCATTAAAACTGTACCATCTAAATAGTCTTGGGCAATAGCTGGTACTAAACCTTGTTCGTTATAGCGAATCTTATCGAGGGGGATAGCTTGACTTAAATCGGACATAACTAAATAAAATTAAAAATAATTGGGAAATTATATTTTATCAGTTATTGTCTGTTCTAAGTTTCTTCTGCTTTAATAACAAAAAAAGTATTAAAACAACCTAAAGTTTCAAAATGATAACTAGGCAAGGGCGTTGGTAGAGATAAGTCAGTAACATAGATACTAAACAAAAGAAAATTCCGTCGTTGGCTATTCTTGGCGACAACATTTCCTAATTCTGGAGTCATTTGCTCTACTATGCTTTTACACTGAGTTTGTAAAAAATCGCCAAAACTTTTCGGTATCTTAGCACAACCATTTTTCTGAAGCTCTATACTTATTTGATTTGCTCCATACTCTTGGTAAGCTAAATTGTCGGGATTAGTAGCAATCATGGCAACTCCAGTTGTTGCTAAAATCAGCGAACTTCCCATTAAAATTAGTTGTGAATTATTCATTTTCTTCTCCTGATCACAACTAATTTTAGCTTAAGCGAAAAAAAACTTGATTATTTTTAGAAAAATATGTTATTATCTAGAATGTCATGGCGAGCGTAGCCAAGTGGTTAAGGCAGCGGTTTGTGGTACCGCCATTCGTGGGTTCAAGTCCCATCGTTCGCCCTTGTTGTATTGATTCCACTATCAGCGATTACTACTGTGCCTCGGCTTTACCGAGATCACATTTTTTTATTTTTACCAGTTTGCCGGATTGTTAATACTAAATAATCGAGCTATCTCTTCATCTACAGTAACTTTAGAACCCAGAAATTGTAAGACTTTTCGGAGAGTGACAGAAGAGGGTTAGCTGTTTCTTTGTTCTCAAAATTTACACCTGAAAATTTTTCTTTAGATATTGATCGCCTCTTCAGATCTCCCTCTCTTCGAGAGCTGCGGAGCCGTGCGCTTCTCTCATCAAAAAAAATTTTTCGTCGAACTCACGTTGTTGACTACTCCCCCAGAATCAAGCATCGCTTCGCTGGTGGATTCTAAGCGGATGTTTCGAGACGGCTTAAAAGACCGTCTCTCCACGTTTCCGTTAACTGACCAAAGGGTTAACCTTTGGGGACGAGTCAAAACGCCCCTAGACAGTCGGCTAAGTTCTAAGCCTAGCGTTCTGCTTACTTTTTTGATGATGTTAGCTGCACCATTACAGTCAGCATTTATATACCATTGTCCGTATCCCACGCGATACAAACCACGCTTAGTTCTTCTTCCTGATGGTTCTTCTTCCTGATGGTTCTTCTTCCTGATGGTTTCCAATCTTCGGGTTTTTCACCTATAGTTGGCAGAT
>CAYPSO010000219.1:0-3313 GCA_964413275.1 uncultured bacterium | reverse complement strand
TACAACCTTGGCGAGCTTATATGGAAACAGTGCCAGCTAAAGACTTTTTGGGTGGTATTGGTATTGTATGGAATGTTCAAAACTCGATCGATAATCCCGAACTAATAGCACAAATGTTGGATAAGTATGGCTTTACTAGAGTTAGGCTAGAAATAGCTTGGAATCATTTAGATTTTGAAGATGAAACTAAACTTATCCCTAAAAGTGAAGAAAAATTTAAAAGAATATTGTTGGCTTTACAAAAGTATAATATAAGACCATTAATCCTTTTAAATGCTCATCATAATCAACCTGGTCCTGCTCAAAATACTCATTATACTTTAATCAGTGATGCTCACATTGGAGATCGTACAATCAACTTGGATAATGTTCGTGATTTGCGCGTTAAATATAGTGGTTTATCCAAATTAAATCCAAATTCTTGGGGAGCAGAATATTTAATTACTAATATTGTCGATAATATAGTTTTTCTCTCGAAACCTTTATCTCGTGATATTAAAGCTGGTGAATCTATTCTTATTACCACCCTAAAATATCGTCCTTTTTCTCTACCTGGTAGTGAAGATTATTTAGAAACTATGGCAGGTTGGAAACAATACTTAGAAACAGTAACTCAATTTGTTACCAATACTTTAGAAACTAACGAAAGTAATGATAAGGGATTCGATCTGGAAATTTGGAATGAACTAACTTTCGGCTCTAATTTTTTGTATATTAATAAATATTATGAACCTAGTCTTTATCAATATGAAGAAAGAAGCATTTGGAAAAATTTAATTGCAGAAACTGCTTCTTATGTCGATGCTTATCCTAATAATTTTTTGGGTGTAAAAATTGGTAACGGCTTTTCTAATACCATACCTTGGCCTGCATCTTCGGAACAACCTTCCAGGATTAATGCACTTTGTAAGCATCCATACAAAAATAGAGTTTTTTATCCTCAAGACAATCAAAAAGGAAAAAGCCTAAATGCAGTGTTTCACAAAACTTTCTTTATTCCAAGTTATTCAGCATTTTTTCCAGAATATTATGGTAGTGCTTTACAAACCGAAACGATTGTTCGCGATACTGCACCAATTACTTCTACAATCAACAAGAGAGAGCATGGTAGATATGCTAGAGTTGCCGAGAATAAAGTGATACCGACTCCAGTATGGATTACGGAGGTAAATTCTGGTTTAGAACAAGATAATCCCCGCATCTCGGTAGAACGTGCGCTACAAGTTAAAGCAAAAGCGATCGCGCGTTATTTCTGTTTTTATCTCAACAAAGGAGTTACTCAACTATATCTATATGGTGTTGGAGGAGGAGATAAAGGTTTAGGTGTTCTGCAAGATAATTTTCTAGAATATATTGAACAAGGTAATACCGCTTATCCATTGAACGATGATTTTTATGTCTCTCCTGCCTTAAAAGTTGTCAGTCGCGTAGTTAATAAAATCAGCCAAAAACTAGATGCTAATCTTACCCAGACCAATTCTCTAGAGCTAATTTCTATTCAAGATCGCCATAACAATTATCAGTTTCAGGGGGATGGTAGTAAAGAACATCCCGACTTACACGATCGCGATGTCTTTACCTTTCTACCTTTTCAAGTTAATGAGCGCAAATATATCATTCCGTATTATGTAATGACAAGAGATATCATGGAAGACTTAGCCCCAGAGAAATTTACCATTGAAATTGCTGGAAAACAATTAGATGAAGAAATATCAGTTGAGGTTTACGATCCCCTGAAGGATATTTCTGTTCCTTTTGAAAGCTATTACAAGAGAAACGGAAATTTGAGCTTAAATATCTATGCTACAGACTATCCTTATTTGCTAACCATTGAAAAAAAATAAAAGCTATTTATTTTTTATGCCTAACAACCCAATATTACTGGCAGTTTTATAGGGATTAATCCCTCGGCTAGGAGTTGAAGTATTTAAAATATGAATACTATTGCACTGATTTTTAATTTGTTTATAATTATTAAACGCTGAATAAGAATAAGAAAGACCGTCTCCCTCAGATATTCGATAACCTTTACCCTTGGTTTTAATCAAATCGACAACTTTCCACAATCCAAGGAAATTTAGTATCTGTTTCGTTGAGCGATTTAGCAAAGAGCCTTCCCCAAAATTATTTGTATCCGAAATAAATATTCCTTTCTTGGCTACTCGAAGCATTTCAGAAACAGCTAACTCTGGGTTTCCTATGTGATGTAGGATTCCAAACTCACAAACTAAATCAAATTCTGCTGTCTTAAACTGTAGTTTTGTTGCATCTCCATAAATTAGCTCTTTTTCGGAAAGTCCTTTGGAATAAGCAATTTTTCTAAGTTCTTCAACAGGTTCAACTCCAACTATATGGATATCTGGACGATATTTTTTTATATGGTAAATTGCTCTACCAGTTCCCGATCCAACGTCCAGAATTGATTTTATATCTAGATAATCTATAATACCGATTAAAAACGCTAAAGCCATAGTATGGGGAACTTTTTCGTTTACGTGCATCTCATCGTATTGAGCAGCCGTTTGTTGATAGTAAAGCTTTTGAATTTTAATTTCTTTTGTTTTGTCGTTCACGATCTTTGATGTTTTTACTAAAGTTAATTTTTCGATCTAGCAATTTAATACTGTTAGGGTTAAAAACAATTTATTATGATTATTTAATATTTTTGTTGAGCAAGCTCGAAAGAGTGAATTTCATAGCGTTTTTTAATTGAAGCTGGATTCCCTACAATTAATAAAGAATAATTGCTTTCTTCACTAAAGCTTTTGTTAACAATGCTTCCTGCCCCTACAATGGAATTTTTAGGGATTTTGCAACCAATCAGAGTTGCTCTAGCCCCAATATAGGAATTTTCCCCAATCTCAATATCCGTTTCTTGTAACTTAAGAATTCCTCCTTCATTGATCAAACTATGAGTCCAAAAATGAGAATTTCTTCCCCCAATCGTAGTGCGATCTCCTCTAGTTACACTGCCCAGAACATCTATAAAATGATGACTCATAATTAAAACTTTATTGCCTATTAATAGCTTTCTTGACCAAGTACTGTCTTGTCTGGGGTTGCCAAAAAATTCGTTAAAATTGGCTATATAGCATTTTTCGCCTATTTCTAATTGTTTGATATTGCGAATTATATTAAAATGCCCAATTCTGGTATTGTCACCTATTTTTACTTGTTGACTATCTATATAGCTAAATCCGATAGTTACTAAATTGCCAATTTGCCAACCAAAGAACCTTCTATAACAAAATAACTTTACTGGTTGGGGTAAAAATACTGCTAACAACAACAAAATTTTTTTGAGATACATTTT
>CAYPSO010000218.1:0-3479 GCA_964413275.1 uncultured bacterium | reverse complement strand
CTATTAGCTCTTATTTTAGGCAGCCATCCAGATTGTTTTTCCGCAGGAGAATTAGTTGGTCTTCCTAATCGTTATCGTAAGCAAAAGCCTATTGATTGCGTCAATATGACATCAGATTTTTGGGAAAATACTTTTGGAAAAGAAGATTTAAAACACTTGGCTAATGTATTAGGTAATACTCGCTTAAATAAATATATTCCTTTAACAATAGAACAAAAGGTGAGACAATTTTTAAAACAAGATCGAGTTTTTAATCCTTATTGCTTTATGTTTTCTAAGCTAGATCAAAAAAGTGTGATTATAGATGCTAGTAAGGCTTCTCAATGGATTAATAATAGACTAAAAGCTCAGGAATTTAGGTCAGAAACAATAGATGCTTATTTAATTCATTTAGTTCGTGATGGTAGAGCAGTAGTCAACTCCTACCTAAGAAAATATTCCCATTGGAACATGAAAAAAATATCAGAAAAATGGTTAACAAAAACAAAATTGAGAACGGCTTTTTTTGAAAAGTTTAATCCAGATAAAAAAATACAAATTGCTTATGAACAATTAGCAAGTAATCCCCATCAAACCATTGAGAAACTTTGTAATTTTGTGAATATAGATTTTCTTCCCTCCATGATAGAATATTGGAAATACGATCATCATGATATTTCTGGTAATGATGGTGCTTATTCTCTGATTCGTCGCTATCGAGGACAGGAGATAGAAAATAAAGTAGAACAAAAAATTAATGGTGATTACTATAATAATGTAGATATTGCTATCAAGTTAGATTTACGCTGGAAAAGAGAACTTGCTCCTGAAAAATTAGCAGTATTTGAAGAAATCGCTGGTGAAGTTAATAAACCTTTTGAGTGGAATTAAAATATAATTAAACTCAAAAAGAATAAGTTCAAAATTTGAGTTCAAAATACATAATACTTAGAATGTATTAAGAAATATACTATTATGCGTTTACAAAAATTAATTCCTACCAAAATTAAAAAGTGGATTAAAAATAATACCAATTATCAAAAAGATAAAATATTTATCTCAAAAATATCTAGAGTACATGATAAAATCGAATTTTTTCCAGATGATGTTTGGTTGGTTTCCTATCCGAAATCTGGCAATACTTGGCTGCGTTTTTTAATTGCTAACTATTTGACAGGTAATGAGTGCGATTGGCGAGCTAATTCAGATCATAATATTCCTTTTGTGCGGAATGGTAGTGTAGGACAGTGGAAGATGTTTTTTGACGATCACTCAAGAGAATACTTTGAAAAGGTACATGGTTCAGCATTGAAAAGATTGGGTTATCTCTAAATTCCCTATTAATTCAGAATCTTTCATCAATCATCAATAAGGAGATCGCCCCTAGCGAAATTGATCAACTAAATTGGTTAAATAGTCTAAGTGACCTCTGCTTAAATTTTTATATTCCTCTATTTCTTGGAAGTTAAATTGGTTTCTAATTTCTAGAATCTTCTTTCTGGAAGCAAGTTGCGAAGCTAGTTGATTTAAAAAGTTTTGACTCAAAGAATGATTAACAAATTCTAAGCCAATAGACTTAAAGACAGCTAAAGTTTTAGCTCGCTTATCTACGCTATAAATAGGAACCCCAGAGGCAATTGCTGTTATACAGGGATGAAGCTTATTAGATATTAATACATCTAGGGAGGCAATAAATTCAATTGTCTTAGCTGGATCTTCATAGTGATGATGTTTGATCCAATGCATTTTAGTGGCTGGCAGCAGTGCCAATTTCTTGATATTATATCCAGGCAAACGGGTGTGTATAAAGTGGAAAACAGCATGACGACGGAAAAAAGCAGTCCTACCCAACAGGTTAGCGAATTTTCGTGTATCTGATCGATCAGGTAAACAGAAACCAACTTGAAGTTTCCCAGTTATCGAAGACTTAGGTTCTAGGTTCCAAATATTTGCTAAGGATAAAACAACATCAGGAAACAAACAAACTTCTTTATTTAATTGTCCGAACAGTTCAGCATCTTGTTGTAGCCTAACTGTACCGCCTTGAAATACTTCACTTTTTAATAAATCCCATTGGTATAGTGTTAGTTTCCGATTAGTTACTGTTGTCCCATCACCTCCTATAGAAATACAAAATAGAGGACATTTTTCTTGCTCGCTGATTTTCAATAATTGTCTAGTGTCCTCATTCATCGCCGAACCTACTGAACCAGACAAGGGTTCGAGTAAGACAGTACCCCCACCAAGAATACAAAATTTTGTTCCTTGAAATAACTCTGTCAATGAATTAGTGGTGTTGACCTTATAAAGTTTAGCTAATTTTTCATCTAAACGATAGACCCAAGGAGAAACTCCTAATTTTTGCAAACGTTTGACGAACATAATCGCCATCACATCATCCCCGTAGTTTCCATGGTTATAGGAGCCCCAGATAGCAACTTTCATATAGGTTATTTGAACTTTATTATTTTTGTTATGATACTATTCTTTTATATTCTTAATCAAGGCAATCACCTTTATTTTTATAAGAAATCCTTTTGTTCATAATCTTGATACAAATATGTATGATTCTATGATACATATTTGTAATTTTTATTTATTGATAATATTAATATTGTTACCTAATGACTAATCAGCCAAAATCAATCTTAATTACAGGCGTAGCAGGCTTTATTGGTCGCTATGTTGCTCGTTATTTTTCCGAACACAACTGGTCTGTAGTTGGTGTGGATAATTCTCCCCCTGAAAATGCGCCTTTAGCCAATTTATCATCTTATTATTCTCTTCAATTACCAGCTCAAGAATTCAATGAGTTACTAAAAAAACACTCTCCCCAAGTTTGTATTCATTGTGCGGGGCGTGCCTCTGTTGGTCTCTCTATTTCTGAGCCTGCTGCTGATTTTTATACTAATACTGTCCTAACTTTTGAGATTCTTAATGCTTTACGTCTCAATTGTCCTAGCTGTCGATTTATTTTTCTTTCTAGTGCCGCAGTTTATGGTAATCCTAAAACATTACCCGTTACTGAAAGTCAACCTACTGCTCCTCTTTCTCCCTATGGTTTCCATAAATTACAATGTGAGCAGTTATGTTTAGAGTTTAATAAAGTATATGGTTTACCTACTGCTAGTATGCGTATTTTCTCGGCCTATGGTCCTGGCTTGCGTCGTCAAGTCCTCTGGGATATTTGCCAGAAGGCAATTATTCAAGACTCTTTAATTTTACAAGGTACTGGTGAAGAAAGTCGGGATTTTATTCACGGTTTAGATATTGCTAAAGCATTAATGGTAGTAGCAACTTCGGCTTCAATGGAGGGGGAAGCTTATAATCTTGCTAGTGGTAGTCAAGTAACGATCCAAGATTTAGCTAACCTGATTTTAGAGGCATTAGACTATTCTGGAAAACCCCAATTTAATGGCATTGTACCCCAAGGAACGCCTCTAAATTGGCAAGCTGATATTTCTAAATTAAATGCTCTAGGTTTCAAAACATCTATACCT
>CAYPSO010000217.1:0-3574 GCA_964413275.1 uncultured bacterium | reverse complement strand
GTTAGCTGTTAGCTGTTAGCGATTAGCTTCATAATTCATAATTCATAATTCATAACTCATAACTCATAACTCATAATTCATAATTCATAATTCATCCTGACTACTAAAAATATTGTTCTAGCATCGCCAGCATTTCTTCATCATCTATGGGTTTTAAAAGAAAATCCGTTGCACCTACCATTTTTGCTCTCATGCGATCGATAAAATTACCATGTTCACCCAACATAATAATAGGAATTTCACTAAAATCTGATAAACGTCTCAATTGAGCGCAAATGTCATAACTATTGGTTTTTGGTAAACTTAAATCTAAGAAAATAATATCAGGCTTAATTTCTAGAAATAATGACATTGCTTTGATAGGATCGCTAATGCCAATAAATTTATATCCTGCTTGGCTAATTAAGGCTTCTAAAGTTTGTAAGACTAAATAACTATCATCAACACAAGCAATTGTCGTGTTTTCTTTCGTTTTATTTTGCGGCTCTATTGCTCCTTGATTTAAAGGAATTGGTACTGGTATATCAGCTATTTCGCTCAATTCAATTAATCCTAACTGCACATAAGGCATTAATAAACGGGTTAATTGAACAATATCTGGTCTAGTTTGGCTGGCTAAATCTCTTAGAGTTTGTCCTTTATTTAAAAGCTTGATTAAAATTTCATGAGTTTTAGGGGATGTTCTGTTTTTTAATTGCTCTGGGTTTCTAATAATAGGAGCTGTGTTGGGAGAACGATCGGCTAATTGTGCTGCTTGCCATGTTTGCCAACTTTTCCAAGCTTGGACAATAACTGTATCGGCATCCATTAACACTAATGGTGTGGGTAAGTTCTTATATTCTTTAAATTCGTAGGTAACTTCTCCAGATTGGGTAAGATCGAAAAATAATTCTGCTAATATTGCTTGGGTTATTTTAGTAAATTCTTCTCGTCCTAGTAGAAGTTTATCGACCCAGTAACACAATAAATCATAATCCCATGATATTTGCATATTTTCGGGTTTACAAGTATAGGAACTGTTTTTGAGTTGTTTAAGTTCAGCATTGGTCAGAGGGGCATATAAACCTAAATTTCTCAGCCATCTTCTTACTGGATGTATGCCTTTAGTTCCGTACATCAAACGACCCATATATAAGAAAAAACTTGATTGAATGCCTTTAGTATCTGTTAAAATAAGTTCACCACTAAATTGTGGTTGTTTCAAGGTATGAAATAAAGCTATTTGTTTTGAAGCAACAAATTTCCTAATAGGGATCATAGTAGAAGAATTTTCGGTAGTCATTGCTGATTTATATTTTTCTAACGGTTAGATAATGGTGATATTAATATACCCTTAATATATCTTTATATGATTCAGTTACAAGAAACTGATTTAAGTATATTAATCTAAGATCGTTTTTGGTTGTTTAGAGATTTCTTCATTAAATTTGAAAATTGGAATTTTCTTCAGAAGGTAACAAATCCTTATATATTTGTTTGAAGATGGGTAATGATTCGGAAAATATAATGAATAATTTTTCTGTAAACAGGAACAGTGAAATACTTCAACAATTAATGAATAATGTCGGTATTTATAGTTTCAAGGAATTTAGTGATATTTCTGGCGTTTCTGAATGGCAACTCAGACGAGTTGAACAGGGTTTATTACCGAAAATGTCGGTGGAAACTCTGTTAAAACTTTCTGGTGCTTTACAAGTTTCTGTAAACAAACTACTAGAAGCTTTTGTTCCTATATCTCTTTTCCCTCAAGAAGTAATCGCTGATGAACCAAAAGAAGCAGAAATAAATGTTTATAAACAAGAATATGAACGTTTACAAGAAACAATGGCGACTTTAGAGGAAAACTTGCATACAAAATGGCAAGATTCATGTTTAGATATTTTGGAATCATGGTTAATTTATTGGCCTACTGCTGTAGCTGCGGCTGATGCTAATCCTAATTTACCGGCTAAAAAAATTATACCTTTAGTTAAACCTGTTCAAAAATTACTCAAAAGCTGGGGAATTGAGGAAATAGGGGTTGTGGGACAACAAGTGACCTATAATCCTCAAATTCATGAGTTAATTGAAGGTAATGCCCAAGAAGGTGAAATGGTTAAAGTACGTAATGTGGGTTATAAAAATCATGATAAGTTATTTCTTAAGGTTAAAGTTAGCTGTTAGCGATTAGCGGTTAGCGATTAGCGGTTAGCGATTAGCGATTAGCGGTTAGCGGTTAGCGATTAGCGGTTAGCGGTTAGCGGTTAGCAATTAGCCAAATACTGATTACTGAATACTAACTAATAACTAAAATATGGGATTTAACCAACGATTAATTTCTGATTTCATGATTTGTAAATCCTTTGATAAATTTTGCTTGAACCATTGGGCAAATGCATCTAGGGGGGTAAAAAATTCTCCTGATTGCCAATTTATTTCTTGACTTAAAGGAGTTAGATGATTACCTTTTAAGGTTAAACAAGATACCATTTCTGGAAAAAGTGGTTTTAATATTTGGTGTAAACTATCAGTTTGGTCAATGTTGTCATTATTAAAATTGATTAAAAGATTGCGGCGAATCGAGTAATTATCAATAATTATTTGGTCGGTTTCAAGGGGAGATGGCGTAAATTCTAAATCAACAAAAGAACTAATATCTATTTGTTCTAAAAAAGGAATTGCTTGTCGTAATGGATAATTATTAAAGGAAATTAAAATATTACCCGCTCTTTCCACTGCAAATAAACTACAAATTAAAAGATGAAGTTTACAACCCAGACTATGACCAATTCCATAAATGGGAAGATAGCTACGTCCTATTAATCTGGTATCTTGTAAACGTAAGATAAGATTTTCAAAACGATTAATTATTTGACGTGCGATCGCAATATGATCGAAGGTATTAATAAAAGGTGTGGCGATAATTACATAACCATCTTTAGCTAATTGTTCTAATAACCAAGCATAGGTAATCTGAGGTGCAGTTGCTACAAAAGCACCACCTAAAAAATGAATAATACCTATAGGTTTTGACGGAATAAGTACCCAATTTCCAGAAATTTCTTGCCAATTCATTATTATTCGTTACTCGTTATTCGTTATCGTCCCAATTTATTAGGAATATTTTCACAACCTCCGGGGATAGTTGCTCTAGTTTTTTCTCCTCCCCAACAACAACAATAATAACGTTGTTCTTCACTTAATCTCTGTACACCAATGAAATTGGCATCTTCCACTACTGCACCAGTATAAGCTCCAGTTTCATAATTAGGAGGATGAAAACGACTGCGAGGACTAGCGTGTTCTAATGAACCATAAAACAATCTAGCTCCTTTAATATCTGCACCCATTAAATTGGCTTCAAATAAAACTGTACGGGAAAGATTAGCTTTAACTAAATCACAGTTAGTTAAATTAGTTCTTACCATATTAGCTTCACTTAAATCTGTCCAACGTAAATCAGTTCCAGAAAGGTCTGTTCCTGCTAACATGACTCCTAAATCAATAACTCTTACTCCATACATTCGATCTTCAGCATAACCTCCAGAACCATCTAAAATGGGACGACCTAAATGGCTATCCCGTTGTAAAGGAG
>CAYPSO010000216.1:0-3580 GCA_964413275.1 uncultured bacterium | reverse complement strand
GGGAAGATAAAGAGTTGTGTTCGTACTTGCGGCATCATTCACGAAGGCAAAAACGTAAGAATACGAACTCAATGCGAGGCTATTAGACTGGGTAAGCAAGCACATCGTTGTGACGCCCTTTTAAAAGAGTTGAATTAATAGATGGAGCAGGGTTCATCGAAATGCATTAGTATTCACAAATACATCAAAAAAAAATGACAGAGATATAAGTAAAGCCAATTTGTCTTACCGAGAAGAGTGAACCATTCGGCTATTTGCGGATCGATGCCTATAGGTGGCATCGAAGCGAATGAACCGTGACGGGCGTGCAGGCTGTAATCATTGAAAGAGAAAGTTAAGAACTCAGCAGACGTCATAGTAATCTTACAGTTTGGTAAGATGAAGTACAGAACGCTAATAGATCTCAAATGAAGAGAGAGATTGTCTGTGCAAGAATAGTGTTCTTAGCGGCTCAATAGCTCTATGCAAAAATAGGATGCCAAATTACATCGGTTAAGCCAACGAACGGTGACTGACCGATGCGAAGCAATCGAGTGACTTATTTCATTCAATGGGGAAAGAACTTCAATCTACGGCTTGCAACTACTTTTCTGGTAGGTTAGTATTTGAGGAGAGGCGTACCGTAGGCTTTATGACCTGCGGCCGCCTACTTGATTGTGTAGGGTGATTTATTCATTTAAATATTTTTCGATATCCATTTTTTGATGCAATATTCTGTCTATATAGATTGTTGTTCCTTTTACTTTGTAGATAATCATATGAGATTTCACATTTGTTCTTCGATGTCCTTTTTTAACTTCGTCAATAGGTTTACCAGCATCCGAGTTTTCACAAATCATACCTATTGACGAAAATATCTCATTGTAATATTTGTTAGCTTGTTCATTAGACCACTGTTCAGCCGTAAATTCCCATATATTATCTAAATCTTCTAATGCTAATTTACTTATTTCAAACTTAAGCTTCATTTTTTATATCTTCCGTTAAGTTTTTCTAAGTGTTTTATTGGGTCAAAATTTTTTACATACCCACTTTTTTCTCCCGCTTCGATTGCATCTCTTAGAATCTTAATTTTCTGTTCCCTTTCATCGACAAGCCTTAATCCTTCTCTAATGACTTCACTTGCTGAAGAATACCTGCCTGATTCTATGCTTTTTTCGATGATTTGCTCAAAATGTTTCCCTAAGGTTACAGATGTGTTCTTTGACATTTCTACATTTTTTTTAAAGATACCAATAATTGGTATAGCTGTCAATTGTTCGTTCGAATTTTTTTAATCCTACACAACATCCCGCGTAATTGGCGTTGCGAGCTTTTGTTCGCTATGAACATTTTACACATTGTGTGTGCCACGAATGGCAAACATTTCTACCAGCTAGCTAAAAGTAGGAAAGTAAAGATACTGAAAGCAGTATTTAATCACTAGAGGGTGCAAGCCCCTTATGGTCGGGGGTAACGCCCCGAACCATTAGTAAGCTCCAAGGGTGTGAGCCGTGAGGCACAATCTGAAAAAATGCTTTAGCATTCACGAATACCGTTGAAAAAAAGAATACAATGAAATGAGTAAAGGAGGACTATAAAGGTCAGAGCTGAGGAACACGAACCCAATAGGAGGCTAGGCGGTCGGGTAAGCAAGCACATCATTGTTACGCCCCAAGCAAGGATCAAAATAGTAGATTGGGCAGACGACCGAATGAAGTCCAAAGGACCAAATGGCCTAAATGGACATTTGAGGGGGGAACACTACCCATTGTGACCAAGGGTACTTACCTTGAATCTTGCCCCTGTTGTAAAACTGGTAAAATGATCACATTGCTCACCTTCGGCAGGAGAGGGCCACCTAGTGAGTTTTTGAAGGCGGCCTTCAAAAAATCTACTTCCCAAGCTTCAATGTGATTTTTGGATGACTGAATGGTGCGGAAGCAATCGAGTGCTACAAAAGCACTCGATAATGAAGGAACTGTGCAAAGCTTTGCACAGCTAGTTTAGCTTTAAATATATGTCAATGTACAATCCCAATTTGCCAAAATTTAATGATCTATCGCAACATATACTCTTGCTTTCTCTAACTAAGAACAACTAAGTAGACAAAATCCTTGACGATAAGTCCATTTTATTCAAATTTCCGTCTTTCATGTCTGGCATCGCTACCGAAGATTACGTTCAACAGCGTTTTCATCGCTAGGCTTCCAGCCACGACGAAAACTTAGTTGTTATGTGCCGTTTTCTTTCCATTTTAGCTTTCTGCGAGTAAAAAATTTCCAATAAAATTATCCATTTCCTTTTTGTGCTCGTCAATTTTTGCAACCGTCAATTTAATTTCACTTTCGTCAAGTCGGGTAGATGTTTGAAGTAATTCCACTTGTAAGTCTTTGAATTTTTCAAGAACATTTACTAAGTCTCGTTGAGTTGACTTTTTATGAACTGGTGTCGAAACAGATCTTAATTTTATAATTGTCTCGTTCAAATATGAAATCAGACTTTCAATATTCTGTTTCGTTTTTTGTAGTTTAATAAAAAGGTCTGTTTCGTTAAGAAAAGCTTGTCCGTTATGTATTGGTTTGTATTGTCGCTCAACCATTATTTTTTTTATTTTCAATCTCCAATTTTCAGTTAAGTAGCTCGATTGAAATGTTGTCAGCTCCAACAATATTTTTGCTGTCAGTTTTTCGTGAAGGGTACTTAAATCACTTAGGTTTTTTTCTGTAATAGTTCTGTTATGTGCTTCTTCACGTCTAATTTTATTCAGACTGTCCATTTGCATGTCGAAGTCTTGAAGACTCTCAAAGTATTGCTTAAATAATTTAAAGTGAGTAGAAATAATCTTTTTGAGTTGGAGCGTGTATGTATAGAAAATAAGTATGTTTCCATCATTGCACTCTACACCAAATTGATTTAAATACGTCTGTTTAACTTCTCTGCCAAGATTGTTATCTAAACTTTTGTCCCACCAATTGTCGCCAAATTGATTTTTAAGTTTTGTTTTTACCAACTCTCTTAGGCAATTTTCAATTTCTGAAATAATCCTTTTTGATTGTGCAAGTCTGTAATCTTCAGTATTTTCTTGGAAGAGTGTCGATTTTAACCAGTCAATTGAATTACCTGTACCAATTAATGCAGCTGTTGATTTTGATGAGACTGCATATATCAACTCAACATTATCTCTGTCAAAAGCCTTTACAGTATAGTAGGCAAAACTTATTCCTTCAAATTCGTCATTTCTAAAGAATCCGTTGAAAAATCCCATTATGGTTCCAATCTCCATTTTGATGTCAATAGAGTTTGTAGAGTTTGAGTAGAAGTCGCAACAAAGTGTATCTTCATTGATTACTGATACGTCAATTACACGAACTTTTTTATTGCCTTCACTTAAGGTATCTAGATTTTCAAGTCCGAACCTAATTACTCCTATTATGTCTTGAAGTCTAATCATTGTTGTTTAAGGTTTGCAGTTTCGTCCTAAAATTACCGCTAACGGGATTCTACGCACCAACCCTTTGACTATTGAGTAAATATACACCATGGAGCTGCATGGATCGTGGTGGTATACTGAAAAATGTAGAAGCTATCTCTACTATAG
>CAYPSO010000215.1:0-3611 GCA_964413275.1 uncultured bacterium | reverse complement strand
GGCATAGAGCACCTTTTCTAATTATACTATGTTCATTTAACCGGATTTGATATGATAGGGAATTTGAGTATCCATTGACAAAACATGACCAACCCAAATATCTGCATTAATTAAATCTCTAGGTGCTTTATTTCTTCCGCACATTGTCCACAAAGGGCATAATTTTTGTTTCATTACTCCTTGTTTATTACTACTTTGTAAAATTTCAGAACAAAGAGCATGACCAAATCCCCAATATGAAGTATCTTGTGTGGTAAAAGCAGGTAAAACACAGTTAAGACTAAAAAGTTCTGCACCTTCAATGGTATGAGCAAAACCTCCATTCTCTCCTGTAATTCCTAAAGTTTCAGCAAGATTATCTGCATGACGACGACGAGTTTCTTCGCTATTTCCTACTAACATTCCTACTTTAATTTGATGAAAGGCAAGTTGAGTTAAATATTGTCTTGCTACTTCGATGGAAGGAAATAAAAATAAGGCTTTATAACCTTTACGACCTAGCCAAACTGCCATTAACATTAATAAGGTGGTTTTTCCCGAACCGGGTAATCCTAATAAATGTTTAATTTCTGCTAATTTTAATGTGTCAGTTTCTTCTAATTTTTTGCCGTTTTCTGTTGTCATTAGCCTAAAATGTAATCTTTTTTCCCAATTTTCTTGTTTGCGTTCGGGATATTCTTTTTCTCTTTCATCCATTTCTCTAGCTAAAGCTTTTAACTCAGTTAAAGGAATGGTAATTTTATTTTTAGGAATACGATTAAGCTGATGGATTTGACGAGGTTTTAAGGGTGCTGTAATAGGTTCAAAAGGTATTCTAATTGATGTTTGTTCTGCTCCTAAAGCAACATTCATTGGTTGTAAAGGATCGGCTATTTGTCGAGAGTGATTGCTATGGGCTAATGGTTTATTTAAAATTTCTTTAGCTTTAGTAATTAAAGGGTGTTCAAGAAAGTCAATTCTTTCAAAATCAAGTGTTCCTGAATCTATTTTATATTTTCCTTATACTTTGAGCGGTCATAACTTGCGTTTTTCGACAGATGTTCTTACTCCCATCACAATTTGCGAAGCAGTCAAGAAGATAGAACAGTTAACCGGAATTAGACGTAGTCCGACTCAAGTCCGTAAATTTCTCAAGTCTATGGGAATGAACTATTTAAAGGTCGGATTTATCCCTGGCAAAGCTGAGCTCCAAGTGCAAGAAGAATATAAAACAGATAAGCTAGAGCCCAGACTAGAAGAAGCAAAAGAAGGAAAACGAGCGGTTTTCTTCGTGGATGCAGCACACTTTGTCATGGGAGCTTTTCTGGGGCTAGTGTGGTGCTTTGAGAGAGTGTTTATCAAGTCTCCTTCCGGACGAAAACCCTTTAATGTTCTCGGAGCATTAAATGCCATCACCCATGAAGTCATTACCGTTACCAACGACAGTTATATTAATGCCGAAAGCGTCTGTGAACTATTACATAAATTGGCGACTCTGGGTTTGAGTATCCCGATTACCTTGGTGTTAGATAATGCTAGATATCAAAAATGTCAATTGGTGCAGGCATTAGCCGACTCTCTGGGGATAGAGTTGCTCTATTTGCCATCCTATTCCCCAAACCTCAATCTCATTGAACGCCTCTGGAAGTTCGTCAAGAAGAAATGTTTGTACTCCAAATACTATCCTGAATTTTCTCTTTTTAAGACTGCCATTACCACTTGTATTGAATCCGCTAATGGAAAGTACAAGCAAGAATTAGATTCTTTGCTCACCTTACGATTTCAAACTTTTAATAAAGCTCAGATTATGACCATCTGAAGTATAGCAGCATAATTGTATATACACTATTTCGAGCGGATAAGATGATGCTAGTTTAAATTGTGCTGCGTTGTCAAGTAATCAAGAGAAAAGACTATATTTTTCCATAAATGTCTATATTCTTGAAGAAACTTTATAATACGCATTTAAACCAGATATTTTAAAATTAGGAAACAAACCATCAATCCCTTACCTGTTGCCTATTGCCTGTTGCCTGATCTCAATAGGTAACTTAAATGCGTGACAGCTTACTAACTATTATCATTTACCCAATCAGGACAATTTTCTTCACCCCAACCATAGGGATGCATAGCACAAACTAACAAATTACCACCATAAATTCGACCATGATAATTGGAACAGTTTATGCAAGCTGACTGATTAACTAAGTTTGGCTGAATTTTAGGATTTATATCCAACATATCATTTTCATAATTATCCCTGACTCTTTGTTCGGGATAATCAATCTCAATTTCTAAATCAACTTCGTCCCATATATATTGATAATATTCATCAAAATAGATAATCATAGAGTCTTCTAACTGATTAGTTAGATTTTGAAAATCTTCAATTAAAAAATTTGAAAAAGTCTCAAAAGTATCTGTTACTTCATCTGTTAAAGTTTCTACAGCATCAGAAATATCGGTAAAAAAATGCTCAATTTCTACACTAACATCATCAACAAACTTTACTAAATCTTTTTGCCAATCTTCCATGAACTTACAACTTAATAAACTACTTTTGAGACATCAATTTACCATTATTCTCGCTGAAGACGACGTAACTCGTCTTGTAAAGATTCTACCTGCTGACGTAAATTATTAATATTATCATCATTGCTATCTGTCGTCGTTGATTCATCATCAGAAAGAATTTCAATACGACGTGGCTCTTTGTGTTCTTCTTGTTTAGTAGGCTCAACAGTATTTTGTTGTGCTTGTTGAATAAGCTCATCTACAAATTTACGCGCTTCTTCTGTGGTCATTTCACCTCGCGCCACCATTTCATCCGCAAGTTTTTGCCCTTGTACTTTTAATTCTTGTAGCTTTTCATTGGCTTGCTCGGCAGCAAAATTAGCTAAACCAATACCTAAATAAAAAGCTTTTTTAGCAATATTTTCTAATGGATTCATAAATTTTTATTCGATAAAATATAAATGCTTTACAATACTAGGATAGAAAAAAAAATGGAAAACTGTCGAGTTTAAAACGAAGAGAGAAACCCAAAACATAGAAGACCCGGATACCACGCCTACCACAAGCATCCTGTATTGCTGCTACCTTCCGGTCCTGACAAGGTTTAGGCGTTGAGATCGCATGGGTCCAGGTCATTAACCATGATAACACAAAACTAAATTAAATGTAAATCAATCTACTACAATTACCCATTCATGGAGTTCATAGGAGACACAACCATTTTGAATTAAGGGATCTTGAATCACAATTTCCTTGGCTTCCTCTAAAGAATCTGCTTCAAATAACAACATTCCACCCCCGAAATCTCCCCAATAACCAGTTTTGGCATTATGTCCTTGTTCAATCAATTTGCGGACATATTCCTTATGAGCATCAACATAGCGATCGAATGCTGCTTTCTCTACTATTCCTTTTTCTATTTTCACGTACCAAGCCATAATCATCGATGTAATCAACAATCAATAATTATCAGTGATAATTAGACGAATTGCATTCGTCAGGCAATAGGGAACAGGCGTAAGGGCAACAGTCGAAGAAATTGATAATTTCGATATTGTTATTTATTACCAAGCCCTTCGGGCTGAAGTAATGAGTAATAAGTAATAAGTAATGAGTGA
>CAYPSO010000214.1:0-3633 GCA_964413275.1 uncultured bacterium | reverse complement strand
AAGAATGCAAACTTTACCAAGAATGCAAACCATTAACATCAAACCTAGTATTCAAAATTTACCCGCACCGCCTCCAGGAAAAACAGGATGGCCTTGGACAGAAGCTAGTCAATCAGTATCACATACCATGCCAAATGGTAAACCTTGGCAGAAAATTAGTATTATTACCCCCAGCTATAACCAAGGACGTTTTTTAGAAAAAACTATTCGTTCGGTATTGCTACAAGGCTATCCTAATCTGGAATATATAGTCATAGATGGCGGTAGTACAGATAATAGTGTCGAAATTATCAAAAAGTACGAACCCTGGCTGACATACTGGGTAAGCGAATCAGACCGAGGACAAACTCACGCTATTAATAAAGGCTTTGCTAGAGCTACTGGTCAAATTTTTGCTTGGTTAAACAGTGACGATCTTTATCTTCCTAATGCTCTGCAAGTTGTTGCAGAAAAGTTTAGTCAAGAAGAAGAAACTGGTGCATTAGTTGGAATTGGTCATAAGGTTAATGAAAGCGATCAAATAGTCTATACTCCACCGCGAGGGCCTGAATTAAATTTTCAATCTTTTTTGGATTGGCGCAAATCTCATTTTATGCAGCCATCTTGTTTTTTTTCTCGTAAAGCTTGGGAAACTTGCGGGCCTTTAAATGAAAGTCTTAACTATTGTTTAGATGTCGATTTGTGGTTGAAAATATCGCAGAAGTTTGAGTTTCAAAAATTGGATGCGGTGCTTTCTCATGCTACTGCACATCAAGATGCAAAAACTACAGCTAATAAATATCAAGCATGGGTAGAAACTTGGCTTTTGATGATGGAATATGGGGCAAAAGATGTTGCTTATCGAGAGTTAATGGAATTAGCGGATTCTTTAGTTGATGCAGATCGCAAGATTCAAAAACTAACGTCACATCCAGTATACAAGTCAGTCAGCCCAATTTACCGAAGTTATCAATCTGTTGCTAAATTTTTGCGTCAATTTATTTCTAGATAAGTTTTCATCATTATATTTATCTTTAATCATATGAAATTACTTTTTGGCCCTTATATCAAAGAAAATCCCTATCAAAAACAGTTGACAGATAATTTAAAAAGCTTGGGAATTCAAGTTAAAGATATTCAAGAAACATTTTTCAAACAAAGTTTATCTGGCTCTTGGAAGCCCGATGTTTTACATTTACATTGGCTTCATGCATTTTTTTTAGCAGATAATTATATCTTAGCTATTGTCAGACTGATAATTTTTATCGTGAAAATTGCTATTTTTAAGCTGATTGGTGTCAAAATTATTTGGACAGTACATAATATTAATAATCATGAAAAAAAATATCTGGCTTTAGATCGCTGCTGTACTTTTTATATAGCCAATATAGCAGATGCTATGATCGTTCACAGTCAAGCAGCTAAAAATGAATTAATTGAAAAAATAAGCATTTATAATAAGGGAAAAATTTTCATCGTACCATGTGGTAATTATCTGGGATATTATCAAAATAATATTACTAGCCAAACAGCAAGAGCAGAACTAAATCTAACAAAATCTGAATTTGTTTTATTGTTCATTGGTGCTGTCAGACCTTACAAAGGAATTATTGAACTAATTGAACAATTCCGACAACTAAAAGATAAAAACTCATGTTTAATTATTGTTGGCAATCCTATCAATGAAGAATTTAGTCAGCAAATCAAATTAAAAATTGCAGGGGATTCCAATATTAAATTTATTCCAGATTATATTCAAGATTCACAAATACAGGTTTATTTAAATGCTTGTGATGTAGTAGTCTTTCCTTATCAAGATATTCTTACTTCTAGTTCGATTTTATTAGGGATGTCTTTTGAAAAACCCTGTGTTGTTCCTCGTATTGGTTGTATAAGAGAAGTGTTAGATGAGCAAGGAGCTTTTCTTTATGATCCAAAACTTAAAGATGGTTTATTTCAAGCTTTAACTAATGCAATTCAACAAAAAGAGCGACTACAAGCAATGGGTAAATATAACTTAGAATTAGCAAGTAAATATAACTGGGAAAATATAGCTAAAACCACTGCTAATATTTATCAATCGGTTTTAAAATAATTGATTTTGTATGTAATTAATCTAGATCAAGATGACATGAGTAATATTTCTAGTTTTGTATTTATTATTGGCGCAATGAAATGTGGAACATCAAGTTTATTTGAATATCTAGCAGAACATCCAGAAATTGCTCCTTGTTCTATTAAAGAACCATGTTTTTTTTCATCAGATTCTAATTGGCAAAAAGGTTGGGATTGGTACTATCAATTATGGGAATGGGATAGCAAGGTACATAAAATAGCTTTAGAAGCATCGGTAGATTATACTAAAGTTCACCTCTATCCTGATGTTGCTGATAAAATTAGTAATTTTCAAGCTGACTCTAAATTTATTTATATTATGAGAAACCCTCTTGATCGAATTGAATCTCATTATATTCACGGTTTAGCTGAAGGTTGGGGATTTTCTAAACAGTCATTAAGCAAACACATCGATTCTCATCTAATCGAAACTTCTAAATATGCTAAACAAATAGAAGCTTACTATAAAATCTTTTCAGCCAATAGTATTTTATTGTTAAATTTTGAAGATTTCAAACAACAGCCTCAGCAACTATTGCAGAAAATATGTGAATTTTTAGATATCGATCCTAACTATCAATTTCAAGATTTAAATAAAGTTTATAATTCCAAGCAAGGTAGAAAAGCTGATAATTCTTTATGGCTCACTCTAAGTAAAATTAAAACTTTGCGCTCTTTAGGAAAGATCATTTCTTATGAACAGAGACAAGCTATTCGTAAGTTTTTAAGCTATGAAATTAAATCTGATGCCAAACTTTCAGACGAACAGCGAACTTTTATTTGGCAACTATTACAGGAAGACCTTAATAAATTAACTTGGGAATATGGTTTTGATACTTCTAATTGGAGTATTTAAAATATTGTAATAATTATTTGTTTTTTAGGAGCGCAACATGGATCGCAAAGCAATGTTCAGTTCAACCATAGCTAAAATTCTAAATAAATTAAGTTTACTAAAATATTTTAATTTGTACTGTAGTATAAATATTTCTGGAACTAAATTCACAATTCCCATTATCAATCAGTTAGGATATCATCTTTTAAATCAGTCATTACGTGAGCCTTGGTTAGATTTGATTATTAAAAGTGCTTTACAAAGTAAAGAAGGAGTATTTATTGATGTTGGCGTAAATATCGGTCAGACACTTTTAAAATTTAAATCAGTTAATTTTAATGGTGAATATATTGGTTTTGAACCTAACTCTATTTGTGCTGCATATGTCAAGACTTTAGTTAAAGTTAATAATTTTTCTCGCTGTCAGATTATTCCTGTTGGATTAGCTAATAATTCTGCTGTATTGAGTTTATTTATGAATAGTAATGAAGATCCGTCTGCTAGCATTGCTCAAGATTTTAGAGATGAATCTTTCTATTCCGATTCTACATACATTCCAGTATTTAATGGAGATAATTTAATCGATTACTTGGAAGTTAAGGCAATTTCAGTTATAAAAATTGATGTTGAGGGAGCAGAATTAGAAGTTATTCAAGGTCTTCAAAATTCGATAAGAAAATATCAGCCATATATTTTATGTGAAA
>CAYPSO010000213.1:3136-3634 GCA_964413275.1 uncultured bacterium | reverse complement strand
TCACTAATAATTTGACTGGATGGATGAGCGTCCCTACTTGTTGGCAGTACAAAGCTACTGAATACAGAAATATATCTGAAAAAAATCTACGTGAAGAAGTCAACAAGGAATATGCACAAGAACTTATTCAAAAAGGTTATGGATATCGCTTTTGTATTTGTGACGATCTAACTCCAGTAAAAAAAAGTGAATGGGAAAGTATTTTAGATGATGAAATCGCCAAAATACTTTCAAATGCACCTAATTCTAAGGTTATTACTGCATCCGATCTCGCTACATGGGCAAGTCAGTATCCTTCAATAATAGTCAAATTTTTCCAACCTCAATCTGTCAATTCTCTTGCCCTTGAAAACTGGGGCAAAAATATTACAAAATTAACCTCTGAATATGTAGAAGTTGACTTATGGGCTTCTATCAAACAACAAATTATCGATTATACAAACTTCAATAACGTTCCTAATACTGTGATTCTTCCCATTCAAGGTGAAGCAGGAGTAG
>CAYPSO010000213.1:0-3126 GCA_964413275.1 uncultured bacterium | reverse complement strand
TAGATTTATCTACGAAACTTTATTAGGTATTCAAAATGTTGAAAATCTTGTACTCTACGCCATTGATAAAAAAGCATTAGATTTAGTTTATCCTCTGGCAAGAGAACAACAAGCAAAAGCCATATTAGTAGCTGATGAATGTCTACCTCAGACTCAAGCTGAAATTAAAAATATTCTTAGTGGAGTAACAGATAGAGTTCGTGTTATCTGTATTGATAATTCTGGAGAAAGAATAGATACATTTACAACCCAGCTTTGGCTTGAAAGAATACCAGAAGAAGATGTTGATACTATTCTGAAGAAAAACTTTTTAACTGTTCCTCCCGATCGCCGTCGTGCCTATGTAAATTTATCTCGTGGCTTTATTAGGCTTGCAGCCGATCTCTGTAATCAAGATTCACAAATTGCTATACAGGGAAATATTAACTCCGTTCTAAGGGATACAAGAAGTTATCTTCGCAATCGTTTAAATGATGACAATAAATTGCGTGTTATTGAAGCTATTTCTCTGTTCCGAAAAGTAGGATATCGAAATGAGGTCAAAGAAGAACTCGATCTCTTATGCGAAATTCTAAAATTAGACAGAGATAATGTTATTGAAATTGCTCAACAATTAAAAGATATTCCTGGATATGTAGCGTTTGCGGGAAGATACCTTTACATTACACCTGAAATTATCGCTCAGGTATCTTTTGTAGGGGCATGGAAAAGATGGATTCAATCTGACCCCTCGACATTTTTAGAAAAGATTCCTCAATCACTTCTATATGCGTTCTTAAATCGCGTATCTACCAGTAGTTCTGAGGAGGTACGCCGTATTGTCGGTGAGTTTTTTCAACATTGGGCTACCCAACTTCAACAGATTGATTAAGCGATACATCTAAAGTAAAAAAATTAATAGTTCTAATAAATATTAATCCTGAAGACTATTTACCGCAGCTAGCCAACTTAGTTGCAAGAGCCTCTAAAAAAGAACTATTGCAGATAACTGGAGGAGCTATCAACAGATCGGGAACAAGACGTTCATTAGTTTGGTTAGCAGAAAAAATGGCTGCATTTCCTGAATTTTTTAGTTATGCAGAATCAATTCTCTGGAAACTAGCTCTTGCTGAAACAGAATTAAACCTAGCCAATAATGCAACACATATTTGGCAGCAACTTTTCCGAATTTTCTTATCTGGTACGGCAGTACCTTTTAGCGAAAGAATAGATTTGCTGGAGACTAGGTTATTTTCAGAAGAAGATGAAGAAATTAATCTAGCATTAGAATGTTTAACTAAAGCTTTTGATACGGAAGGTTCGCGTATCTCAGGTTCACCTGTGGTTGCGGGGCGAATTCCGCCTGAAAATTGGCAACCTCGGACTCAGTTAGAATTGAAAGAGTGTCTTGATAGAGCTTTAGCTGTTGTCTTAAATGCAGCTAAAAGTAATATTATTTATCTTCAAACTGGTGCGTTGAAAGTAGCTATAGATCGTATACCTACTCTATTAGCTTATGGCTATTTGGAACAAGTTAAAGCTCTTTTCTCGGCAGATAATATACCTCAAGAGATTTTAGTATCTTTAATCAGACGTTTAGAAGATTTTCTAGAGTTTAATTTTGATGCTGATGGACAAATTAAACAGTGGTTACAAAGTCTGATTCCTAATGATTTTCATGGAAAGTTAATTCAGACTGTAGGTAAGTCACCCTGGGATTATTCTTTGCGAGATAATCAAGAAGCTTGGCAACAAGAAATTAATAGTCTTGCTCAACAGCTTTATAAAGATCGAGAATTACTTCAATCTGAAATGCCGTGGCTGGCTTCTCCACAAGCGATTATGGTAGAAAATCTAGGAAGTGTAATAGGAAAACTCGATCAAAATGCAGATTGTTTAGATATCATTATGAATTCAGTAGCAGAAACACAAGCTACTGGTTTGGCTAGGGGTTATATAGTAGGTTTACTTGACAGTCATCCTCAACATAATGTTGTAGTTAATGAATGGATCGATAAATTTGAAAATCAAATACCAACAGTAGCTTATGAATTATTTAGGGTTGGAGGTAAAAATACTAAAGCTGTAGAAAGAGCTTTAAAGCTTGTAGATACGGGTTCTCTTTCTTTAGAATACCTTGGTGGTTTTTTCTCTGGCTTACTTTCTTATGAGGAATTTTATGAAATTCTTAAAAGATTAGTTAGTTCAATAAAAAAAGAAACAAATCAATCAGTCACTAAAACAGCTACCCAACTAATTGCTTATCGGTTAGAAATCGATCTTAGGGAAGGCAAGAAATCTATCTTAGAACAGATAAATATTCAAAACCTGATTTGGCAATTTCTAGAGGCTACCGCTAACTATATTAAATCGGAAGAATACAATTGGGAAAAAATTCTCAGAAATACAGCTAAGTTTAATCTTGAAAAAGCAGTTAAAATTGCTAGTTTGGCTATCTTGAGTAAAAATGACCAACAAAAAATGAGGGCGGAACAAATTTTAGTCGATATTGCCAAATCTCATCCTGATTTAGTCGTGGAAAATGTAGGAGAAATAATTCTTGATGATGAATATAGATGGCATTTTAAGATAGAAAAATATCGTTTTTTAATTCAAAATCTTCCACTTGCAGCGATAAAGCAGTGGCTTAATTCAGTTGGCGTTACTGGTGCAAGAAGAATTACTAAACAACTTGCATTGCCATACTTGGATGATAATAATCAACCTGTTGTTCCAGAATTAACAGAATTTGTTTTATCTAAATTTGAAGATGACGAAGAAACCTTTAGAAACTTTTGTATTAGCTCTCATAATTTACAAGTCTATGTTGGTGATACGGTAGCTCATAAAAATAAAGAAGCTGAGATAGCTAAAAGTTTTCTCAATCATAAACTACGAAGAATTAGAGAGTGGGCAAGCTATGAAGTTGAGAGTTGTCGCAGTGATGCCAACTACTGGCGACAAATAAACGAAGAAGACAAAATAAGTTAATCTTGCCTTCTAAAATTAGGTAAGTAAATCAAGCTGAACTATTTAGTTTAGAAGTGTTATCCTGGCACTCTAAACAGTGAAACCATCGCTCACATTAAATTAATGAGCAAGACGATCGCCATTTTCAATCAAGCTGGGGGAGTAGGCAAAACCACT
>CAYPSO010000212.1:0-3643 GCA_964413275.1 uncultured bacterium | reverse complement strand
TTTACATTATAGATTTTTGAAAAATCCCGAACAAAGACCTAGAGAATTAAAAGCACAGAGTTGGTTGGATAAAAGTAGTAAAAAAATTAGAAGTATTGCGAATAAAATTAAGCTAAATTTATAACGCTAACTTAGCACTTAACTTAACCTCAAAAAACATTTATTATTTTTATGATAGAAAAAATAATTCAACTAATTCAAGAAGCAGAAACAAAAGAAATTTTATATTCCATAGATAATATTCAACTAACAGGATATTCTGGGAAAAAAGTAATAGCAACTCTTCAGAGATTAATAGATTTATTTTCTCAAGAAGAAAATACTTGTTATTTAGAAATAGGTGTTTTTCAAGGATTAACCCTTCTTCATTCTGCTATCACTAAACCAAATTATCATTGTTATGGAATTGATAATTTTGCTTATTTTGATCCTCAGAATAAAAATTTTAATTTAGTGTGTGAAAGGATTAAAAATCTTGACTTGACTAATGTCCATCTTCTTAATTTAGATTATGAAGATGCTTTAGAAAATCTTCATAAGCATATTAATGACCAAAAAATTGGTGTTTATTTTATCGATGGCCCTCATGATTATCGAAGTCAACTAATGTGCCTACAATTAGGTTTACCGTATTTGCATGAAAAAGCTGTGATCCTTGTAGATGATTGTAATTACCGTCATGTTAGACAAGCTAATAGAGATTTTTTGGTTACTCACTCTGATTATAAACTCGTTTTTGAAGCTTATACTCCTTGTCATCCTAACAATATGACTCATAGTCAAAAACAAGACGCTGAAAATGGTTGGTGGAATGGAATAAATATACTGGTTAAGGATGTTAATCAAAGATTAAAACCAATGTATCCACCTACAGAAAGAAGTCGTCAGTTATATGAGAATGAGCATTTGATCCATTCCGAAAAGTTAGCCGAATTTGCTCCTGAAGCTTTACAACACTTAAACTTAATTAACCAAATTAAAATGTTCCAATTTTTGCTTAAATCAATAAAACTTTATCAAAAATTCAGTAAAATACATAATCAAACTAAACGTTATATCAATTTGAACACCTACAGTGAAAATTTAGCTAAATCAAATTACAATTCATTTGAAAATGACAATTAATTAACTCTATTTTCTTAGATCTGAAAAAATGTTTGCTATTTCTAAATTCAGAGATCGTGCTATTTATTTATTTTTGTCGAAAAAGTATGAAATTTATATGAAACAGAATAAAATGATTAGCTAAATAATTAAATTATCTTATTGATATATCAAGATATATCAATTCAGTTATATTAACATATAGTTTTTAAGAATAAAAAAATGCTCGATGCGATTAAAAATCAACTCCGTCCTTTAAAAAAACTGCTCAATATGTTTGTTAATTATTCTTACCCTAGTACAGGTCTTACATGGTCACAATATTGGAAATGGCATTTGAAATACTCTAACAACCTTTTAAAATTTAAAAATATCCATAAAGACAAAAGTTGTTTTATTATTGGCAATGGTCCTTCCCTCAATAAAATGGATCTTTCTCCAATAAAAAACTATTATACTTTTGGGCTAAACAAAATTTATTTAATGCTTAAAAGGGTAGATTTGAATCTTAGCTATCATGTTTCAATTAATCGTTTTGTGATTGAGCAAAGTATCAAAGAATTTCAATCACTAAAATGTCCTTCTTTTTTATCCTATAAAGCAGCTCAAAATATTATCGAAGATTTTGGTAAAAACACTAATTTCATATTAACAGGAGAGTCACATTATTTTCAGAGAGATTTAATCTTACCAGTTTCTGAAGGTTATACGGTAACATACGTAGCAATGCAAATAGCATATTATATGGGTTTTAAAGAAGTTTTTTTAATTGGAGTCGATCATAATTTTCCTACTGCTCAAGGAAAGCCTAACCAAAAACAATTTTTGTCAGGCAAAGATTTGAATCACTTTGACTCTAATTATTTTGGAAATCAGGAGTGGCAATTACCAGATTTACAAGCATCAGAATTATCATATCATCTGGCCCAATTTTATTTTAATAGAGCTGGAGGTAATATTTACGATGCTACAGTCGATGGGAAGTTGCAAATTTTTCCTAAGATTTCCTACGAACAAGCTTTAGATATGTGTACAAAGAAATGATAAGTAGTTACGTTACTAGTTATCTGGATAATAATTTCTTACATCTCAAAGCAAAAATAAATAAATAAGAACTAATTAACCAATATCCCTTGGCAAAAATTCGCTCAAAAAAATTAAACTCATCCCAATATTTAGCAAAAACAGTCTGATATTCTTTGGCAAAAGTATGCCAACCTTGACCAGATTTTGATTCAGGATGTATGCGATAATAAGCAAAATTTACAGGTATAGAATTAAACTTATAATTGTGAGATAACATCATTCTAAGCCAATATTCATAATCCATAGTTTTATCAAGACTTTCATCTAAAAAACCAGTATTGTCTAATACTTGTTTATGCCAAAAAATTGCTGGTTGTGGAGGCATAACAATGGGTAAACCCATTTTCCCAGAAAGATCGTGGAACAATAAATTATAAGGTGAAAATACGGGGGATAAACCATGGTAACTATTGATATTACTAAGATAAGCTTTTCCAACAATAACAAAACGTTTTCTCTGGGGATTAATTTCTTGGGCTACCTTAGCAAATACTCCTTGAAAATAATAATCATCGGAATTAATCCAAGCTACAATATCCCCAGTAACTCGCTTAAATCCCTTATTTATTCCATTACTTTGTCCTTCATCTTTTTCACTCACCCAATAAAAAATCCAAGGGGAATATTTTTCAATTATTTCTACAGAATTATCCGTACTTCCTCCATCAATAATTATATATTCTAGATTGGGATAACCCTGAAGTAAAACAGAACGAATAGTTTCCTCAAGGTATTCTCCTTGATTATAGGAAGGGGTAATAATACTAATTTTAGGCCAATCAAGTCCATTGGGCATTTTATCGTTTAATCTTGGAGTTGCCTCTGTCCAAGGCCAACCTTTTTTATCTAGTGGAGGTGATGGTAGTTCTTGTAAACTAGGAGTTGACATTTTTTCTCCTCAAAAATTGACGATTATAAAAAATATTTTTTATTCCTGAGATTAGGTTATAGTTCACTGTAGCAACTAATTTATAATCTAATAATTAGATTATCATAAAAAATAGAATTATTTTAGTCTTTAAAAAAGCTAACTATGCAGATTAACATTATACCTCCTCTAGAAAATGGCGATCGCATGAATCGTTTGGAATTTGAAAAACGCTCTGAGAAATTGTCTAAATCGCAAAAAGTAGAATTAATTGATTGATGGGATATTAGAACTTGATTTAGCCAAAGTTTTAGCGAAATTAAATAAAAAGATAAATACTTCCTAACATCAATAATTGATTAAAAATTACATAAAATGGATTAATTTGGGTTCAATTAGCAATTCGAGATAGGCAACAACTAACAAATAAGTAATAATTACAAACTACGCACTACATTTATTATCTATACATCATTTCTGGAGAACCTAAAATAACCGAGCCTTGAATGTTGGGTGGAGTTTCTTTAAGCACTTGTTGGGTATGTTCAGAGAAATTATTACCCAAAGTATTAATTAATTGTTGTG
>CAYPSO010000211.1:0-3711 GCA_964413275.1 uncultured bacterium | reverse complement strand
ACGGCTACTCTTTTATTGGGCATATTTTATTGTTAGGTTTTGGTTAAACCAGCTTATATTCTGTGAGCATCCACTTAATATCTTTAATCTCGTTTCTAAGGGTCATGTAATTTGTCCACTGATCCGCTCTGGCTTTAAATTCGGATAGAAGTAGGGTAATTAATTCGTGCTCAACCTTCATATATTCGCTTTCTGGTTTCCAGTAATGCTCATGGCAAAACTGAAAACCTTTTTCTTTAACTTCTGCGGATGTTGGCCGTTTATCGATTTTAAATTTTGGTGGTTTCTCTTCTGGTGGTTTCTCTGGAGTTTTTTGTTTTAACTCAGCATCCTTAACATACTTAACACCCGACTTATCTGGTAAGGGTTTCAGGTTTTTAGTTTTTTGTGTTCTGTCAAACTCGATTAATTCTATGGGGATGGAGGTATTAACAGCTTCATAGATTATCAATTCTCCATAAAATGGGGTTTCGTTGTGGAATTCTCTTAACCTCATCCCCTGCAATACTGTCATTTTGGCTGTACGGTGTTTTTTGACAGCTAAACCCAAGTCTTGACATATTTCTTCTACTTTCTGAGAAAATTTGATTAAACCAGTTTTACCAAAATCATGTCCGTAATTATCTGCATACCATTTAGCATAGTTAGCGTAGGCATAGCTTGAGGCATCGGTATAAGTTACTTTGCCTATCTGTGTTTCTGAGTTTGAGTCAAAAATTACAGATTCGTTAATCCATGCTGCGATTGAATCAGATTCACACTTACTAGACCATTGAGTGCTTTTTAATTCTGGGATGTATCCACGTTTTCTGTTTTGGATAAATTCTGTTACTACGTCGCTTGGGAGTTCGAGAACCAAAGAAGAAAGATAACCTAATTCTTTTTCCAGTTTTTCGTCTAGGTCTGTATCCTGTAATTCTTCAGGAATTTGACGTTCTAAACTTAAAAAACTAATTCGGCGATCTATTCCTGTGGTATCTCCTAAGAAAATATGGTAATTGGACGCGATGGCTAATGTTCCCTTAAAGTATTGGTCTTGACCACGACTATAAATTCCTCTGAAGCTAATACCATCAGTATGACCTGTTAGCGTTTTCAGCGTACTGTGACCATTTAATTGTTTATCCTCGTCAGGAAAAGTTACTAATTGTTTGTTGATGATTCGTTTTAATTCGTTGCCTCTGTCTTTCACTAAGGTTTGGATGTTTGAACTGGCTGAGTTCTCACATCCCACCAATCCCCTAAGAAGATTTAGGAAGATTGATTTACCCGTGTCTCGTTTTCCCTTAACAAAAATAAATTTTTTCAGTTTATAAAATTTATTTGTCAGGACTCCATTACAAAAGGCGAGAATTTTGTAAATTTTCTTTTCGTCACAATTCGTAACATAATTTGCCCATTCCCAGAATGTTGGGCATTGTTCCTTGAGCTGACTAAAGAGGTTGAATTTTAGCGGTAACTCTTGGTAGTTATGGGGTAGGCAAGATAAAAAACGGTAATCGTGGCTATGCTTGAGTAGCTCTCTGGTTTTGAGGTTATAAACTCCATTAGAAAAGTTGATTAAATGGCTATCTTGTCCCCATTCAACCTTTATTTTATTACTGAAAAATATGCTTAAGGTTTCGATAAAGCTAGTAATGCTTTTACCTGTAGTTAATGGTAGTTGAAACTTCTTAAGCCAGCCTGCAATTTTAGCTCTAAGTTTCTCGACTGTGATGTTTTCCCAGTTAAGCTTATTGAACCAAAACCACTCGCCGTTATCAATATCATATAAATACTGATTTCCAAATAGTGCTTTAAAGAAATTACATAGTTTTTCGTGAATAAACCCTGTTTTATCTATTGTGTAGTCTCTAAGCCACGCTTTAAATTTGATAGCAGTATCTATGATTTGTTCGATAAATTCATGGGCATCATCTAAGCCTTTACCGTATCCTTTATCCCATGTACAAATCTTTACGTTACTGTCACCTTTAGTTAGGCAAGTGGCGAGGTTATTAATACAACATTTAACGGTTTCTACTGTTAGGTAAGTATCGTTTTTACCCTTGTTTTCGTCTTGGTCTAAGGCAATGTAAATTGTTTTTTCTTTGGTGTATGGGTAGAGGTTAGGTTTTATTAATTTGTCCTTGGTAATTCCGCATTGGCAGCCGTACAAACTAATAGCAGGAAATCCCTGTGATAATGCTGCTAAACTTTTCTTACCACCTTCAGTTAATACTGTGTTTAATTTGGAGGTTTTAAACCATTCCCAAAAGCTACCTTTTTCTGGAACTTTAATGTTATATCTTTCTCCTATTAATTTCCTAATTTCTATAGGAATTGGTGGTAAATATGGCACGTCTCCTATATCTTTTGGCGCACGATAATATCCTGTTCTGCCTTCTTTTTCTTCAAAGATTTTCGCTTGCCAGATTGAACCGTCTTCTTGCTTAAATAGGATGGCATAAGGGTTATAAACTGAGGGTTTTTTAGGAATATCCCAGCCCAAGGCTTTATGTACTGGATATTCGTATTTACCATTGGCTAATTTAACTGCCATTCTAGTTATTGTAATGGCTGAATCTAAGCCATCTATAAACGATTCATCAATGCCTGCTTCATCTAATTCATTACGGATAATTGCTTCGGAAGAGGGCTTGAAATTTACGATAATTGGCTCTAATAACATTTTGTTTTCTCCTTATTTAATAAAAAGCTTCTTTTTTGTACTCTTCGTTATATTGTTCGCAGTGATTTATCTCTTCTTCATCCCATGTTTCCTCTAAATCATCTTCTTGAAAATCAATTTTGAGCATTAAGGCGGAAAAGCTAAGGCTGTCTTTATCAAGTTCTCGTTGCTTTTTTTTCATGGCTTAAAAAGGGATGTCGTCTAAATAATTAATTTCGATTTGGGGATGTTGGCGGTAAGCTCGCAAAATCCACCGATAAAAATCCGAGTAATCAAATAGTTTTTTGGGATGCCAAATGACAACGGAAATATTTATTACCCAGTTGAACATCTCGATATTGATTTCTGTGCGGTTCATAAGTCGGTCAAAGCTGATCATCTCAACTCCTATGATTTAGGCTGAATTACTGGTTTAATAAAAGGTTCAAACCGTTAAAATTAATGAGTATCAGGGTGGGGTGTCACCCTCCCTGATTTTCTAACCAGTTATAGAAGTCGTGCATAAATGCACAATAAGATTATAATATGAATACTGTCGTTGTCAACTATGGATTGATGTTAAAGCTTATTAGAAAAAAGCTCAAAATGTCTCAAGCCGACCTTTCTAGTCGGCTTGGAATTGATCGTACTACCTTAAGCCGTTACGAGTCAGGGTCTTCAGAGTTTAAGCTGACTCCACCTCAAATGATACAAATACTTGAGCTATTGTGTCTTTGCGGATATTCTATGAACGAAGCTTTAGAATACTGTAAAGAAAATTCTAAATAATTATTGTGCATTTCTGCACATTTATGATATAGTAAATACATACGAAAAAAGCAGGTGGTGACACCTGCTTCTTGTATAAAACACATACCTATTATGCGCTATAAGCGTCTGTACCTCGAAAAATGAATAATAACTTATCCATGATGGAGTTAGCTATTGAATCTGCTAAAAATGCCGTCAATGCTTACCGTTTAGGTCATTTTACCCGTGAACAAATGTTAATGATGGTTCAAGTCTGTATGGCTGCACGCCCGGAATGCCACTGCACCCTA
>CAYPSO010000210.1:0-3821 GCA_964413275.1 uncultured bacterium | reverse complement strand
GTTAATGATGGTTCAAGTCTGTATGGCTGCACGCCCGGAATGCCACTGCACCCTAAAGACTGATAACGTCAACGATATATGGCTCTACGGATTATTTAAAAATATTTGTGACCTAGAAACCTTTATTGAGATGGTTGATTGTGAGATTGAAAAGAAAAGCCTTATCTCTAATCGTGTAGCCTAAATAGCTTAATCCTCATCCCAAGGGGGATGAGGCAAAAAAACATTTTCCTAATGGAGATTATAACAAAATGTGTCAGATTCCTCCCGTTCAGCCCGCTTTTGATTTTATGAGCATTCTTGGCAATCCTGCTTTACCTTCCCTTGTTGGTAATTTTGTCCAGATTGCCCAAATGTTTGATGAGTACGAACATCAAGAATCACTGAAAAAGCAACAACGTAAAGAAACAAAAGCGTTAAAGGACGCTGAACAAACTGCTATTGTTTCCTTGTTCCGACTCTACCAGCAGGGCAAATTGTCCAAAGCTAATTTTTTAGAGCTTGTTGGTCAGCTTTTACCTAATGATGTCGATTTGGATATGAATCAATTAGCAATGATTCTTAGAGACCGTTAACTTACAAGCACCGCTATTAAAGCGGTGCTGATTTTTTGTATTTTAGGGGGGATAATGCTTATTAAAGTATGCAATGGTAACTCTTGTGCCTTCTATAATCTAAGTAACATCACTTGTATTGAGGCTATGGTAGGGAAAAAAGGGGAAGAGTTTTTATATGTGAGCTTTATTGATGGGAAGAAAGTTTGTTTAAAAGGAGAAACTGCTAAAGCTTTTTATGGTGAAGTGCAGTTAATTGCTATGCAAAACAAATATTCTTAAGAATCCATGTCTATCAGGAGTATATCAAATGACAACAGTAACGGAAAACGATCTAAAACGAGTAGAGGATAAAATTGATAGATTATCATCTGAAACGGAAAAGTTGGTTAATCAAGTTAGCAAATTAACTGATGTAGTTAATAATTTAGCCATAGGTCAAGCTGAATTAAAAGGAGAAATTAAAGCCTTAGAAGAAAATGTTAACGGTCAGATTAAAGCCTTAGAAGAAAATGTTAACGGTCAGATTAAAGCCTTAGAAGAAAATGTTAACGGCAAAATAACCACTTTAACCGAAACCATCAAGGGAATTGATAAAAGGCTAGACAACACTGAAGTTTTAAACAGAATCGTATCTGGCGGAATTGTTATAGGGATTGTTTCAGCTTTGATTAAATACTTGTTCTTTTCTAATCCTCCTCTCTAGCCTTATACCATCTTTTCTCGTCACTATCATAAAGCCATTCCTTATTAGGTGTGGCTTTTTTACTTTTCCAACTTCTGACCGTTGACTCAGCTACTCCCAGAAGCTTAGATAAGGATTGACCTGAAATATATTCTCGGTTCTCTGTTAGTTTTTCTAACAAAAGTCTTCGAGCGCATAAATCAAGCGATTCATTATCTTTGCAGTGTAATTTTAACAACTCTATTTGAGATTCACTCAATCTAAAAATAACTGATTTTTTCCTCATGATTCGATTAGAAAAGATGTAAACATTGTGTAAACATATTATAACAGTGAGTAATTTGATTATGGATACCTTTGTAGAATTGTGTAAAAAACTCCGCTTCACATCAGGACAGATTAACGAGGTTGAATATTTGGTTGATTCTTATGTCTGCGCTTATGAAAAATACTTACAAATGGGAGCAAATTATTATTATCACGAAAATGAAGGCTACGACTCTGAATTAGAATATGAGGAAGACGAACCTAAAAGTCCCGCAGAACTGGAGACAGAATTAGACAATCTAATTGAAAATACTTTTGACGATGTAATTTATTTGCTTTATGATTTCGGATTAGAGGAAGAGCAAGTATATGACATTAAAGCTTCTTTGGAGGATTACATCAAGCAAAAATTTCGTTACGATGCTCGGTTAAAAAATTATGGACACTAATTTTTATCACACAAGAAATTATGTTTATTTTGGCGATCCAGAAGATTATAAATATAATTATTGTGTTTGTGCTGAAAAAACAGAATTGCAAGCCCAAAAGACGGCTGAATTATTAAATCAGTGTTTCGAGTTCATCATCCAGAAGCGCACGACTAAGGAAATCAAAAAATTAAAGCGGTTAATTAAACCCTATGAGGGATTGAAATGATTGTTTCATAACATTAAAAAAATAATAGTTCCCTTCTTGTATAAAAATTAAGGATTAGGAATAGCACGAATTAAGAGTGTAAGTAAGCTGGTAGTTACTGCCACAATGATGGGAACGATTAAAGATTTTGCCCCTTTTAAGTCGGACACATCTTTTAACAAAGTCTCTTCATGGGCTTCTGCTTTTTCTAGTCTTTTGTCAATTCCCTTAACAGTCTCGCTTAGAGCTTTAATATCCCCTTTTACCTCAGCAATACTAACTTTAATGTCTGTGTTATCTCGAATAAGTTGGTCTAGTTTTTGATTCTGGGAGGTAATTAAGTCTTTAATATCTTTCAAATCGCTATCAGTTACTGTGGTCATTTAAGTTAAACTCCTATTAGTTATCGAAAAAATAATCATAGACCCGCTTCGTTTTTTTGAGGTAATGACAGGATATATAAAACTATGGGCAAAATAATAAAGAGCAGATTGCTCGCTCTTTATTATTTTCTTCTACATCCTGATATTAACATGAATAAATTTTTGATTAAACTAATCGGATTAGGTTTAATGTTTTTGGGTATATATTTTTTAGGTAAAAATATAATGTTTACTACTAATCTTTATCCTTACTGGTGGCGTGGCATTTCTGCTGATGCTTCAATTTTGTTTTTAACTGGTGGAATATTCTCTTTATTTATGCTTCGTAAAAGAAAATATAAAAAAATAGGTTGGTATTTAATAATAGCGGGAGTAATTGCCGTCTTTATCAGTAGCCGAGCCGTTCTTAGTCCTACTACCTTATGGCAATTTTTCTTAGCTCTTGTTACTTTTTCCTTTGGTTATCAAGGATTTACTACAGGCAAAATTGACATAGAAATTTAGGAACATCAATAATTAAAACATAGTAGAATGAATAAAGTTGTTGTTGAATTTTACTATGTCTCTTACCCTTATCCAACGTTTTGGCACTAATGCTGTTATTGATGATAGTGTCCCCACTGCTCCCAAATTAATTATTGAATTAACTGATTTACAGCCATCTCCAAACGGGGATATTCAAAACAGAGGGATTGATGACGCTACTTTAATTTCTTCTGCTAATGGTAACGATTACGCCGATAAAATCTTTACCGCATTATTTATTTTGAGTAAGCAAAAACAGCCACCAGAAGATAATGACGAGACTGTCGGATTTTACATTAACGATCCTTTTAAAAGTATCACCACAAGAAATAATATTTCTCAGATCCAATTTAATTACGCTGTTAATTTTTATATTCCTGATACCACTTCAGAACTAGATGCTGATGACATAGTATAAGATGGTGACATTTTTAGAGATGTTTGGAGACGGTGCAATTGATGATGGGATTTTTATTAAAATTCCTCTCATTAATTTAGGAATAACAGCTAGTCAAGAATCACTTGTCATTCCTGCTATATTACTCCGTGTAAATCTATTTTTTGAGTCAGTATTATCCGATAAAGAAGGGAATATTTTGAGTTTTCCTAATCGTACAAAAGTAGGAAGTAAAAAAAAATTAACAGAAGCTAATTGTATTTTTTCTCATTTAATTTTTGAGCCAGATAAGACCATATATGTTTATCATTTTATGTTTTTTAAAGAAAATGTATGATTACCCTAGATGAAAATAACGTTTATATAGAAAAGTC
>CAYPSO010000209.1:0-3828 GCA_964413275.1 uncultured bacterium | reverse complement strand
CATAAGAATTTGAGTAGAATACAAAAAAGTAAACTACTCAAAATATCAATTAAACCATCGTTACACTTCCCAAAGTCCTAAAAGATCGTTAACTGAGTAAATGATGTAATTTTCATTTTGGTAAACAATAGGTAAATTAAGTTGATGCTGCGTTTTAGTAATAAAATATTTTGCTTTATATTTCTTCAGAATATCTAATACTTGCTCAGAGGTGAGTTGATTATAATTTTTAGCCAGTGGTTTCCCGACATCTTGCCAGATATTATAATTAGAATCAATGACTGTAGGCCAAAAAACAGATCCACCATTTAAGTCTTTAAGACGAGAATTCCAATCTAAAACTAATTTCTTCTGCTGAGGAAGAAACTTTAACTTTGCTATAGTTGCTCTTTCAGTCATCCATGTAAAATCATTAAGATCAGAGGGAGAAGTGATAAATATTTCCTCTTTCAGCGTATTGATTTTGATCCAATTATACATATTAACTGTCTGATTATTAGCAATCTGATTATTAGCAACTGGAGATTGTCTGAGTGTTTTTAAATTATTTTGCAAACCAATAAATTTTATGTTGATATTCCAAATTATAATTACTGTACAAAAAGTTAACATAGAGAATCTTTGCCACTTGCCAACAAAAGTTTGATCGACTGCTAATGCAAATATGATGCAGGCGTTTAAAGGTAAAATAATATCTCCAAATCTGAAAGGATAGTACTGAAGAAATTTACCATCAGCATCAAACGGTGTAATGAGTAAGCCTATGATAAATGGAATTAGTGCTATTAATGTCAATGTTAATAAACTTGACGTTGATAATAAGATATCTTGACTAGAAGTTGATTTATTAATATTTAGCTTAATTACCCAATAACTAATCATTAACATTAAAATATAAGTAACTAAATTTAACCACCAGCCTTGAGGCCAACTTGCTGGATAAAGATGATGAGGTAATCTTAAAAATACATATATATATGAATATGATATATCTGACTGTGGGGCAGAAGTTAATAGTTGTTTGAATACAGGTTGGATTGCAAATCCGCTAGCAACCACATAAATCAATAAAATAACAATTAACTTAGATTTACTCAAACGATAATTTTTAGGAAGTAATAATATAGAGATGATGGAACTAAAAAAAGCATAGCCTCCAACCAAAACATGAAATGAAGTTGCCAATCCAAAAGCCAATGCCATTAATTTATAGTATCTCCATAAAAACCCTGCTATGGCAAGTATCACAAAGCTATAGGCTATGGTTTTCGCTTGTAAATCTGCTATAATTGCTTCTCCTGCAACTAAACTTTGACCTGAATTAGTTCCTAATAAGAACAATCCAAAACTGCTTAACAGAAGAAAATATCCAATGCGTGATTTAGGCTGTGATTTAATTAGCAAAAATATAGATATGATGATTGCTAAAGTAATAACCATCAGATAAAATAATCTAAAATTGGGAACATTTAAGAATGATAAAATTTTATTGATCAAAGAACGAGTATGACCAGGATCTATAAACAAAAAAATAGCTAATAGAAGCAAAAAAATATTAAGTCGTAACTTCTTGGCGATTAAAACTAAGCCAATGGAGGTTAATCCCCAACATATTAACCTCCCAATAATAGGACCATATAAAAAACCAACTTTATCAATAATTCTTCCAAATATAGATTGAAATAATTCTCTATAACCTGGGTCTTGATTTAAATACCAATCTGTTGGAATCCATTCCGGATTAACAAATTGCTTTGCTAATGGCAGGACATCAATTTCATTAACCGTCATAATTCCTGCAAATAGAGAAAAACAAGGTACACAAAGTATCAGTAAAACTTCAAAAATAAAAAACAAGGGCTTTGTAGAAAATTGTGCTGATTTCATTTAGCTTAGTTAATTTCTGTGACACGCCAACTCAATTTTAAATTAAACCAGAAATTCCAGAGGGTGACAATTGCGATTGCAATAAAATTAGCAATATATCTACCGTAGGGAATAAATTTAAGACCAAACCAATTGAAAAAAATATTTAATAATAGAACATTTAAAATCAATCCAACCAAACAAATCGCATTAAACTTTATTAAACGCTTAATTCGTTTTTTCCATCCCTTCTGACGCATAGAAATATCAGCAAAAGTCCAAGCATCATTCCATAAAAAATTGTTAATAATTGCTGTTTCTGCTGCTAGTATTTTACTACGAGTTAGTCCCCAAGCTAAAGTAGTAGGATCACTCAGAAGATACAATACCGCCATATCGACAAAGACACCACTAAAGCCAACAATACCAAAACGGAGAAATCTCTGAACAGGCCACAAAGATAGCCGTAAATTAATTAGGTGTTGTAGATATTCAAGATATTGCTTCCATGTTACTTTACTTTCTCCTGCTTGACGTTCCTGAAATACATAACCAACTTCTCTAATCCAGCGTATATCACCCCTTGCTACCACTTCAATTAAAATCTTATAACCTTTAGGATTAAGTTTTTTACCGACTAAACAGTCACGACGTACCAAGAAATAACCACTCATGGGATCAGAAAGACGACCTATGACTCCTGGTAATATAATTAGACCTAATATTTGTGCGCCACGAGATAAAAAGCGACGGATAATACTCCACTCACTGACACCACCGCCTTCTACATGACGACTTGCTAAGGCTAAATCTGCACTTTTCTCTATTTCTTGCCAAAGTTGTAGTAAAACTTCAGGAGGATGTTGCAAATCTGCATCAATAACGCCTAAAATTTCGCCTCTAGAAACTTGCCAACCTCTAATTACTGCTGTAGATAACCCCTTTTCGTGTTGACGGCGCATTACTCGCAATTGTGGATATTGTGGTATTAAATCCTGCGCAATTTGCCAAGTTAAATCAGGACTATTATCATCAACAACAATTAATTCATATTGTTGTTGAATTAAAGAATCAAGTATTTTAGTGAGAATATTAATTATTTTGGCAATATTGCCTGCCTCTTTATATGTAGGAAGAATTAAAGAAAATTTAATCTTTTTATAATCTTCAGAGGAATCTAAAGGAGAAAGTTCTAAATCCCCAGTAGGAGCTACTAATAAGTTATCAATCATTGCAAAAAATATTTAAAAACGTAATCAATAAAAATTGAGAGAGAAAAAACCAAGTCTCTAAACCCAAAATTAGAATGAGCATTGTCTCCTTGTGACACCATGTTAACTTATAACTGGTAACGGTAAAATAAAAAACAGTAAACCACTGAAAAAATAAATAAAACAATCGTGACGGAAGCTAAAAGTTACAAAGATACAGTGAGTCTCCCTCAAACTGATTTTTCCATGAGGGCTAATGCCACGCAACGAGAGCCAGAAATCCAGCAGTTTTGGCAAGAAAATCAAATTTACGAAAAACTGTCACAAAATAATCCTAAAGATATTTTTATTCTTCATGATGGCCCACCCTACGCTAATGGTGCTTTACACATGGGTCACGCTTTAAACAAAATTCTTAAGGACATTATTAACAAATATAAATTATTACAAGGCTATCAAGTTCGCTATGTGCCGGGATGGGATTGTCATGGTTTGCCTATTGAATTAAAAGTCTTGCAAAGTATGAAATCCAAAGAAAGGGAAGGTTTAACCCCCTTAAAATTACGCCATAAAGCCCGTGATTTTGCCATAAAAACCCAAAAAGAGCAAGCTGAAGGTTTTAAAAGGTTTGCGGTTTGGGGAAACTGGAATAATCCCTATTTAACTCTCACTCCTGAATATGAAGCCGCCCAGATTGAAGTTTTCGGGAAAATGGCGCTTAAAGGTTATATTTACCGAGGCTTAAAACCCG
>CAYPSO010000208.1:0-3949 GCA_964413275.1 uncultured bacterium | reverse complement strand
TTCAGGCGCCGTCTACAGGTCTGGCACGCTTTTTAACTGCACAAAAGGACAACCGCGACATCCACCGTATTCTCAACAGCTACCTTAAAAAATTCCCCGAAAATGCCTTGCCTATGACGGTAACGGTAGAGGAAAATTTGTTTTCTTTCATGGGGGTTGGGTAGGAAAATTTCTTTTGAGAAAATAGTAAAATTAGTCTCAAATAATATAAATTGTCCGTAAATTTATCCGTGTACGTAAAAACGTCCGTAATTATGGCAACTATAAATTTTTATCTTGACAAACCTGACAAAAAGGGATTGGCTCCCATCCATCTACGAATTAATTGCTCAGGAAGTCAAATAAAATTGGCTACAGGCCAAAAGATTGCCCCAAATCAATTTGACAAAAAGAACCAGAAAGTCATAGGGATTGCTTCCGAATCTTTAGAAATTAATCACTATTTGAATTTCCTTAAAGAACGTGCAGATGAACTTTTACATCATTCAAATAAGAAAACCTTTTCTCAAGATGAAATAAAGGAAATTCTTAATCAACATATTGAAGGATATAAGGAAAATAATTCTGTGCATATCGTAAAAGAACAAGTTTCTCTTTATGGTAAGTCTTTTACTTTCGTTGATTTATTTGCTGGAGCGGGTGGTTTCAGTGAGGGTTTTCTGCAAGCAGAAGTAAATAATAAGTTTTTTGATTTTATTGCTGCAAGTGATATTAACGAAAATTGCGAATTGACCCATGTTGTTCGATACAATCATCAACTTGGTTTGAATGCAGCGTTTTTAAGACAAGATATTACCGAACCAGATTTTCTTGAGAACTTGCTTCAAAAAATAGGGGACAAAAAAATAGACGTGGTCTGTGGCGGTCCTCCTTGCCAAAGTTTTAGTTTAGCGGGCAAAAGAAAAAAATTTGACAAAAAAGATGATTTATTCTCCCACTATCTCGAGGTAATCAAGATTTTACAGCCTAAGTACTTCGTTATGGAAAACGTGAAGGGAATACTAACGAAAGAAAACGGAAAGATTAAGGATTTAATCATTCAGGAGATCAATTCAATTGTCGACACCAAAGAAATTCCTGTTTTAGTTTCATTTATTAGAAAAATGAAATTTGAAAAAAACAGTTTTTTACTTGAATGTATAATAAAAAGAGTTGAAATTGAAAAACTAAGGGATGCTGCAATTGAAACCGGGCGTGAAGAATTTATAAAATATGTGGATTCTCGATTTAAACAACTGACCCCAAAAATAGCAGATTACAAAACAAGTAAAACCGACTCAAGAATAAATACGATTAGGCATGGATTTACTATTCTAGCCCGAACAAAGGAATGGGAAAAACTAAAGCGTGACATTATCAAAGAAAAAGACCATTGTAATATTGATGGGGATGCTTTTGCCGAACAGTTCACTACATTTCTAACGCATATAAGTTCAGATAGTATCATTGAACAAATAGAAAATGCTTTCAATGAACTAAAAGTACCTGCTATCTTTAAAAAGGATTGTAAGGATATTATCGCAGCTCTTAAAATTTATACGGCATCATTTGACGAAACAGTTGAAACCTTGCTTAGTATCGCAACAGAAAAAGAAAAAGCTGGGCTAAAGAACATTTTGGAAAGCATTAGGCTCTACAAAATTGAAAAACCATTTGTAGCCAATGCATCCAATTATGGTGTTCCGCAAAATCGTGAGCGCGTACTTTTTATCGGTTGTAGAAAAGACCAAAAATTTATTTCAGAAATACCAGCAACCGTTAAGGCAAACGAAAAAGTAACCGTGTTTGAAGCTTTACATGATTTAGATTTTGTTGGCAATAATCAGGAAGCACACCGCTATGAATTAGTTGATATTTCAAAACAGTTCAATGGCACAGCAAAGAAAATGAAGAGTCTTCTTAAGAAAAGAACCATTGATGGAAAAGAAAACCCTAAGTCTGGAAAATCATTCGCAGAATGGTCAAAAGAAGGCAGGTTAATTGAACGATATAAACACCACACAAAACCAATCTATGTGAGAAATTTTGAAGGACTTCAAAAGGGAGAAAAATATTTCGACATTCTAAATAATCACAAAACGAGTAATCAAAATAATGATGTAATAAATAGGCTTAAAATCATTTTAGAAAATGGTGATTACAAAAAGGCACAATGCGAATTAGCCAAACATGGTTTGACCTCAAACAAGAGAAATTATAATGTTTTAAAACCAGAAGAACAAAGCTCAACCATCATGACTATACCAGATGATTATGTTCATTACAACTCACCAAGAGCACTGACAGTTCGTGAAATGGCAAGACTACAATCTTTTGACGATTCGTTTGTTTTTCAAGGAAAACGTTCAACTGGGGGTAATAATCGAAAAACGGAAGTTCCTCAATACACTTTGGTTGGCAACGCTGTTCCTCCATTATTGGCAAGAGCCGTAGCAACTGAGATTTTAAAGAATATTAAATGAGAGTATTAACATCAGCAGAGCAAGCAAAAATAAAACTGCTGACTAAGAATCAGGTTTCATTAACTCTCATTGAACCTACAGAAACAGGTTTGAAAAAATCAATAATGGACGCCACGGGGAATGTTCGAAGCTTTTTAAAGGAGAATAATATCCACGATTATGACGTTCAAGGACAAGGGCCAGAAAACAAAGTTTTGATTGATACGAAAATTTACGTGGACTTTCACATTATAAATTCTCAAGCCTCACTATATAGACCACAAACAAAGAAAGGAGACCCGCGAATTTGGTTTTCAGGTCTCACCAAAGTTGCTAACCCAAATGATATTGTTGCTTTAATTTTTTATTCTGGTTCGTTTCACATTTTCAATTTAACTCAATTAGATGTTGAAGCATTATTGAATACAAACCTTGTCAATCCGTTAAAGGAGCTCATTTCAGAGATTAGTGTTAAAGCTAATGAAATAGCATTTGAGTTGTTAGCGATGTTGAGAAAGGTTGCCTGTTCAGGGCCAATTCCGTCAATGGTTGCCGCTGACACTTCGGTTGGGAGAACTTTAGAAACTGCATTAGGGATTAATATAAATTCATCCAAACAACCTGATTACAAAGGAATTGAACTTAAATCATTTAGAAGTAGTAGAACTAACAGAAAAAACTTGTTTGCCCAAGTTCCTGATTGGTCATTAAGTACCTTTAAAAGTTCAGCAGAAATTTTAGATGCTTTTGGTTACCAAAGAGGAGATGATTATAAACTGTATTGTACCGTATCTGCAATTACACGAAACTCACAAGGTTTATCATTAAAACTTGATTCGGATATAAAACAACTCATTGAAAATTCCAATAAGCCAGAAATTGGCGACTTTGTATTATGGCCTTTAGAAACTCTTCATAGCAGATTAAAAGAAAAACATAAGGAAACGTTCTGGGTAGAGGCGAACAGCACCTTTATTGCTGGGCGGGAGCATTTTCAATATTCACTTGTAGAACACACAAAAAAACCAATTCCATCCCAATTTGATATACTTGTTGACCAAGGGATAATAACCCTTGACCACCTGATAAAAAGAAACTCTACAGGCAAAGTTGTTGAAAAAGGACCCCTTTTTAAAATCAAACCAAAAGGAATTGATTTATTATTTCCACCAAGCGACAAATATAATTTACTATGATTTTGCCTTTGTCAAAAATTGGCAACTTTGAAAACTCCTTCTAAATATTAATTGCGAAGTTGGTCGTATGTTATCAAAAACACATTCTTAACTTCATTTATAAATTTTATCTTCCTCAGCAAATTATGAAATCACCGATTTCGCAAAAGTAGAAAGCCAAGAATTCCTACCCAAACGCCGGCAACCCCGTAATATCGGCCCCGGTAATCAACAAATGAATATCATGAGTGCCCTCATAGGTAATAACACTTTCCAGATTCATCATATGCCGCATAATGGAGTACTCCCCGGTAATACCCATCCCACCCAAAA
>CAYPSO010000207.1:0-3960 GCA_964413275.1 uncultured bacterium | reverse complement strand
GAGTGCTTGAACCTGTTAAAAGCCATATCTGCGAGTTTTGGATTTTCTAATTGACAGGAATATTTATTATTTTTGCCCTTAATAACTATTCATTTTTTGCCAATTTTTTGAGATTGTTTTTCAAAACTAATCTCAACATCAGATGGCATAAGTCAGAGATTTAGCCGAAAAGAAAAACTCAGGAGTGTTTCGTTGTTTTTCAGGAAAAGGTGCTGCAATCAATTTAGTATTCTTCTTTCGTTTCTGTTTAACAATTCCTAAATCTTTGTTCTCAGGAGAAGCAAAATACTTCACAGGGTCTTTGCTTTGGCATCCCCTTTTTGATTAGCTACTCCAAAATGATACAGACCACGATAAATCATTTCTAATGAAATGCTATCAAAGGGTAAAGAAAGTTCATCAGCTACCGCATCTCCCAAGTCAATTAAAATGGCATAAAATAGCCACGTTCCCCAGAGCTGTAGTTTGACTCCATTGATAGACCCAACCCATAAATAACTCAAACCTAAAAGTCGTTTAACCAGATTAAATGCTTCTTCAATTCGCCATCTTTTCCGATATAAATCAGCAACAACGTAAGGGGGAAGAATCTGAGGATCTAACACTGAGGTAAGATAAGAATGCCAAACTTTCCCTGATTTAACTTCAATTAAACGTAGAGTTATGTAAGGGGTTGTTTTAGTTCCAGAACTAGGATTTCCTTGAAAACCCTTTCAAATAATTCAGCCGGAAAAATTAGAAATCTCTTTGATAAAGCCTGTTGAGAAACTTGTAAACGATCGCACCATAAAAAACCTTCTCTACCCAGCATTCTTGTTAATTCTCTGACTCCAGCCACATCCCTCCACAACATCGTTAAGACCGCAGCCACCATCAATGGAAGTGTTAATATTCTGTCTCGGAGACCTAATTGACGGCAGTATTTTTTCTGTTTGGCTAATGCTGGAGTCAATAAAGCTGATATTTGTGCGGCGATCGCCTCATCTTCTTGCATAGGCCGTTGTTGTCGTTTGGCATGGTCAAGGTTCGTTTTTCGACTCATTTAAAGTTAATTATAGCTTATCACTTCTCATTTTAGGACAAAGTTGGTCTTTCCTTTCCCTTCCGCCCCCAATCCCTCTTTTAACTTTCTTGACATTTACTTAATTTTCTTAAGTTGTCATGAATGTCCTTATACCCCGGATTTTGTATATATAGATAAAGAAATCAATCTATATGCTGTAAAACTATTGCTCAAGTAATATTTGATTTAACGGGAAATAGCTCAATATTAAATCAATTTATCCATGTCCCAAACCTTCAAAGAACAAAACAGTGGACGAAATTAGAAGCACAAGGAATGGCTAATCAAAATTATCGACAAAAGTATTTAACTTAGTATTTTTTCGTCACAATATATAATTGTTATCTTATTACTAAAGCAAAAATAATAATAAAATATTCTAAATTTGATTTGAAATCAATAAAGCATTGAAACCTGCTTGAACAAAATGACGATCTGAAGTAAGAGCATCTACTAAATTATTATTTTTCATAACAGTAAAAGAAATACAATCAATTAATCCCCATTGTTTATCTTGACGAGATTCATACAAATTTAAACCTTCGCTAAAAATTTCTGAGGTAACGTTAATCACCCTCATATTTTTTGTTGTATAACATTGTCTAATAAAGTTAACTACTTTTTGACGAGTTAAGGCACTTAAAGCATTACCAACTTCCATTAAAATTGCTTCTGTTGTCCAAACTTCTTGAGCAATTTTTACTAATGGTAAAAGTTGTAATGCAGATAAATGATATTGGTCACGATTATTAAGAATAGCTTGAATAAATGCAGTATCTAAAAATAATCTTTGCTTACTCATTTTCTTCGCTTTGTTTAGGTGTACCGTAAAGATAATGAGCGTGTTCTTGTGACCAATCTTCAGGTGCTTCTAAAGTTCCTGCCATGTCTTCTAAAATATCCCAAGCATTTTTTTCTGGTTTTTTATTTTCTATTTTCGCCAGAATTATTTGGGCAACTTCTGATTGTTCTGATTCTGATAATTCTGATAATTTACTTAAGGCTTGTTTTAGTTGTTTAATCATAATAATTTCAAATTCATTAACTTCATAAATGTTGCCATGCTTCGTCCTCTTCTTGGCTTAACCAATCTTTTGCTAATAAAGACTCAGTTATTAGAGCAGTTTCTAATGTGCTTATTTCCTCCATATCTAGTTTTTGATGAGAAAGATGTTTGTGTTTCAAAAACTGAATAAAATCAATAATTTCGTCTAGTAGAGATTCGTCCATTGTTTCTATTTCTTCTATTATTTTTTCCTTAAAGTTCATTTTTAGTCCGTATAATTCATAAAAATAGTATTTATCAAAAATCTCAAGAAAATATTTATTCTATCAATCAAAAAATTTTTTTTTGATTTAATTATATAATATATTAAAGCATATATTAATTTCATTAATATATTATTATAGATTTTCTAAATGTAAATTTATCACTAATAGTTAATATGGACAATACTAAATCAACAACAGATGGAGTTAAAATACTTTACAATCGTTATTACAAGAATAATGTAGAACGTCAAATAGAATTAGAAAAAATGCGTATTGACGATAAAGTAGCCAGAGAAATTTATAAAATAAAAAAACTATATAATTTATCTACTAAAGATTTAGCAAATTTAATTAATACAAAAGTAAATATTATTGAATTTTTAGAAAATGCCGATCATAAAGGAGACTCTTTTTTGATGTTAAATCTTATTGCTAAAGCTTTGAAATTGAAAATCAAATTTGAATTAGTTCCAGCGTAACACATTATTCTGGTTTAAACCACTCAAAACAAACTAAGTGAATATCTTCCTGCTTGATTATTTTTAAGGTATTATCTGGCTTTTCTTCTTCAATTTCATGGTACAAATTATTATCAATAAAAAACTCATCTAATTCCGAAAGTAAGATATTTACATTTTTATTTTTAGTATATTTGTCCCAAATTTCTTTGACATCTCGCTCATAAATTTTTAGATTCATCTGGTTAATTACCTGTGAAATTCTTATTTTACTTTCCTCATCGATTGAGTCATCATTAAATTGAGTTAAAACATGATGAATTTTTTGTAATAACTTAGTTAATTGAGGTTTTAATTTACTACCAGTTTGTTGTTTTTTAAAGTATTCCAATAAATTATCGATCGCATCAGGTAAAATCCTGAAAATAGCAGTATCAAATTGCACTGGTGGTAATTCCTCCGGTGGGGAAAAATCAGATATCAGGAACTAAGGATCTGACTAATTTCGCTGGTATAGGCTCATTATGAAAATTATTCCAACCATTATGGACATTTAGTAAAGCATCCAGTGCTTCATTCAATTTAAGAGCAAGAGTATCATCAGGTAAGTAGGATAAGCCTTGCACATTTTCTAAAAAGTTATTACCAAGGTCTTTACGAGATACTTCTCCATTTACCTCAAAAGAAGAATACTTTAATCCAATTTCATAACGCATTTCATTTGATGTAACTTTCCATATTTCTACAGCAATAAGGTTAATATTTCTTCTAATGTTTGCTGGTATATTTGAATCTGTGTACATTCCAAAAACAGTTCTTAATAAAGAATGGCTTAATTCTTCTGGGAGTTTTCTAATTCCTTCAGCAATAGGAGAAATATCCTTGTTTGATAAAGTTTCTTCTCGTAAACTTTTTAAAAGTTTTTTGACTTTAATAACTGCTCCTTCAGGTTCTTTTCCAATAACTTCTGAAATGAGTAACTCAATTGTTGTCACTAATTCTGAGTTAATTGAGCTTTGGTTATACGGGCGATCTCGAAGAGATCCGCTTCGCGGTGTGCCTAATACTAAATCTAGCTATCCCCTTATAAGGGTAGGTTTTTTACAAAGTAGAATGTGCTGTATCAAGGTTGTGGCATCCCCATTTTAAATCTGATGGTTGGCAATG
>CAYPSO010000206.1:0-3988 GCA_964413275.1 uncultured bacterium | reverse complement strand
TGATAAATTAATTGGTTATCGTGATTTAAAATAGCAATTTCCTTAAGAATATCAGTAAGCGTTCAGGGGGGTTAGAAAATATGGTAGTTTAGAGGCATGGAAAAAGAGCAACTAAGGAGTTATTACCCAATCTCAAATTAAGTTCTGATAATCAAAAGGATTATAGTTTTAGTGATATTTATGCTCAGACGATCGCTTATGGGCTATTTACCGCTAGAGTATTCAGTTATGTTAAAAATCCGAAGTTAGATTTTAACCGTCAAGGTGCATGGGATAAATTACCTGAAACTAATCCTTTTCTGCGTCAGTTATTTAAAGATGTCTCAGAGCGATCGCCTGAAGAATTAGGAGATGAGCTAGTAGATGCCATTAATGAAGCCTTTGCTATTTTAAGGGCGGCGAAAATGGATGCTATCCTTACTGATTTCCGCAACAAGATGAATCGTGAGGATATTGTCATCAGATTTTATGAGGACTTTTTAGCATCCTATAAACCTAAGATGAGGGAAAAAAGAGGGGTTTATTATACTCCTGAACCTGTTGTTAGTTACATGGTGCGATCGGTTGATGAGTTAATTAAGGATAAGTTTAATAAACCATTGGGTATTGCTGATCCCGAAGTAATGATTCTTGACCCTGCCTGTGGTACTGGTACATTTTTATTATGGATATTTCAATTAATTCATCAACGGTTTCAAGAAAACCCCGAACAACTAATTCCCCCCTTATTAAGGGGGGTTAGGGGGGATCAAACCTCCGAAAATAAGGTTAGGGGAGATCAAACCCGTACAATAGGGGTTAGTCATGACGAAAAGTTAACTCCCCTCTCCAGTGGGAGAGGGGTTGCTCACAGGTGTAGGTTTTTTACAAAAACATTCTGATGAGGGTGAGACAAGGGGGACAAGGGTGGAAAGTGGACAAGGAAGAGGGGAATCATTTAAGAAACACTTTGTTACAAATAATACAGAAATGGCTGAAAAGACCATTTTTCGTTCGTACTATCTCCCTTGTCTGCTGTCCTTCGTTCCTTCCTTGTCTTGTCTCAACCCAAATGTAAAAAACCTACCCTTGTCATTAGATCATAGTGTAGGAAAACATAAGGCTTTCCTTTTTCAAAAACGTTTAGGAATTACTTTAAACAATAAAAAAATCTTAGAAATAGCTTTAATTGAAGCTATTAAAAATCAAGATGCGATGGTTTATAAAGAAGATGCTTTTGGAGTTCACTATGATGTTAAATTTTATTTAAAAACTAATGAGGGAGAATCATGGATTTTAAGTTCATGGATTATTCGTTATGGAGAGAATTTTCCCCGTTTAACTAATGTTTATCCTATTAATAAATAACCAATTAATGAGGTGAAAAAATGAGTAAAATTAAAGAGTATGATTTAGTAGTTATAACTCAAGATATACAAGTAATTCATAAAGAAACGTTAAAGAAAATTTTATTACGTCGAGGTCAAGTTGGTACAATTTTAATGGATTTTGATCAAGAGGCTTTTTTAGTTGATTTTGCTGATGAAGAAGGTGTTACTTATGCGATGGAAACTGTAGCTAAAGAACAGTTAATTCCCTTAATTTATAAACCGATTGAAGTATTAGCCTGTTAATTGTTATGGTTCTTGTTATGGTTCTTCATTACTTAGTATGCAAATTGTATTTTGAGAACGACAGCTCAAGGCTTTCAGCTTTCATAGCATCTCGTGAAGAACCAAATTTTAGAGGAGATTTTAGCAGGTGAATAAATTATTTTGTACAATATAACTACTATATAGGGAGATAAAAATGACTACTTTAGAATTAAAACAAGCCAAAAATCAACTTGATGAGTTATTAGAAACTGTTATGAAAGGAGAAGAAATTATTATTACAGAAAATAATGAGCCAGTGATTAAATTAAGCCCTTTGAAAACCGAAAAAAAACCTCCTCGTCAACTTGGAAGTGCAGAAGGAAAAGTATGGATTGCTGATGATTTTGACGCACCATTAACAACTTATTAACATTTAATTAGAGGATTAAAGACATGACAGTATTACCAGAAATTAAAATAAAAGTAGCCCCTGAAATTGCTAATTTATATCAAAAAATGAGTCTAAATGAACAAATAGAAATACAACTAAAATTAACTGAAACTCTAAATTTTGAATTAGAAAAGAGAAGACAAAAAGCGATCGCAAAACTATCAGAAATCATGGATAAAGCTAGTGATGAAGCAGAAGCTAACGGTTTAACACCTGAAATTTTAGAGGAGATTTTAGCAGGTGAGTAAATTAAGAATTGTGTTAGATGCTAACGTAATTATCAGTGCTTTTTTATTTAAAATCAGTAAACCACGACAGGTATTAGAAATAGCGAAAAATAACCATTTGATTCTTTTATCTGAAATAATTATTCAAGAGTTGAAAGAAGTTTTATACAGAACAAAATTTGATCGTTATCTAGCATTAGAAATAAGAGAAAATTTGTTAAATACCCTAATAGAATCTTCTTTGATTATGGAAGTTAATGAAGTGATTACTGAATGTCGAGATGCTAAAGACAATAAATATTTAGAATTAGCTGTTAGTGGTAATGCTAGTTATATAATTACTGGAGATGATGATTTGTTAGTATTAAATCCTTTTAGAAACATTAAAATTATTAAAGCAGATGATTTTTTATCTTTTTATTAATCTATAGTCAATTTATATTAACAAAAAAGAGGTTTAAATTATGGCGAAAATCTATCACGCTCATTTATACGGTTTAAGAGAGGATAAGTACAAAATATTATCAGAAAATACCATTAATACCACTGACTTTAAAGAAGTTAATCCCCAATCAGAATTTTATCTTTTTATTCCTCAAGATACCGATTTATCAAGTCTGTCAGAAATGGCTCAAAGACCGTAAAAATCGTACCCTTTCCGATGAAGATATTTTACACTATCAAAAAATAGTCGTAGCTTTATCTGAAACCATCAAATTAATGCAGTTAATAGATACTGCTATACCGAGTTTTCCTATTGAATAAAAACAAGGAGTAATAATTATGAATCCTCTGGTAATACGTCAAGAAATAATTGAATCATTAGCTAATCTTTCTGACGATCAATTATTCCAAATTAGGGAGTTAATTAATCAAAATTTTCTGCCTCAGATAAAACCTAAATCAGAAGAAGAAAGAAAGCAGTTAATTAAATCATTACAAGGTAAATATGCTCATGCACCTACCAGTAGTGAAGATTTTGCTCAACAAAAACAGGCAGAAATTGATTGGGAAGAGAGAAATAGATGAATATTATTTTAGATGCTTGTGCTGTGATTGCCTTTTTTCGTAATGAAACGGGAGCAGATATTGTTAGGGAAATAATCAGTAATCAAAATAATAATAGTATGATTCATGTTGTTAATCTCTGTGAAGTTTACTATGATTTTTATCGAGATATAGGAGAATCAGAAACAGAAAAACTAATTCAAGAATTGAGTAATATTAATGTTAAAACTCGTTTTGATTTAACTGATAAATTTTGGAGACAAGTGGGTAAATATAAAGCCGTAATTAGACGTATTTCTTTAGCTGATTGCTTTGCTTTAACTTTAGCTAATCAAGAAAAAGGAACTTTAGTTACGTCTGACAGAAAAGAATTTGAACCTGTTATTCCCCTGAATATTTGTCGGATTGATTTTATTCGTTAATAAATCAAGTAATTAAAATTATCAAGAGAAAATATACCCCAACAATGATGAACTTAAAACAAAAAATAATAGAAGAAATAGAACACATACCTGAACCATTATTAAATGAAATTGTTGATTTTATTCAGTTTTTAAAACAAAAACATCTCTCTCAACAAAAACTAGATATGGAAGAAATAAATACCCTAGAAATTGCTATAGTAAGTGAATCTGCATTGGCAAAAGACTGGTTAAAACAAGAGGAAAATGAAGCATGGCAACATTTATAAAAGGGGATGTTGTTGTTGTACCTTTTCCTTTTTCTGG
>CAYPSO010000205.1:0-4286 GCA_964413275.1 uncultured bacterium | reverse complement strand
TGTTTGATTCATGGTAATTCTCCTCAAAAAAATTAGAGTATATATAAACTGCCGTCAAAATTTGACTAGCACTCAGAGAAGTTAATCCTTCAGTTTGTGCAAACAGTAAAATGCCATCTTTGCGAATCGATTTCTGCTGCCAAGATATTAGCACCCATGACGGCGATCGCAGCAGGAAGTAAAAGTAAGATAATTGCCCAAAAAGCGCCCCAGTAAGGATGTTCTAACAGGGTGCGGTAAGGTTCAATGTGCCAACCAATGGGTTCGGAAATAGTCCCTTGGGTAAAAGTTTGAGGAGAATCTAGTACCTGCAAAATTCTGACTCTATCTAACTCATTTAATTGACGAGCATCCACAGGGATAAAATCTATAGCGTAAAGGTGTTGAAAACGGTCTAAAGTCTGTTTTGCTCCTTGTACTGAAATTTTGTCCCAAAAAGTGACAATAACTGCTCCTTGTTTTCCTTGTACTAGAGGCAATAAATCAGCTAAATCATCGTCAATGTGGGTTGCTTGAATCACTAACAAAAGACGTGCATTTTCCTGCAACCGCTTTAGCACTATGGCTATCGTTTGGCTATCGGAAGTGCGAAAAATACCTGGTGTATCAATAAAATTATAGATACCATCTTCATAGGTTTCGCAGCTAATTGTTGTACCGCGAAAGTTAGAACTATAAGCTGATTGATGCGTTAGAGAAGCAATGAGTTGGGATTTACCCACACTCTCTTTACCAATAATAATTATCTCAATCTGTTCTTGTGTTAAAGGTTTGATCATGGTTAATTTAGATTAGGAATATTGACTAAAATCGATCGCTCTTAACATAAGCAGTCATTATCACAACAGGAAAGGTCTTCAAGAAATAGACCTTCTTGTCGGTAGATTTCTAAAGGATAAGTATCGATACCAAGTCGTTGGGCAATCGCCTGAGCAACTACAGCAAATCGCTGCCGAAATTTGTAAATAAAACAGAAAATTAAATTGTCATGACGTACTTGAGAACCGACTAAAAATAATCCCTCAGAAATAGTTGATTCATCTTCTTGGGTCAATTGAGCGTATCCTTCAGTCCAGTCGAACAAATCAGCAATCAAAGGCAAACTTCCTGTAAAACCTGTCGCTAAAATTGGCGCAGTTGGACTTACCCACTCATAATATTCAGAGCGAATGGCATAACTTCCCTTTACTCGCTTACGCTTAACTTCTTCCACAGTTACATCATTAATTAGTTCAACTGAGCCTGTTTTATGAACAAATTGCAATCGCTGTAGAGTATAGGGAGATAAAGAAATACTCGGATCTGCATCGATGGATAGCCAACGACTAGAGCGATCGATGACATGAACTCGCTTCCCTAAAAGAGATAGATTAATCGCTGCATCAATCCCACTTTCATAACCCCCAATAATATAAAATTCATTCCCTTTGAGTTTTTGCCAAGAAGATACCCTAGAGTTATGAACACACAGAGTTGCACCTGGAAAAGGGTTAAGATTAGGATATTGAAACTCCCCTGCGGCCCAAATCACAAAGCGACTGTAAATTTTCCCCTCAGAAGTAGTCAGTACAAATCCCTGATAATTAGGTAAGTTTTTAATACTTTTGACATCTATGTTTGTCTGAATTGGTAACTGAAAATATTGGGCAACTGCTTGTAAATAGTTGGCATATTCTTGACCTGTCAAATGCTCTCTTTGCATCATTACAGCAGGAGATGTTTTTGAAGCAATGGCATTAAGGTCAAGTAAGCCAAAACCATGACTAGGAAAAGACGGCGTAATAAAACACATTTCTGTAGGCCAGCGACTAAAAGAAGCGCCCACTTGATGGCGTTCTAAAATACGATAATTTTTAATTCCCAAATCATTTAAAACAACAGCGCAACCAATTCCTGCTGCACCTGCACCGACTATGACAACATCAAGAGTTTCAACTATTTTCATGGCTTTTACCCGATCATCCAGTTAGATAATAGATTTTCTTGCGATCGCATTTTTTATTTTGTTGAGAAGATCCCTCAAGGTTAGCATTCCTAATGCTCCTCCTTGACGAGTGCGCACATTTATCATTTGATTTGCAACTTCTCGCTTACCAATTACTCCCACAAGGGGAATTTTTTCCAATTCTGCTGTACGAATTTGTTTGCCTAATCGTTCCCCAGTGCTAGAGATTTCTACTCGATAACCTGCTTGTTTTAATTGAGTTTCTAGGGTTTCTGCATAGTCTCGCTGTTCATCGCTAACAGGTAATAACCGCAGTTGAATAGGTGCTAACCACAAGGGAAAATCCCCAGCATAATTCTCGATTAAAATGCCAAAAAACCGTTCTAATGAGCCAAAAATAGCTCGATGAATCATAATCGGACGTTGACGAGTGCCATCTGCGGCCACATATTCCATGTCAAAACGTTCAGGTAAATTAAAATCTACTTGAATCGTCGAACATTGCCATACTCGTCCGATCGCATCTTGAATCTTAATATCAATTTTCGGCCCGTAAAAAGCTCCTCCCCCTAGATCCTCGATATAAGCCCATTTTTTGATATTTAAAGCCTCAATTAAAGCTTCAGTTGCTAAGTTCCAAACTTCATCGCTTCCCACTGATTTTTCTGGACGAGTAGATAGGTTTACTTCGTAATTTGTAAAGCCAAAATCAGCCAGAATTTTCTCAGTTAAATTCAAAACTCGGACAATTTCTGAGGCAATTTGTTCGGGTAAGCAGAAAATATGGGCATCATCTTGGGTAAATCCTCTTACCCGCATTAATCCGTGTAAAACCCCCGACCTTTCATAGCGATAAACTGTACCTAATTCTGCCCATCTGAGGGGAAATTCTCGATATGAATGAAGCTCATCTTTGTAGGTCAAAACATGAAAAGGGCAATTCATCGGCCTAATTTGATAGGCTTGATGCTCAACCTCCATAGCCTCAAACATATTTTCTCGATAAAAATCCCAATGTCCTGATGTTTTCCACAGGTCTAAATTAGCTACATGAGGTGTATAAAGAAGTTGATAACCTCCTTCCAAATGGGCTTCGCGCCAATAATCTTCTATCAGATAACGCATCATCGCACCTTTAGGATGCCAAAAAACTAACCCTCCTCCAGCATCTTCCTGAATGCTAAATAGTTTTAACTGTCGTCCCAATTTACGATGATCTCGTCGTTGCGCTTCCTCTTTTTGTTTGAGGTATGCTTGCAATTGTTCGGCAGTCTCCCAAGCAGTGCCATAAATGCGCTGTAATTGAGGCTTGTTTTCATCCCCTCGCCAATAAGCTCCCGCTACACTCTCTAAGGCAAAGGCATTAAGGTCAATTTCTCCTGTAAAATTAAGGTGAGGTCCTGCACACAAATCCCACCAGCACAGATTAGCTTTTAAACCTTGTTTATTCTCTAGTCCACCCTCTGGAATACCAATAAAATATCGGGTAATAGCTATTTCTTGGCGGATATTATTAAGGATTTCCAGTTTATAGGGTTCACCTAGTTGTTCGATTTCTACCTTAATTTGTTCTCTTTTGATTACTTCGGAAATGATGGGTAGGTTAGCTTGAATAAGCTCTTTCATTTTTTCCTCAATTTGACGAAGCTCATCAGGAGCAAAAGCTTTAGGGCGATCGAAATCATAATAAAATCCTGTCTCTGTAGTCGGTCCAATGGCCACCTTTGTTTCAGGAAACAAACTTTGTACGGCCATTGCCATCAGATGAGCGCAACTATGACGTATTTTTTCTAACTTTAACGAATCGTTGAACAGATTTTCTGATTTGGCGATCACTTGGGGAATCATAATTAATAAAAATGATAATCATTCTCATAATAACAGAAAAAGACTTATTTTCTCCAAAATGTTTACCCTTAAATTAGCTCCTTAAAAAATCTGTCCATGTATTTGTAATTTATTTTGACAAATTGTTCAAAAGTTTGAGCATCTTCTTCAGTAATACGACCAGAGAAGTACAAAAGCTCTTGACCATTAAGTTCTAGATGTTCTGCTATTTTAAAGAACTGATGTTACGCAGCTTAACGAGATTTCAAGAGTTTCAGCAACTGGTTTAGAACCAAATCTCAAGGGTTTCAGACCAAGAGTGCGTAACATCAGTTAAAGAAGTTAAACTTGGCTTTCCTTTGCTCAGGAGTTTCGGGTAACTTGCCATGTTCTGTGTAATAAATCCATTCGGCATATTGTTCGGGATTATGGGGAGGAGTTGAACCAGTTAAATAACTGGGGATATTTTCTTCAACTTGGGAACAGCTTTTTTCTGGTTCTTCTTCACTCACAT
>CAYPSO010000204.1:0-4297 GCA_964413275.1 uncultured bacterium | reverse complement strand
AAAGAAAAACCATTACCAGTAGCCGTACTCAAACCAGAACCTACCAAAAATACCCGATCGCCAGAAGATGCAGGTATTCATTTGGGGGAAGGTTATTACTAGAATCCCGAAGCATTACCCAACGGGCATATTGTCGCTATTGGGGCATCGGGTAGTGGTAAAACTCAGACGTTGAAAGCGATCGCTTTTTCTCTTCGTCAGACTTACCCCCAGATGCAGGCTCAAGAAGAATTAGATCAAGCTATTACCGAGGCAATTGCCCAAATTACGGAAGAGGATGTCTTTGGTTGGTTTGCACATTGTGGTTTATTCATTTGAAAAACGCTGTAAGCTAGATAGTGTCGTCACGAGTTGCTAGAATAGTCCTGAAGTATTACACTCTCTAAAAAAAGGAGAGATTTATGGCAGTAAATAATGCTATAAGTAAAAATAAATATCTATCAAGATGAAGCAACAAGTTCAAGAATTATCTAACCAAACTATAAGCCCTGTGCTGCCTATTTTATTATCACCAAGGGTAATTATTAAAGGTGAAGGAATTTTATCAAAGTTGGGTAAGGAAATATCTCAGTTTGGCCATCGCCCTTTATTAGTAAGTGGTAAGAATACCTTAGAATTAATTGAGCCTTTAGTTCAACCTTTATCTGAAGAATATAGTTTAACCCTCTCTTCGGCAAGCTATACTCCAGATTGTTCGGAAAATTCAGTTAAATTATTACGCAAAGTGGTAAAAGCCAATAATAATGATTTTATTATTGGTGTTGGTGGTGGTAAAGCTTTAGATACTGCCAAATTATTAGCTTATCAGTGTGATTTGCCCATTGTAACCATACCAACTTCTGGAGCGACTTGTGCAGGGTGGACTGCTTTATCTAATATTTACTCCGATGAGGGCGCATTTCAATATGATGTGGGTTTAAGTCGTTGTCCTGACTTACTGATTTTAGATTATAGTTTAATTCAAACTGCGCCCAAACGCACTCTAGTAGCGGGAATTGGAGATGCGATCGCCAAATGGTATGAAGCTTCGGTTAGTAGTGGCAATTCTAAAGCAACTTTAATTATTGCCGCAGTGCAACAGGCTAGGGTATTAAGAGATATTTTATTTCAACAATCTGCTACGGCGATCAATAATCCGGGTGGGGAAGAATGGCGAGAAGTAGTAGATGCCACCGTCTTATTGGCTGGGGTAATTGGCGGTTTAGGCGGGGCAAATTGTCGCACAGTTGCAGCCCATGCTATCCATAACGGTTTAACCCATATACCCTCAGCCCATAAAGCTTTACACGGGGAAAAAGTGGCTTACGGTATCTTGGTACAGTTGCGCCTTGAAGAAATGGTACAGGGCAATCAATTGGCAGCTACTGCCAGACAACAACTATTAAAGTTTTATACCGAAATTGGTTTACCTGCAACTTTAGAAGATTTGGGTTTAAAAGATGTCAGTTTAGCCAAATTACGTCAGGCAGCCGAAATTGCTTGTAATCCTCAATCTGATATTCATCGCTTACCATTTAACGTATTTCCCGAACAATTAACAGCAGCTATGGTTTCTACTACTTTACCGGTAGAAATCAAGGCTAAAAATTAATTAAAATAGGCCTGTTTTAACAGGCTTATTTCGACAAAATTTAGCTTATTTCCTTAAAAAAAGCAATTACACATCCAATCAACCGCTCTGCGTCTCTCTTGGTGCGCCTTCCCATGGCGAGGAAACCTCGCCGGGCTCGCACCGCCTCTGCGGTTAATCAAAAAAATCTTATATCCATAACCTAAATAAGATGTAATATTTAATTTTGTTTAAACGTGGCAATAATTACTTTTTTTTAGGCTTAACTGTACTAAAAGTAAAACAATTCTCTCAAATCCAAAATGAAACAATGTTTACATTACTAAATGTGCTATTTGCCTTTGTTATGGTGGGGGTTTTACTCCTCATAGCAAGATTTGTTAAGCACAAAATTAAATTATTTCAAACCCTTTATTTACCCGAATCAATTATTGCAGGTGCGATCGCATTAATATTAGGGCCTGGTATTTTGGGTGCAATTTCTGTTGCTTTGGGAACACAACCAGATTCTTACTTAGCTACTGGTGCATTTCCAGAAGAAATGCGTACAGTTTGGTCTCAATCTCCGGGGGTATTCATTAATATTGTCTTTGCAGCCTTATTTTTAGGAGAAAATATCCCCGATCCTAAAAGTATTTGGCGAAAAACAGCCCCTCAAGTTGCTTTTGGCCAGACTTTAGCTTGGGGACAATATACCTTGGGTATTCTCTTAACTTTACTTGTTTTATCTCCTTTATTTGGTATTAATCCCATTGCTGGAGCTTTAATTGAAATTGCCTTTGAGGGAGGCCATGGTACAGCCGCCGGTATGGCCAACACCATGAAAGATTTAGGTTTTGCTGAAGGTGGAGATTTAGCTTTAGGTTTGGCTACCGTTGGTATCATATCCGGTATCCTCTTTGGAACAGGTTTAGCCCATTGGGGTAGAAAAAAAGGCTATATACAAGAAGAACTTAAGGAAGTAAAAAGCGGTGACGCACAATTTCAGGAAATGGTGATCGAAACTGAGCCAAGTGATATTTTAGCTAAACGAGCTCGTCTGATGCACAATCTTTTGATCGATCCATTATCCCTTAATTTTGGTTTTACTGGATTAGCGGTGGTCATTGGTTGGATGATTTTGCAAGTATTAACTTGGATAGAATCTCTAACTTGGGGCAGAGGAGGTTTAGAATTAATTGGTGCTGTACCTTTATTTCCCATGGCTTTAATCGGTGGGATTGTGATTCAGTTAGTGATGAAACGTCTCGATCTTGATACCCTAATTATGAGAAGACTTCAAGAAAGAATTGCGGGTGTCGCTTTAGACGTTTTGGTTGTAACTGCTTTAGCTACCATTAATCTTGCTGTATTAGGTGCAAATATCGGCGTTTTTCTCAGTCTTGCTACAATTGGTATTGCTTGGAATGTTTTAGCCTTTTTATATCTTGCTCCTCGCATTTTACCTCTATATTGGTTTGAGCGAGGTATTGGGGATATGGGGCAGTCGATGGGAGTAACTGCTACAGGAATTTTGTTAATTCGCATGGTTGATGCCGAAAATCGTACTGGAGCTTTTGAAAGCTTTGCCTATAAACAATTATTTTTTGAACCCATAGTAGGTGGTGGTTTATTTACTGCGGCAGCACCAGCTTTAATTGTTCAATTTGGTTCGATTTCAATTTTAATGCTGACGACTGGATTATTAGCATTTTGGTTAATTTTTGGTATTGTTAACTGTAAGCGTACTCAACATCAATTGCAATTAGAACAAGCTCAACCAATTCCTGAATACCATCAGATAAATTAACCTCAAAATACTATATTTTTCTTGGATGTTCTACTTATTTCCTTTACAGTAATTAATTATAAGGACTGGTTTGGTTGCGATCATATTTCACAGCTAAACTCAGCACCTGTTTTTAATTATTTATTATTTAATAATATGGTTTCTGATTTTCAACCCCAAGAATCTTATCAGTTTTTTATGCAGGAAGCCCTAGAACTATTACAACAATTAGAACAGGGTTTATTGGAACTTCGAGATAATCAAAATATCTCTAAAATTCATGAACTTATGCGAATTACCCATTCTCTTAAAGGAGGCTCTGCTTGTGTTGGCTTAGATGATATTGCCCAATTAGCCCATAATTTAGAAAATATCTTTAAAACTATTAATGAAAAACAAATTGTTATTGATTCAGGGTTAGAAGAATTATTATTACAAGCTTACGATTGTTTACGTTTGCCTTTGATAGAACAAATTGAAACAGGCTCTCATAATGTAGAAACATCAATTACTAAATTACAAACTATTTCAGGTCAAATACAAGGAAAATTAACAACACAACAAGATAATATTCCTATTGTTGATTTAGAGAAAAAGAAGGATGTAACTGATTTTATCCTGATGAAAGAAGTGAATCAGGAATTTAATCGACTAGAAAATATCTTACAATATCCTATCGAATCAGAAATGATAGAAGCATTAAAGATTCAGATTGAGATATTTAGAGGTTTAGGAGAATTATCTCACATTCCCAGTTTTGTGGCCATCGCCCAAACAGCACTACAAGCTTTTAAATCTCATCCTGAATCTGCTCAAGTTATTGCCCAAAAAGCTTTACAGGATTTAAAAACTGTACAATTAGCTTTTTTAAGTAATAATGATAATCTCAGCAATAAACCTTCATCAACGGGTGCATCTCAAATTTGCAGAAAGAGTGAGAAAATAATAAAAAGAAAAAA
>CAYPSO010000203.1:0-4303 GCA_964413275.1 uncultured bacterium | reverse complement strand
TTTGAGCCTTTTCGATAGCTTTTCCGTGGCACACTTGATCGAAAATGGCTGTAAACTGTAGCCAGTTACCTCTGCTACCATTGCCGTAGTTTTTCCCCGAGCTAGGAGCCAGATCACCTGATAATGGGTCTTTTCTCTTCCTTCAGAAGCTTGTCGATATTGGGTTTCCAGTTCTTCGAGACTCAGATGAGGCTCAATTTTGAGATGTCTTGGCATAGAATAACTAGATAATGCACCTTTTCTAATTATACTATGTTCATTTAACCGGATTTGATATGACATCTTTATTACAACCATTTAGCAAAATCTTGAGTAAAAGTATCATTAATAATGGAATTTCTTATATTACGGGTAAAACGTACCAATTCTGTGACATTATGCAAGGATATTAACATATAACCTAACATTTCCTTCGATCTAACTAAGTGACTTAAATAAGCACGGGTAAAAGTTTGGCAACAATAACAAGAACAAGTTTCATCTAAGGGAGTAAAATCTTCTTTAAAACAAGCATTTTTTAAATTCCAACGCTCTCCTTTTACCAAGGCTGCACCATGTCGCCCTAAACGGGTGGGAATTACACAGTCAAACATATCTATCCCAGAAGCAATGGCTTTGACCATTTCTCCGTAAGTGCCTACGCCCATTAAATAGCGAGGTTTATGAGCAGGTAATAAGGGAGCAGTTATGGCAACAATACTATTAATTAATTCAGGTGTTTCCCCTACACTAACTCCACCGATGGCATATCCGGGTAAATCAAGCCCGATTAAATCGGCTACAGCTTGCTTTCTCAATTCAGGATATATCCCCCCCTGAACTATCCCAAATAAAGCCTGTTCTTGGGGATTAGAGTGGGCATTGATGCAACGTTTGAGCCATCGGTATGTTCTATCGGTTGCTTCCTTAACCGTTTCTTCAGTTGCTTGCCCCGGAGGACATTCATCAAAGGCCATGATTACATCTGCACCGAGGGCATTTTGAATGGCGATGGATTTTTCGGGAGTGATATTAATCATGCTGCCATCTCTAGGGGACTTAAATATAACCCCTTCTTCGCTGATTTTCCTAATTTTACTTAAGCTAAAAACCTGAAAACCACCTGAATCTGTTAACATTGGGCCATTCCAACCCATAAATTTGTGCAAACCACCTGCTTTAGCAATAATACTCTCTCCGGGTTGCAAATGCAGGTGATAGGTATTCGCTAAAACCATTTGTGAATTAGCTTGCTTTAATTGTTCTGGGGTAACTCCTTTCACATTGGCTAAAGTTCCAACAGGCATAAAAGTCGGCGTTTCCATTGTACCGTGGGGAGTATGAAAAACACCTGCTCTAGCGTGGGTATGACTGCAATTAGTTTGACATTGATAGGAGAAAATTCCCATAGATTTTAGTTTGTAGTTATTGGTTATTTGTTAATACCTAAAAGCTAACTGCTTACGTAAAAACCAAACTTACAGCTTTCGGTTTTTACGATTAACATTATGACTAATGTTCTTTACAATATCATTAAAGGCTATTAAGAAACAAGATATTTTTTATTATGCAACCTACTAATCCTAATAAATTTACAGAAAAAGCTTGGGAAGCAGTTGTTCGTACTCCTGATATTGCTAAACAGAATCAAAATCAACAAATTGAGAGCGAACATTTATTAAAATCTTTACTCGAACAAGATGGTTTAGCTACCAGTATTTTTAATAAAGCTAACATTAATATTTCTAGTTTAAGAGATAAAACAGATCAGTTTATCAATACTCAACCTAAGGTGAAAAATGTTTCAGATTCTGTTTATTTAGGTAAAAGTTTAGATACCCTTTTAGACAGAGCAGAAAAATTTCGTCAAGAATTTGAAGATGATTATATTTCCATCGAACATATACTGTTAGGTTATGCTCAAGATGAACGCTTTGGTAAGACAATCTTTCGGGAATTTGGTTTAACTGAAAATAAACTAAAAGATATTATTAAAGAAGTTCGAGGTACTCAGAAGGTGACAGACCAAAATCCAGAAGGAAAATATCAATCTTTGGAAAAATATGGAAGAGATTTAACTCAATTAGCACGGGAAGGAAAGCTAGATCCTGTTATTGGTAGAGATGATGAAATTCGTCGGACAATTCAAATTTTATCCCGTAGAACTAAGAATAATCCTGTTTTAATTGGTGAACCTGGGGTGGGTAAAACTGCAATTGTCGAAGGTTTAGCTCAACGAATTATTAATAGAGATGTACCGGATTCTTTACGCGATCGCAAATTAATTGCTTTGGATATGGGAGCATTAATTGCAGGGGCTAAATATCGGGGTGAATTTGAGGAAAGATTGAAAGCTGTCTTGAAAGAAGTTACCGATTCTCAAGGTAATATTATCATGTTTATTGATGAGATTCATACAGTAGTAGGAGCGGGTGCAGCTCAAGGGGCAATGGATGCCGGTAACTTGCTCAAACCCATGTTGGCAAGGGGGGAATTGCGTTGTATCGGAGCAACTACTTTAGACGAATATCGCAAATATATTGAGAAAGATGCTGCTTTAGAAAGGCGTTTTCAATCAGTAATGGTTGATGAACCCAATGTAATAGATACTATTTCTATTTTAAGGGGATTAAAAGAGCGTTATGAAGTGCATCATGGGGTGAAAATTGCTGATACTGCTTTAGTGGCTGCTGCGATGTTATCCCATCGTTATATTAGTGATCGCTTTTTGCCAGATAAAGCTATTGATTTAGTAGATGAATCTGCTGCTAAATTAAAAATGGAAATTACTTCTAAACCAGAGGAATTAGATGAAATTGATCGCAAAATTCTTCAGTTAGAAATGGAGCGTCTTTCTTTACGCAAAGAAAGTGATACTGCCTCTTTAGAAAGATTAGAAAAATTAGAGAAAGAATTGGCAAATTTAAAAGAAGAACAAAGCCAGTTTAATGCTCAATGGCAATCGGAAAAAGAAGTAATTGATAAAATTAAAACTGCTAAGGAAAAAATAGAGCAAATTAATGTCGAAATTCAACAGGCAGAAAGGGATTATGACTATAACAAAGCAGCAGAGTTGCGTTATGGTAAATTAACAGATTTACAAAATCAAATTAAAGAGTCAGAAAGCCAACTTGCTGAAAAACAAACTAGCGGTAAAACTTTATTAAGGGAGGAAGTTTTAGAAGCAGATATTGCTGAAATAATTGCTAAATGGACGGGTATTCCTATTAGTAAATTAGTGGAATCTGAGAAAGAAAAATTATTACATCTTGAGGATGAATTGCATCAAAAAGTAATAGGTCAAGATGAAGCTGTTACCGCCGTTGCTGAGGCTATCCAACGCTCTAGAGCAGGTTTATCTGATCCCAATCGCCCCACTGCCAGCTTTATCTTTTTAGGCCCAACCGGGGTAGGAAAAACGGAATTAGCTAAAGCTTTAGCTATTAATTTATTTGATACTGAATCCGCTTTAGTGCGCATTGATATGTCAGAATACATGGAGAAACATAGTGTTTCCCGTTTAATGGGTGCGCCTCCGGGATATGTAGGATATGAAGAAGGCGGGCAATTAACAGAAGCGATTAGAAGAAGACCTTATTCTGTGATACTTTTTGATGAGATAGAAAAAGCCCATCATGATGTCTTTAATGTGATGTTACAAATATTAGATGATGGGCGTTTAACTGACTCTCAAGGTCGTGTAGTTGATTTTAAAAATACTATCATTATTATGACCAGTAATATCGGTTCTCAATACATTTTAGATGTAGCGGGAGATGATAGTAAATATGAAGAAATGCGTGCTAGAGTTATGGAAGTAATGCGGGCTAGTTTCCGCCCAGAATTTTTAAATCGTGTTGATGAAACTATTATTTTTCACGGCTTACAAAAGTCAGAATTAACTTCAATTGTAAGAATACAAATAGGTCAATTAGAAAACCGTTTAGCAGAGCAAAAAATGTCTCTTAAACTATCAGAAAAAGCTATCGAATTTTTAGCAGAAATAGGGTACGATCCTGTGTATGGTGCAAGACCTTTGAAACGTGCCATACAAAAATATTTAGAAACTGCGATCGCCAAATCAATTTTACGGGGAGAATTTCAGGAAAAAGACACAATTTTTGTGGATGTGGAAGCAGAAAGATTAACTTTTAAACGTCTTCCTGCTGAGATTCTAACTCAATAATTTGTCGGGTGGGCATTGCCCACCTAATTTATTTTATTAGTTTTGTGTATCAGTTTATTTTAAATAAGATTATTAGTTTAATACTGTAGTTTAGACTAAATGAAGAAATAAAAAAGAAAAAAGAGTAAGAATTGAGTA
>CAYPSO010000202.1:0-4320 GCA_964413275.1 uncultured bacterium | reverse complement strand
TCTTAATGGAGACGTTCTGGTTTTTTCCTGATTTCTCAAGACCTCGGTAGTTACATTAAATCTTAATATTGCAAAATGTATATCCTATTATATAGTAGTACAAAATAAAGTTCTTATTTCATGACACATAAGGTTTTTGTCATGTATTTTAATTAAATTTATTCCCAGTCATGTCAATTATTTAATAATAACAATTATTAAATAATAATATGTCATAAGCAAGGCTAGAGAGCCATAAAAACTTTATAAATCAATACTTTTAGGAGAACTTTGACTCATAAAAGTGCAAGAAACTAGCCTAAATATCTGAAAAAAGCTTGCACTTTATCAAAAAAATATTAATCATCGCCTAAAACCTAAAACCTTTTCAAAGCTCTAGCCATTTCTCTATTATCTTGACGTTTTTTCAAGGTTTCTCGTTTATCGTGGAGTTTTTTACCTTTACCAAGTCCTAAACTTAATTTCACCCAACCATTTTTAAAATACATTTTTAAAGGGACTAAAGTTAATCCCTGTTGTTCTAACTTACCGATGAGTTTATTAATTTCCCTGCGATGTAATAATAATTTGCGAGTACGCTTAGGATCGTGGTTGAAATATTGGCCACTAGCCTCGTATGGAGAAATATGTACATTAAGTAACAATGCCTCCCCATTTCTAATTAAACCATAGCCATCTTTTAAATTTACTCTGCCCGCACGAATTGATTTTACTTCTGTGCCTTTTAATTCAATACCTGCTTCAAAGGTTTCTAATATTTCATATAAAAAACGAGCTTGACGATTATCACTAATTATTTTAATTCCCGAACTTTGATCTGCCATAAAGATTGATTTTACTTTTTAAATCTCGACTTATATTAGGATAACCTTTCCTTAATTTATCTGACTTAATCATTTTTTTAGATTTTTTTATCTTTAGCTCTTGACATTTTTATATTTAAAATGTAACAATAGATACAGAAAGAAAAAACGTTCATCTCTCGTATTAATCAAGTTTGGGAGACGGAAGTAGGGGTTAAGCCCGAAGGAACGCGCCTCATAAACCTAAAATGATTATTTGAGGAGCGAATACAATGAAACTTACATATCGCGGAATTAGTTACGAATACGAACCTGTTGTTATCGAAACAGAATCTACTGAAGTTGCTGGCAAGTTTCGGGGGAGAGATTGGAGATTCCGTAACTTGAAAAAATCTCCTGTTATTATGCCCACTAATGGTTTAACTTATCGTGGTGTTAGCTATAGTAAACCCGGTACAGTAACCACTGAAACTACAGCTAATCAAGAAGTTACAGGAGTTTCCATTCAAAATAAAGCTCGTTCATTGATGTTGAATCATGGACGCAATATTAAAAAGCGTCAACAATCAATGTTAACTCGCACAGCAGCAACTGTTGGTTTAGATCAAAAGGCTTCAACCTATTGGAATCGGATTCAAGGCAAAATTCATCCTACTTTTCGCCTTAGTTATGATCGTGTTGGTGCAACGATGAGCTAATTATCAACTTATTTGCTAGTTAATTTTCAACTCCTCTAAAATTCTTAATTGGGATTTTAGGGGAGTTGTTTGTTATTTGTTATTCTTGATAGTGTTGACTGTTATGATGCTGTAATTGCCAACCAAAATGCGATCGCAGCAGATGTTGCTTATTTAAAACAATTACGATCTTGCCGTGAAACATTAGCCTTCTAGACTGTGCTATCAAGCATATTTTTTCTGAAACGGGAGTAAATACCGAACTTATAAAGTCAAGGAAACCTCCCTAACTAGAAAACATTAGAACTCTACAATGAATAGATATATTACGTTTAATTAAGAAAATGAGTATCAAAAATAATCCTCAGCCATCTAGAAATCGTTTAATAGCCAATATTTTTTTGTGGGCAGCAGGTATATTTTTTCTCTTTAACCTTTTGTCTCCCTTCTTTTTTGGTCCAAATATTGCCCAAGTTCCCTATAGTTTATTTATTGACCAAGTAGAAGACGGTAAAGTAAGCAGAGTTTCTGTAGGCCAAAATGAAATTCGCTATCAACTGCGAGAAGGTTATGGAGAAATGGGAGAAATTTTACGCACAACTCCTATTTTTGACCTAGAATTACCCAAACGTCTAGAAGCGAAAGGCGTTGAATTTGCCGCCGCTCCTCCTCCTAAAAATGGTTGGTTAGGCAATGTTCTCGGTTGGGTAATTCCTCCCTTAATTTTTGTCGGAATTTGGCAACTTTTCCTCGGTAGAGGTGGTGGTATGGGCGGTGGTGCAGGTGCATTATCCTTCACTAAAAGTAAAGCTAAAGTTTATGTAGAAGAAGAAGCAACGAAAATAACCTTTAAGGATGTTGCCGGTGTAGAAGAAGCAAAAACTGAGTTAACCGAAATTGTTGAATTTTTGAAAACTCCCCAGCGTTACACTGCTATAGGTGCAAGGATTCCTAAAGGTGTCTTATTAATCGGTCCTCCCGGAACAGGTAAAACCCTTATGGCTAAAGCGGTTGCTGGAGAAGCGGGTGTTCCTTTCTTTAGTATTTCTGGTTCGGAATTTGTTGAATTATTCGTTGGTGCAGGTGCGGCAAGGGTTCGTGATTTATTTGAAGAAGCGAAGAAAAAAGCCCCTTGTATTATCTTTATTGATGAGCTAGATGCCATCGGTAAATCCCGTGCTAGTGGTCCTTTGATGGGGGGTAATGACGAAAGAGAACAAACCCTCAACCAACTTTTAACGGAAATGGATGGTTTTGCGGCGGGCGATAATACTGTCATTGTACTCGCTGCCACCAATAGGCCTGAAACTTTAGATACAGCTTTATTGCGCCCCGGTAGATTTGACCGTCAAGTTTTAGTCGATCGCCCCGATTTACCCGGCCGTTTGAAGATTTTAGAAATTTACGCCCAGAAAGTAAAATTAGGTGATGATGTTGACCTCAAAACTATAGCAACTCGTACCCCCGGTTTTGCTGGTGCAGATTTAGCAAATTTAGTCAATGAAGCAGCTTTACTAGCCGCCAGAAATCAGCAAGATACCGTTGCTCAAGCTGACTTTAACGAAGCCATAGAAAGGGTTGTGGCCGGTTTAGAGAAGAAAAGTCGAGTCCTCAACGAAAAAGAGAAGAAAATCGTTGCTTACCATGAAGTCGGCCATGCTTTAGTCGGTGCAGTTATGCCCGGAGGCGGTAAGGTTGCGAAAATATCCATAGTACCTCGTGGGATGGCTGCCCTGGGTTATACCTTACAAATGCCTACCGAAGATCGTTTCTTAATGTCCGAGTCAGAATTAAAAGACCAAATCGCTACCTTATTAGGGGGTAGGGCAGCCGAAGAAATAATCTTTAATAGTATTACCACAGGTGCAGCTAATGACCTACAAAGAGCGACAGATTTAGCCGAAAGAATGGTGACAACCTATGGAATGAGCAAGGTATTAGGGCCTTTAGCTTATGAAAAAGGTGGTCAACAACCTAATTTCCTCGGTGATGGTTCGATGAATCCTCGTCGTTTAGTAAGTCCAGAAACTGCAAAATCTATTGACGAAGAAGTTAAACAAATTGTCGAAGGAGGACATAAACAAGCTTTAGCTATTCTTAATAATAACCGGGAGTTATTAGAAACAATTGCCCAAGAAATTCTTGAAAAAGAAGTAATTGAAGGGGAGAATTTACAGGGTTTATTAGAGAAAGTTAAATCTGCCGAACCTATGGCTGTTTAATATGTGCTTTATCTAATTTTATTTTTGGTTAAGCTGTTACGCATTTAAAGGCTATAGCTATATTGTAGAGACGTTCGATGAAACGTCTCTATATTTTTTTAAGCGTAGTGGTTAATGCTACAAAGTTTTAAGTTTTTAGGTTTAGGGAAAAAAATGTTTACATATTAATATATAGTCATATATAGTCAGGGTTGAACCTTGGTAGGGGTTGAATGATATTCAACCCCTACAATTTCAATATCTTTAAATAAATTTCATGAAATTATCTTTTATTATCAAAGATTCTAATTATAAATTATCTCAATTTAACGAAGAAGAAATAAAAAAATTAGAACAGTCTATTTTTCTGAAAGAAACTCAAAAAGGTAACTTATATTATCTGCAATGTTTGGTCAGAAAAAAAGATATTCAACTTAAACCAGAAGAAACCATTAGACAACTATATTTAATAGTTTTAAATCAGCGTTATGGTTATCCTTTTAGTCGCATGGAAGTAGAATATTCTGTATCTTTTGGCAAGGAAAAAAAGAAGGCTGATATTGTGATTTTTGATAAAGATCGCCCGGGTGCATCTCAAATTTGCAGAAAGAGTGAGAAAATAATAAAAAGAAAAAATAA
>CAYPSO010000201.1:0-4341 GCA_964413275.1 uncultured bacterium | reverse complement strand
CGGCTTATATCCCCATGTCTGAAGACAGGGGCTTTACGCCGACTTTTCGGTAAAGCGATGGTTACGTAGCCTTTGGGGGTGGTTTGCGGGTTGGTGGAGACGATGATTAAATGTTTGCTGCAGATAAGATTAATTTTAAGAGACAGTTTACAGATAAGATTTTAGCGAGGTCGAATGATCATCATTTCTCCGTTGGGGAGGTCGATTAGGGTGATTCCTGCTTGTTGTAAAATTAGGCGAAGGCGATCGCCCTCAGCGTAATTTTTCGCCAATCTAGCCGCTTTTCTTTGCGCAATCAACTCCTGAATTTCCACTTCGGTTAGAGTAGTTGTTTCTGGGTTTAATTCCACTTCTAAACCCAAAATTCGGGCTAAATTTACTAAAGTTTGCCATTTTTTGGTTATGTTATCCCCTTCACGGTTAATATCTTTAGCTAATTCAAACAAGATCGCCAAAGCTTTCGAGGTATTAAAATCATCATCCATGGCCTGCCGAAAATCGGTCAGATAAGGCTCTAAAATCTCGTTTACCTCAAAAATCGCCAAATTCTGCTGATAACCCCATAAAAGAGCTTTTTTCAGGGTATTCCAGCTATTTTTAGCCGAGGCGATCGCCTGTTCAGTAAAATCTAAGGGTTTGCGATAGTGTGCTTGGAGGACAAATAGACGTAAAGCCATGGGATCAAGATTAGAATCAAGTAAAGCACGGATAGTAGTAAAATTGCCCAAAGATTTAGACATTTTTGCCCCATTAACCCTGACCATCCCATTATGTAACCAATAACGAGCCAAGGGTTGACCAGTTAAAACTTCAGATTGGGCAATTTCGTTTTCGTGGTGGGGAAAAACCAAGTCTCCCCCTCCTCCGTGAATGTCGATAGTATCCCCCAAACAACGGCGAATCATGGCGGAACATTCAATGTGCCAACCGGGACGACCTTTCCCCCAAGGAGAATCCCAAGCCGGTTGACCAGATTGAGCAGCTTTCCAGAGAACAAAATCAAAATCAGATTTTTTTTGGTTAATATCTAAGTTATTTAAACGACCACTTCCTCCAGCTTGCATTTGTTCTAAATTACGTCCAGAAAGTTGACCATATTCAGAAAATTTCTCAACCCTGTAGTAAACATCACCATTAACAGTATAGGTGTAACCTTTTTTTTCTAATTCCCGAATAAATTGGCAAATTTCAGGAATATGTTGAGTGACTTTGGGATATAAATCAGCTTTCTGAATATTTAGCCGTTGCATATCTTCATAGTAGGTTTTAATATATTTTTCGGCTACTTCCGTCATAGAAACCCCTTCCTGTTGTGCACGGTTGAGGATTTTGTCGTCTATGTCGGTGAAGTTTTGAACGTAGGTGACTTGATAACCTCGCCATGCCAAATAACGGCGGATGAAATCCCAAACAATATACGAGCGAGCATGACCTAAATGACAATAATCATAGACTGTCACCCCACAGCAATACATTTTGACTTTGTTATCTTCTAAGGGTAAAAAGGGTTCTTTTTGACGGGTTTTAGTATTATAAATTCTGAGCATATTTCTATTAGGTAATTCATCAAGTAGGTTGGGTTGACCAAAGGGAAACCCAACTTTAATCTATTTAATAATTGGATTTGTTAAGTTTGTTGGGTTTCGTTTCTCTCAACCCAACCTACGAAAAGGAGACGGTATTAAAAAAACAACTCCTAGCTCCAGTATGACAAGCAATATTTCCCACCTGCTCAATTTTTAGGAGTATGGTGTCACCATCACAGTCATAAAATAGGGATTTGACTTTTTGAATATGTCCAGAGGTTGCCCCTTTATGCCATAATTCTTGACGAGAGCGACTCCAATAATGGGCTTCTTTGATTAATAATGTTTGTTTAAGGGATTCTTTGTTCATCCAAGCCATCATTAATACTGCTCCATCTTGGTAATCTTGAGCGATTGCAGGAATTAAGCCATCTTGGTTGAATTTTAATTTTTCAATCCATAAATGATTTTGATTAAGTAGATTATTCATAGTTTTAAAAGGGTAAATTAGGTAAGAAAAATAAGCTTTTTTTCTGGTTTGTTACTAGACAATTATGTAATTCTTGCAGAAGAGTTTGCTGATCTAAATCTCGACCAATTAGCACTAATTGATTTTCTGGTTTAGTAGGCCAATCGTCAGCTTTTAAGTCATAACGAGGTCCACTTAATTGAAAAATATGTCTTAATTCACTTTTGTTAAACCATAATATTCCTTTCGCTCTAAACACTTCTTGGGGCATAATTTCTGTTAAGAAAAACTCGAATTTTTCTAGGTCAAAGGGGCGATCACTTTTAAAGGAGATATAGGTAAAACCATCAGTTTCTAGGTGATTACTAATATATTTATCATGGTTTTGTCTAAAGTCTTGAATGTCTTTTTTGTAATTCGATTCTTGGGTTAAATTAATGTCTAAAATTAAGGCTAAAGGTACTTGCCCAAATTGACTGCGTAAAATTCTTGCACCTATTTTTTCATCCCAAATTAATTCTTCTAAATCTCGCAATTTTTTTTCATTAACTAGGTCAATTTTATTGAGGATAACTAAATCAGCATAACGAATTTGATTTAAAGCTGCTTCACTATCAAAATGTTCGTGGGTGAAACCTTCAGCATCAACAAGAGTGATAATGGAATCAATGCGTGTTAAAAACTTCAATTCTGTACCTAAAAATGTAAGAATAATTGGTAAAGGATCAGCTACTCCTGTGGTTTCAATTATCAGATAATCGACCTTATCTTCTCTTTCTAAAACCTGATAGACAGTCTCGACTAAATTATCGTTAATAGTGCAACAAATACAACCGTTTCCCAACTCGATCATATTTTTATCAATGGATATTAATAATTGAGCGTCAATGTTAATATCTCCAAATTCATTTACTAAAACTGCGACTTTTAATCCCTCTCTATTTTGCAAAATATGGTTTAATAAGGTTGTTTTACCACTACCTAAAAATCCTGTAATTATTGTTACTGGTAATCCCATTTTCGGAATATTTGGCAGTGCATCTGATAAGTTCATTGTTAAGGTTTTCATAATTTATTTTTCTCCCTTATATTGCTTTAATTTAATCGTAGGTTGGGTTGAGGTAACGAAACCCAACCTACAAGTTTAAGATGAAATACATTGTTGTAATAGGTTTTGTAATTCTTCTTTTTTGAGGTTTTGACCTATTAAAACTAATTGGTTTTTGGGAGGTGTTTTCCATTGTTCATCGGTGATGGTAAATCGTTTACCACTGAGATGAAAAATATGTTTAAATTCGCTGTCTTCAAACCATAAAAATCCCTTGGCTCTAAAAACTTCTGGGGGTAATTGGTTATCTAAAAAATACTGGAATTTCCTAATATTTAAAGGGCGATCGTACTCAAAGGAAACTGACACAAAACCATCATTTTCTAAGTGATGAGAATGATCATGATCGTGATTATGGTGATGATCGTGTTTTTTGGTGTTAAAATAGCGATCGGATTCAAACAAACCTGCACTTAAAATTAGGGGTAAAGGTACTTGAGAATTAGTAGTTTTAATAATTCTAATTCCTTCTCTTAAATTAGCAATTTTGTCTTGAATCTTGGCTATGGTATCTGCATCAACTAAATCTGTTTTATTGAGTAAAACCACATCAGCGCAGGCAAGTTGACTAATTGCAGCTTCACTGTGTTCAAATTTATCTAAACTAAAATTTTCACAATCGGCTAAGGTGATGATGGAATCTAAACGAGTTTGATCCCTTAAATTAGTACCTAAAAAGGTCAAAGCAACGGGTAGTGGATCAGCAACTCCTGTAGTTTCTACTATTAAGTAATCTACCTGTTGTTCCCGTTGTAAAATCTTCTCTACTGATTTAACTAAGTCTTCGTTAATGCTACAACAAATACAACCGTTATTTAACTCAACTACGTTATCTTCTGTGGCAATAATTAACTCATTATCTATCCCAATTTCGCCAAATTCATTTACTAAAACAGCAATTTTCAAGCCTTCTTGTTTTGTTAAAATATGATTGAGTAAAGTAGTTTTTCCACTGCCCAAAAAGCCTGTAATAATCGTAACTGGAATTGTATTTTCTACTGTTTGATTCATGGTAATTCTCCTCAAAAAAATTAGAGTATATATAAACTCCCCCAAGCTAAGAGTAAAGAAAACACAACTGCTGCGGTTACTTGTTGAAAGAGCAATTTAAAAGCAAAACGCCAATAATTTTCCCTGACAATGGTTAAGAGAGTTACCAGACAGGGAAGCAGTACCCCAGCTAAATAAACTGCCGTCAAAATTTGACTAGCACTCAGAGAAGTTAATCCTTCAGTTTG
>CAYPSO010000200.1:3406-4484 GCA_964413275.1 uncultured bacterium | reverse complement strand
CTTTCTTCTAAAACCTTAAGCTAATTAATCCTAATTTGAAAATAAAAAACATTCGTACAATTGTTCTAAACCTCAATTGTATTCAATTGACCCAAAATGTGAAATATGCTAAACAAAAGTGCATTTCAACGAATATGTATACCATTAAACGTACAAATAATCGTTAATTTCATAAAAGTATCTTAAAACACTATGTAGTTCATCGAAAAAAACATCTATTTGGTCGGTTTTATATTGAATTTAAATAGCTTTACACCCCAAGTCTTAGTCGATTAATATTAATTGTTTAAAAAAAACCTACGACCTACTTATGAAAATTCAAATCCCCACCCCCGCACGCATGACTTTGCTTTGCCTTTTTTTAAGTTTTCTATTTTCTTGCTCAAAAGATTCGGATCTTCTTGCAGAAGCAATTCTTCCAGATAGTACGGGTAATATCCGTACACTTGCTATAGACGATCGATTCTTTATTGCCAAAAGTAACGGTAGTGTAATTCTGGATATCATAGCCAACGACAATATTCAGGAGCAAGAAGAGGCAATTATTGAAGATACCTCTACCCCAACTCATGGGAGCGTGGCTATTAACGAAGATAACACCGTAACCTATACCCCTGATCCGGAGGTAGAGGAGGGTGAAGATTCGTTTACATATACCATATCTACTTCCTCTGGAAACTCCGGTACAGGAACCGTGAGCATTTCTCTAAGCGAAAAAAATAATGATTTTGGAGAACTTAAAGCCTTTCCCGGTGCAGAAGGATTTGGGAAAAATGCGACAGGAGGTCGGGGGGGCAGGGTTATAGAAGTAACCAACCTCAATGACAGTGGTCCGGGAAGTTTACGTGCCGCGGTAGAAACTACTGGGCGGAGAACCGTGGTTTTTAAAGTTTCAGGAACCATAGAATGCAAGGACTATTTATCCATATCACAGAACCAAGGGGATTTAACCATTGCAGGACAGACCGCTCCCGGGGATGGTATCACTATAAAAGGAGCAGAACTTCGTATAGCCGCTAGTAATGTCATTGTGAGATATCTAAGAATTAGACCGGGTGAGGCCACCACAGGCACCAAC
>CAYPSO010000200.1:872-3396 GCA_964413275.1 uncultured bacterium | reverse complement strand
TAGAATTATAGCTTTCAATGGTAGAAGAACCGAAAATGTGATAGTTGACCATAGTAGTATTACTTGGGGTAAAGATGAGATAGTTGAAATTGGTGGTATTGGAACCGGAAGTAATGTACGAAATGTAACGGTTCAAAATTCAATAATTGGTGAAAATATAAAGAGTAAATATGGATTGTTACTTTGGAACGATGCCAAAAATATTAGCATCTTTAAAAATCTTTTTATACACAATTCTGAAAGAAACATTCGTTCCTCTACGTGCACCTCCAATTTTGAGATGATTAATAATGTAGTCTATAGTTTTAGATCAGGTACGGTGCCCACGTTTGAAAACCATTTTGATATTATAGGTAATGTGTACAAATCCAACCCGAAATTAGTGCCATTGAGTAATCCCATAACACTAACTGCGTCGCTGAACAATTGCCCATTTGGAAAAGTGAGTGCTACAAAAGCTCATATAACTGATAATCTCTTTGACAATAAATCATTTAGTATCCGCTCCGAAATTTTACCTTATCTTTCTACAAATAGAATTTTTAATTCAGGTATTGTTCCGGAAAAGGCCAGCAGTGTTGAGGAAATTGTTTTAAATGCGGTTGGAGCCAGTAAACCAATTCGTGATGCAGTTGACCTTAGGTTAATTAATGAGACGAAGAATAGAACAGGAGACTTATCAGGGAAATCAGGTGCTTTGACCAGCTATCCTCAGTTTCAACAAATTACAAGACCAGCGAGCTATGACAAAGATGGGGATGGGATGGAAGATGCCTGGGAATTGGCGAATGGCCTAGATCCAACTAACCCAAATGATGGGAAAACAATCCGATCAGGAATGGTATACACCAATCTGGAGATTTTTCTTCATATGCTTACGTTGTAATTCATTGAAAATAGAGCTTGCTTTAATGTTCAATGAGAATACCTAATTTTTAGGCCTACTTTAGAAATACTATCTATTAATTAATTAAAAATTAATTCATTTTTTCTAATAACGTTAAAAGTAACAACCTGAAAAGTAAAATTCTTTATTCTGGTAGTGTTATACCGTTATGATCTAAAATCCCTGTTAACTCTAGGTTTATCAATATAGTTGGGTTTATTCCCCTGACCTCAACTATTGATAATTCATGGTTTATACAACTGTAACACACTTACGAAGCCCCCACTTGGAAGAATTAACATATCAGAGCTATACATACTATTAAAGCTTGAAATGTTTCTTTTTTCAAGTAATCACAATTTTTAATTCTATAAGGCGTTTGATTCATACCTATGTCAAAAAAATGGTAGCATAACCATATTTTTTAGTGATATTTGCGATTCAATTTTTATGGTTTGCATGAATGAAAAAAAAACAATAGCCTTTGTTATAGGATCGCTTTCCTCAGGAGGGGCTGAAAGAGTAGTTAGTACTCTTAGCAACGAACTGATAAAAACCTATAAAGTATTCATTATTACCTTTGTGGCGACTCCTCCTTTTTATCCTTTGGACGATCAAATAAAAGTAGTACCATGCACTAATAATATCACTCCTAGCCAAAACATTTTGCAGTCCTTGAGAACCAATTTCTTTTTACTTAAAAGAATCCATATTCTTCTTAAGCAAAATAAGATTGATTTAGTAATAGGATTTCTAACCACACCCAATATTTTGTCGATTATAGCTGCAAAATGGCAAAGAATTCCAGTAATTGTTAGTGAACGAAATAACCCCTATTGCGAAGATGAACAATTGTCCAGGTTTTGGAGAATCTTACGTAGAATAACCTTTCCTTATGCAAATAATGTCGTTGTACAAACAAACCTAATTAAAGGATATTATGAAAAGTTTATAGTTTCAAAAAAGTTAAAAATAGTTCCAAACCCAATTAATCCAAGTTTTATAAGTTATAACGAAGATATTCGGGAAAATATAATTCTCAACGTGGGAAGACTTACTAAACAAAAAGATCAGCACCTATTAATACGTGTTTTTGCTTCTCTTAATCCAGAAGGTTGGCGTTTAGTTATTGTAGGCGAAGGCCCTTTGCGCAATACTTTAGAGCGCTTGATAACGTCGCTAAAAATGGAGGATAAAATAGTGCTCGTAGGACAGTCTTCAAATATTGCGGAACATTATAAAAAAAGTAAGATTTTTGCTTTTACTTCAAAGTTTGAGGGCTTTCCTAACGCCTTAATGGAAGCCATGCACTTTGGGCTGGCCTGTATTTCCACAGATTGTCCTAGTGGTCCTTCTGAATTGATAAAAAACGAAGCCAATGGCTTTTTAATTCCCCTTAATGAGACACAGCTGTTTGAGTCACAATTACACAGGTTAGTCTTAGATGAATCGCTCCGGAAAAAAATTTCTTTAGCGGCAAGGGAAGAAGTTCAAAAGTATTATATAAAGGAAATAGCGGATAAATGGAATAAAATGATTTTGGCTAGTCTAAATTGAAATTTTAACAATGTTGGAGAATTGGAAAGAAAAAATGGTTGTTTCAAACTTTTCTAAAGTTCTGCAACAACCTGTTTTTAA
>CAYPSO010000200.1:376-862 GCA_964413275.1 uncultured bacterium | reverse complement strand
TACACTTTTTATAAAAGGTCTCGGGTTTTTAAAAGAAAGTGTTGTAGCAGGTGAATTTGGCCTTTCCGCTCAGCTGGATACTTTTTATGTTGCCATGCTAATTCCCGGGTTTATCAGTACTGTATTTTTGGGTTCCTTTAAAAATGTTTTTATTCCGAATTATATTGCTGAACTAAAAGATTCCAAAGACATCAGTAGATTTCAAACTACTGGTTTTTTAATGGTTTTCGGTATATCAGTCTTTTTTTTAGTTTTTGCCTATTTAGTAACAGATACTTATTTACGTACTTTTTTTTCAGGACATACCGAAAGTTACTATAAACTTGTAACCTCGCAATTCTATTATTTAGCTCCTTGTATTATTCTTTGGGGATTTACCACACTGATTAGTGGGCTTTTAAACATTAACAATGAATTCAAGTATTCTTCTTTGGATGGTGTATTTTTGCCTCTTATCGTTATTTTGTGTGTTCTTTTTTTAAAGGA
>CAYPSO010000200.1:0-366 GCA_964413275.1 uncultured bacterium | reverse complement strand
TGTTGTTCTTGCGGTAGGCACCCTGGTGGGCAGTGTAATGAATTTATTATTCATGCTATTCGTTGCACTTAAAAAAAAAATTATCCGCTTTTCTTTTCCGGATTTTAAAAACAGGAATACAATTTTGATGTTAAAACAAATGCCGGCGAAAGCCTCTTCCGGTTTTTTTACGGGTTTAATCGGAGTTACGGACCAATATTTTGCTGCGAAGCTGGCTATAGGATCTATCGCTGCCCTAAATTATGGGCTTAAAGTACCTGCGTTTTTAACTGGTTTAATAATTATGGCTATGAGCAATGTGCTTTTACCCCATTTCTCCAAACAGGTTAATGAAAACAAGGAGAAAGCCTTCGAAAGTTTATTTAA
>CAYPSO010000199.1:1893-4488 GCA_964413275.1 uncultured bacterium | reverse complement strand
GCTACAGGATCGGTATCTAAAGGATACCAATAAGGAAAATAACTAATAATTCCGATAAATACCAAAAAACAAGAAGCAAAACTGCGTAAGGTTTTATCTTTTAAAGACAAATAATCTTGGAAAGCAACTATTACTAAATGGGTAACAAAAATCATAAATGCCGCTAGACCAAAATAGCCAACTTCATAGATTAATTTAGGATGATAAGTCTCTACTAAAGCTGTATTACCAAAAATTCGTGCTGAATTGGTTGCTGTACCTAAACCTTGACCTAAAAAACCTTTAGTGTTTTTTATAGCCCATTTGAATTGTTCTTCCATAAAAGCAGTGGGAGGAGAAGCATTCCAGCGTGAAATGAAGCTATCAATACGTTCTTGAACAATATCTGGATTAGCAACTATTACAACTCCGACAAGTAAACTAAATCCTATGGCAATGGGTAAAAAACGTTTAAGATTGGCAATTTGTCCAGTTAAGACTAATAAAAGAGCGATAACTGCGGGAACTAAAGCCAAAGCAATTCTTTGACCACAGATAATGGCATTAAGCATTACTAAAGCCATACCTACTAAACCACTAAAACGCCAAAATCTCGAAGGATCGCTAAATGATGTGGTAAAGGTCAAGGCAGCGTTGGCGATTAAAAACCAACCCCAGTGCCAAGGTGAGACAAATGTTCCGGGCAGACGAATTACTCCCTGCTCAGGAGTAAAAAGTAAAGCTCCACCCACCAAACATTTTGCGTCTAAACTGGCTTTAAATAGAGCATCACCTGATAAACCACGAGTACCGACACATCTTCCTGTATCTAGCAACCAATATTGCACTAATCCTAATGTACAACAAATAATAGCAATGACAACAAAACTTCGTCCTAAAAATAAAAGTTGTTTTCTATCTTCAATGAGATAATAAGCACAAAAAATAAGGGGAATATAACCAATAAAAACTTTAAATCCTAATAACCCTTGTAAAAATGGAACTCCTTCTTTACAAGGTACACGCACAGCATCGCCATAACCTCTTAAAATAAATCTTTGATCTGGTGGTATATCTTTACAATATGGTAAGAACTCGTTTAAACCGTTAACAACTAAAAGAACAATAATACTTGCAGCGAGTAGAATAAAAAAGGTAGGAATAAGTTTTTTTGGTACTAAAATTGGTTTTTGTTTCTTTAAACATTGAAGAACTAAAGCAATTAATGCGGGAATATAAAACACATCTTTACTTAATTGAAAAAGGGCATTTCCTCCACCTATCCAATAGGTGACAGTTCCACTAAAGGGCATATAAAACAAGAAAAACCAGAGAGCAGCACGAGGATAAGTAAAGGAGACAATAAATGATGGTATTCCTACACCAATGACTGCACCAACTTTTGGCTCGATTAGTAGCCCTATGGGTAATCCCACCGCTAAGGCAAATAGTAAACAAACGCTAATTGTACTAATTAATTTTTTTCTTAGTTGTATGACTTGGCGTTTTTGGGCTAATTTTTCTTTTAAGCTTAAAGCAGGTTGCTCTATTGATTTGTTTTCAAGCTTTTTTTTATTTTTTACTTTAGATTTAACCATAATAAATTATTTTTTATTTTGGAATTGTGTTAATAACCACGAGCCTACTGCTGTATGATTAGTTTGACGGCTCATTTTTAATGCTTCAGTTAATAAACTAATTTTTAATCCTGTTAATAATTGTGATTCATTAATTCTATAACTACCATTATTTTCTATTTTAAAAGCAATTATTTCTGCTTTATTTACATCAATTACCCAATATTCTTCTACTTGTAAGTCTTCATAGAACAATCTTTTTTGACCTAAGTCATCTGCCAAGGTAGTGTTAGCAACTTCTATAACTAAATTTGGTGTGGGGTATTCATCAAGATTAATAATACTTGTTCCCCAAGGCACACTGTCAACATTTTCACCAATATAAAATGATAAGTCTGGCTGTACTTCCTGATAATTTACTTTTCTATAACTACAGTTATCACGACCATTTAAAACAATTTCTTTAAATGTGGCATAAAGATAAATAGCATAATTAATAAAAGCATGATCTAATGAATGAGAATTTCCTAATGGTGACATTTCTATTTTTGCTTTCCCTTGAAAATAATAGAATTTAGCTTTTTTATAGGTAATATTTTCTATTAATGTAAGATAATCTTCCCAAGTTAAATCTATCCAAGTATCTGTAATAATCTTTTCTTTTATAATTGTCATATTTTGTAATAATTTGATTTAGATAAATATTTTATTGTTAGTAGGGTGGGCAATAGACTATTTTTTTATATTAATTAATTTAGTTAAATTAATTGCCCACCTTATGTACTAAATTGCTGAGGAATCAATTATAGAGTAAGGAATGCTTACCCTACAGTTTAACTTAAAATTCTCCAACTAAAGCATCATTACAACGTTCGCAAATCGTAGGATATTCAGTAAATCTACCCACTTGAGTAGAATAATTCCAACAGCGATCGCATTTTTCTCCGTCTGCTTTTACTATTCCTACAGTTACTAATTCTGATTTTCCTTGATATTCTAATTTTGTAATGATTTCTTCACTATCAACTAATTCCACTTG
>CAYPSO010000199.1:0-1793 GCA_964413275.1 uncultured bacterium | reverse complement strand
ACACAAAAATTCTGAATTGTTTGGAAAAACTTAAAAAATTGATAACTTTCAAAGGCTTCTGTTACTTCTGTAAAAACTTCAGTAATTCTGTGTAACATATACCGATCTAATTCTGGTAATTTATTGTATTCAATTGCATCCTTTTTGGGATCGAAATCGTGCAAATTACCTAACAAAAAGCGAGCCGTATTTCTGATTTTGCGATAAACATCAGATAATTGTTTCAGAATATTTTGACCGATGGGTACATCTGAAGAATAATCCACCGAAGAAACCCATAAACGCAAAACATCTGCACCATAGGGAGGCTCTTTTTTATGATTATTACCACCATTAATAATCACCAGAGGATCGACTACATTCCCTAAAGATTTACTCATTTTATGCCCTTTTTCATCTAAAACAAAACCATGAGTTAATACTGTTTTATAAGGTGCAATGCCATTAGTTGCCACACTGGTTAATAAACTTGATTGAAACCAGCCCCGATGTTGATCTGAGCCTTCTAAATATATATCTGCTGGATATTTCAACTCATCCCGTTGGGCAGCAACTGCAGCCCAAGATGAGCCAGAATCAAACCACACATCCATAGTATCTGTACCTTTGCGGTAGCTATGGCCATTATTGCGGTAACTTTCGGGTAATAATTCCTCCACAGACATCTCCCACCAAGCATCTGAGCCTTTTTCGGCAAAAATATCTCTTACGTGATTAATACTTTCTTCTGTTAATAACGCAGATCCAGTTTCCTCGTCATAAAATACGGGAATAGGTACACCCCAATTGCGTTGACGAGAAATACACCAATCGCTGCGATCGCTTACCATAGGGGTAATACGGTTTTCTCCTTGGGCGGGAATCCATTTAACTGATTTGATTGCTTCTAAGGCAGCATCTCGGAAACCTTCAACAGAAGCAAACCATTGCTCAGTAGCACGGAAAATAGTGGGTTTTTTAGTTCGCCAATCGTAAGGATATTTATGTTGATAAGCTTCTTCTTTTAATAAGGCTTGTTTTTGACTTAAAGCGGTAATAATTGCTTCATTGGCATCTTTTAGTACATTTAATCCTGCAAATTCTCCCGCTTCTTCAGTCATATTCCCGTAAGCATCCACAGGAGAAAGAAGAGGAAGCCCGTATTTTTGCCCAACAATGTAGTCTTCTTGACCATGCCCCGGTGCTGTATGCACTAATCCCGTACCGGATTCGGTAGTAATATAATCTCCACCAATAACTACAGGACTTTTGCGATCGAATAAAGGATGTTTATAGGTACAATGTTCTAAATATTTACCTAAAATAGTGGCTTTAATTGTTAATTGAAAACCAAAGGTTTCTTTTAATTTTTCTACTAAATCTTGGGCGACGATGAGATATTTTGATCCCCCCCAACCCTCCTTATTAAGGGGGGAGTTAGAGATGGAGGTTTCCTTATCAAGGGGGGAGTTAGAGATGGGGGTTTCCTTATCAAGGGGGGAGTTAGAAACAGGGGTTTCTACGACAGCATATTTAAGCTCAGAATTAATTGCAACTGCTAAATTACCCGGTAATGTCCAAGGGGTAGTAGTCCAAATTGCTAAGGCTAAATTAGGTAAAAATGGAGTTAAAATTTCTCTAGCAGTATCGCTAACTTCAGTAATAGGAAAAGCTACATAAATACTTCTGGAAGTATGACCTTCAGGATATTCTAATTCCGCTTCTGCTAAAGCAGTCTGAGAAGAAGGACTCCAGTGGACGGGTTTTAAGCCTCGGTAAATATAACCTTTAAGCGCCATTTTCCCGAAAACTTC
>CAYPSO010000198.1:0-4602 GCA_964413275.1 uncultured bacterium | reverse complement strand
TAAGTTTAATCAACAATAATCAATTAAAATTTACTCTGGGTAAGCAATGTAAGGCCTGGTTTAATATTGTACTAAGGAAAAGCAGCAATTCATTACTCGTTTGGAATTTCTTATTCTTTAAAAATTAAATTTGATAACCTAGTGTGAATAATACAATACTTTCTAACTGATTGATTATTTCTGTACTTAATTTTCCAAGTTTGCGATTTAAACGAGTTTTATCTAATACTCGCAATTGATGACATAAAGCCACAGAATCTTGATTTAATCCTCCTTGATTACAGGGAATTAAAAGACAAGTAGGAAGAGAACTTCTTCTTAAATTAGTTGTTAAGGGAATAGTAATAATAGTTGTTGTAAATTGAGAAATTGTATTTTCTTGGAAGATAATTACTGGGCGAACCCCTGCTTGTTCAGAACCTTGAGTTGGATTAAGAGTAGCCACCCAAATTTCTCCTCGTTTAACTTTCATATTTATCTTCAAGTGTTAATAAATTAGCGTATTCGTTAATTCCTGCTTCAGCAAGTTGACGGTCAGATTCGGCAAATTCTTGATAAAGTTGAGCTAATTTGTCTATATTCATAGTAGGTTTCACCAAGCTTTCCCTAAATTTAAGAAAACTAATGAACTCAGCAACTTGTTTTAGTTGTTCTTCATTTAAGTAGTTGAGTTGTTGGTTAATTGTTTCTTTTGTATTCATATTATTATTTAATAGTATTTGCTTTTAATAGGTATTATTGTAGCATTAAGTATAAATATTAATTATATTAATAACAAAAAATGTTAAGCTAATAAAGTTATTTTAGATAAAGATTTTCTGGGAGTATATCAATTATAACCTGTTTTTGATATTCACTAATTTTACATTTCCATGTGATAAATTCATTCTTATCCATGACCATTTTTGATGGTCTTTTTTTTGGATATTCATTAAGCTCAAATAAATTTAATTGGTTCATTAATAGGAGAAAATTGATAAATCAAATAAGAATAAAGGAATATTATCTTAGCTTAGAAAAATTTGTTGGACGTATTAGGTTTTAAATACAAGGTACATTCCCGCATAACCTCATCAATAATATAACCATGCTTTTTACACCATAGAACTCTTTCAAAAGTTTTTTATGATATAATAAAAAGTTTTCTTTTTTTGGGTTAAAAATGAAATATTGGCAAGCTCGTAAACTTTCTGCTACGAAATTTAAGCGTTTTAGTGGAGTTAAACGTAAAACTTTTCGTTTGATGGTTCGATTGGTCAAAGCACAAGAAAAACTAAAAAAAAAACTTGGTTGTCCAAGTAAATTAATTATTGAAGATCAAATTTTCTTGAAATGTGAGTGAAAGACCCCCGTTGAATTTCTCCGATTACTTAAAGTAATAGCTGATAAAGGCTATCAAGGAATTGCTAAAATTCATAAATTAAGTGAAACTCCTCTTAAAAAACCACGAGGCGGTAAATTGACTAAAGAACAGAAAAAATATAATCATCAATTAAATAGATTAAGAGTTGTGGTTGAACACATTAATCGTCGGTTAAAAATCTTTAAAATTCTCTCTTATCGATATAGAAATCGCCATCGACGGTTTGGCTTAAGAAGTAATTTAATTGCAGGAATTTACAATTATGAATTAGCTAGATAAATTGAAAATAAAAATTAAATCTATCAGTAAAGTTCAGTAATTAATAAACTACTGAATCAATTTTTCAGGTCAATTTTTCAAACCTGGAGCGCTGCGAAATCACCAGTTAAAGTTTTCGATGCCTCCCGCACTTCTATCTCAACTCTCAAAAATATAGACAAAATAACACTTAATTATATCACAAAATATTTATGAAAGAGTTCTATTGTTCCCGACTCGATTTTTTTAACTAGATTGATAACGCTACTTCTTCTATCTCGATCCCTTCCAGTTGCTAGATGGCGCATTATTTCTTGGACTAATGCAGCTTTAGCCCTTTCTTCTCCGGGTTCGTCTATTCCTACCAATAGGAAAACCTTTTTATCTTTGGTATAGTTTCGTATTAACCCCCATCCTTTGATCGTAAAAAAACCTGAAGCGATGCGAATTTCACTTTTGCCTTTGGAAAAACAAGAACGAATTTGCTCCAAAGTGATGCGAGATTCAAACCAAGTTGATGGTAAAAAAATTTCTGAAGGTTCACATTCCTGAGAAAGAGAAATTTTCATCTATAAATTTACAATGAATAATAATACCATGAATAATAATACAATATTTTAAATAAATTTAATTGCTTCATAATTAATTGTTACTACAATATAAAAAGCTAGGAAAATCAAACAAGGATAACTGACCAATAGAAATATTACCTCGTTTACCTGTATGGAAAGCAAGATGGTCTGCGCTGCACAATGCTACTAGGTTCTCAGGACGGTTATCTTCTGGCTTATAATTACGATGATGAACCATCAAAGTCCTTTTCATTCTTTCAGACTTGGTTAGTTTGGAAACATCATCTTCTGGTTTAATGCACTGCATACCGCATTTAGCACATTTCCAGTTGGCCTCAGATTTTATATTGAAGGCTATTTCTTCCCAATTATCAGGATAACGAGATTTAGACATTGGTATTATATTACATCAACTTTTTAACTTAATTAATAAGCTACTAAACTTTTCAAAATAACATAAAATATAATAAGAGTAAATAAGTTTGAAAGAAACAATTTTATTAATGAAAACTATAGATGTAAATCAGGCGTTATCTCAAATAACAAAACTCTTTGAAATAGCATCAATAGCAGAAGAAATAGTTATTACAAAAAATAATCAACCAATAGTAAAATTAAATAAGAAAAATTAAACTGGAAGAAAACAAGATGAATACAAAAGATTATCCATTCGCTCAAGAATTAATCACTGATATAGATGGAAATATTCGTCAAGTGATTTTAGACTTTAATGACTATCAAAATATTATAGAAAGGCTTGAAGATGAAGGATTATATCAAGCTATGTTAATCACTAAAAATGAGCAACCTTTAAGTTTAGAATCGGCATTAGAAGAACTAGAAAAAGAATGAAAACAGAATATTTGCCTAGCTTTATTAAAGACTTAAAAAGGCTCAAAAATAATCAGAATTACAACAAAATAAAAAACTTAGTAACGAAAAAAATACCCAATTGCGAGAAGATAACAGAAATTAAAAATTTAAAAAAGATTAAGGGAGATGATAATGCTTATCGAATTAGAATAGGGGATTATCGAATAGGCTTTTTTTTAGAATTCGATAAAATAATTTTTTCTAGGGTTTTACATCGCAAGGAAATATATCGTAATTTCCCTTAAGCCAAGAGAAATTGTCGGATCGAAGCGATGCTGCAAGAAGATCGCTAGTTAATCAATACATTAATTCTTGATTGTAGCAAGTACGTCATTATGCTGTACAACAGAAGAAAACAAAGGTAAATTAACAATGACTCATATTAAATCCGAGCGTCTTAATTTAAGATTAGATGAGGTAAGTAAGAAAAAAATAGAACAAGCTGCTGCGGTGCTTCAATCTTCGGTGAATAGTTTTATCATCGCTACTGTTTTGGAAAAAGCCGAGGAAATTATTCAGCGACATGAAGAAATGATTTTAAGCGATCGCGATCAAGATATTTTCTATAATGGTCTAGTGAATCCACCAGTCGCTAATGAGTCTTTACGTAAAGCTTTTAAAGAACATTCAGAACAAGTCGAATCCGATGCCTAAATATCGAGTTTTACCTTTTAATAAGGGCTATCAAAAAGATAATTTTGACTGCGGTATTGCTGAACTTAATGATTATTTAAAGAAGTACGCTAATCAAGACATCAAAAGGCGTATAGCACAAGTTTTTATTATTTGTTCTTACGATTCAGAAGAAATAATTGGATTTTATAGCTTGAGTGCTGGTTCAATTTCATTTTCTTCTTTACCCGAAAAAGTTGCTAAAAAATTACCAAAATATCCTATTCCTGTTTCGCTTTTGGGAAGATTAGCTGTTCATCAAAAAGAACAGGGAAAAGGAATTGGAAAATTATTATTAGCAGATGCTATAAAACGAGTTATCAAAGCCAGTGAATTTTTGGCGATATATGCTTTAGTTGTTGAGGCTAAAGACGAAAGGGCTAAAAAATTTTATATTAATTATGGATTTAATGAACTTATTGACTACCCTAATCGTCTTTTTCTGCCTGTAAAAACTGCTCAAAATCTTGTTAAATATAAGTAAGAATATTGAAATTATCATGGATAAATTACCTGAATTTAACGAATATGGCTACCAAATTATTAAGCAATTAAATCACAATATTCATGGTGGTAGAATTACCTATCTAGCTGAAGAAATAAAAAGTCAGAAAAAAGTAGTAATTAAACAATTTCAGTTTGCTAGAGATAATAAATGAAGTCAGAAGTCAGAAGTCAGAGGTCAGAACTAACAATTAGTGGCGAGTTTCAATCTCCCACTAATTGAAGACAGCTAAAAAAATTTTAGCGAGGACGGGGCGTTGCTCTAGGTCTAAGGTTTCCTCAGACCACAGCCCCTCGTCTTAAACCCCACATTCCGCACTTGCTTTTTTGTTATAAAAACGAGTTCTAATTGAAGAAAAC
>CAYPSO010000197.1:0-4609 GCA_964413275.1 uncultured bacterium | reverse complement strand
GCAAAGATGAGTTTAGTTGGGATGATTTTGATGGGATTCGTTGGTGGCGAGGTGAACAATACGCTTACATGGATTTGTATAATCCTAATGGAGAATGGATTAGACAATCAGTATCAGGTTATTTTAGGTCAAAAGAAGACGCTAATGTATATTTTGATATTGTTTTGACACTAACAGCTTGTACTGAAAAAAATAGAAGTTTTCCTGATAAAAAGGTAAAAAAAATTAAGCCAATTGTACAAGAGACTAGGTTACACAGAGCTTTTGTAGGTTATATGCAATATCCTGAAGGCAAGTTTATAGCTCAAGATTGTTATTATCCCGAAATTAATCAATGAAGAATCTTAATCTACTTAAAGGTGAAGCCTATGAAGCGAAAAAAGGTAATTCTAGCTGGCGTAAAGCAACAGCTTATTTAGCCCCTACTTACTCTTACCCACCACGTTTAATTAGGCTGTCTCAATGGTGTAAAGAGAATAATTACTCAAGAGACCAAGCCTTAACTATGATCCGTAAAAGACAACTTTATTGTATAAAAAGACATCATGTTCTATGGGTTGCGACAAGAGAATTACCATGTGTACTTAAAAAATAAAAACATTATCACGGTGAATTCGGACATTAAAGGGCGAGTGTAGGGTAAGAGTGGCAAAATGTTTACTACACAAGGGTTTTAAGTTAGTCTTGATTTGTTGAATTTATGCGACCACTCTTATTACTAAGAATTTTTCATGGGGTGAGGCCACCAAAAACTGCACAAGAACCCCTCAATCTTTAAGCATTGAAAAAAATATCATTAATGCAGCAATAAACTTACAGAAAATTAGGGATCAACTTAAAAAACCTGTAATAGTAACCAGTTGGTATCGTGATCCAGTAAGCAATAGAGCGGCGGGTGGTGTGCCTAATTCTTCACACTTACAAGGCCATGCCATAGATTTTTTGATTCATGGCTTAAATGCTTATTATATTTACGAAAAAATCGAGCAATCGCATAATGGTGGTTTGGGTTGGTATAACGGCGGTTGGGTTCATATTGATTGGAGGAACTGGGAGGGTAAAGGGCGAGCCAGATGGAGAGGATGAAGATTGGCTTTTTTCAAGAAAGTAGCGGGAATAATTCAATTATGCGGTTGATGTGTTTTATTTCTTTACTGACCGCCATCTGTTTTGGGCTTATCACTTTACTTAATCCTCAACTAAAAGATGTTGGTATCCAATTAACTTTTAGTTTTTTAGTTTCTGCTTTTGCTCCTAAGACTTTACAAAAATTTTTGTATGACCCAAGAAAAACTCAATGTTTCTAATGATTTCATCAATAGCATTAATGCTATGCCAGCAACGAAAGAAGAAATTGCTTATTGTGATGGTTATTTAGATGGTCGTGTCCAAGAAAAAAATCAAAACCCCCCTTCGCCCCCCTTTCGTGTCTTGAGTTTTCAGGATATTAAAACTGGCAATTTCGATTCTGAATGGTTGCGCGATCGCATTATTTTAGTGGGAATTACAGCATCGAGTACCCAAGATTATTTTAGTGTTGCTACCAATTCTCTAATTAACAGTTGAACTACAACAATCTGTAAGAGAGTTGCATCAAGCTAAAGAAGTAGCTGAAATGGCAAGTCGAGCTAAAGGTACTTTTTTAGCTCAGATGAGTCATGAATTACGAACTCCTCTCAATGCTATCTTAGGATTCAGCCAAATGATAGCAAGAGATACAACCCTCTCCATCTCACACCAAGAGCGACTTAGACTGATTGCTAGTAGTGGAGAACATCTTTTGAGTCTGATCAACGATATTCTGGATTTGTCTAAGTTGGAAGCAGGCAAATATGAATTAGATGAAACGGACTTTAATTTAACTCAGTTACTAGAGACAATTGAGGGGTTATTTCGACTGCGTATCGAACAAAAAGGTTTACAGTTTTTACTTGAACTTTCTCCTGAAATTCCTGATAATTTAGTTGGAGATGCCAAAAAGCTGCGCCAGATTTTGATCAACTTAGTTGGCAATGCCCTCAAATTTACTTATCAAGGTAGTATTACTCTATTATTAATCAAAAATATAGATAATCAAGATAATTTGGGACAAAAATAACTAACAATGCGATCGCAATGGAAACTAAGACTAAGACAATCTGTAATTTTCAGTTTTTAGTTTTTAGCTCTTAGCTTGGCTTAGTTTATAGGCATAAATAATTTTAGTAATAGTAATTACTATTACTAACTGATGTTACGCAGCTTAACGAGATTTCAAGAGTTTCAGCAACTGGTTTAGAACCAAATTTAAAATATGCTCATGGGATTGACTGAAGTAAAATTATATTCATCTAACTAAACCCAATTCGGGTATATCCCTGTTTTAAATTAGATAGTATTGTTCAACATGAGTAATTTTACTTAGTCGTGAATGTTGCAATTATTCATCAATTATTCGTACCTTGAAAATAAAAATATTAAGTATTTTTACTCATTTACTCTCACGATTATTAATAGTAATTTAGAAAAGTGAGTAAAAACTGAGTAAAAAGTTGGCAATATGGTCTAAGGTTGGGAGTGAAAATCTCGACGATAAAGCCTTTAAAAAAACGAGCTTGGAGAGATTCGAACTCCCGACCTGCTGATCCGTAGTCAGCCGCTCTATCCACTAAGCTACAAGCCCTTGGTTGAGAAATTTAGCTTTTGGCTTTTACCCAACGGCTATTGATTATATCACAGACTATAAAAATAATGCAAGAGTTTGAACAAAAAAAATCTTTATCCCACATAAACTCCCACGGAGAAGCACAAATGGTAGATGTTTCAGGAAAAAATGTCACCGTGAGAGAGGCAATAGCGGTGGGTTATGTCAAAATGTTGTCCACAACTCTAGCAACGATAGAAGCAGGTAATGCTCCAAAAGGGAATGTTATAGCTACTGCAAAAATTGCAGGGATTATGGCAGCAAAACAAACATCTGGATTAATTCCTTTATGTCATCCTTTACCGTTACAGAAAATAGAAGTTAACATTACCGCCAATCCTGAATTACCCGGTTATCAAATTGAAGCAAGAGTGAAAACTAAAGCGGAAACGGGAGTAGAAATGGAAGCTTTAACTGCAGTTTCTGTGGCAGCACTTACTTTATATGACATGGCCAAGGCTTTAGAAAAATCCATGTCTATAGAAAATATCCATTTATTAAGTAAAACTGGTGGCAAATCAGGGGATTATTCAGCTAAAGATTAGCAATGACAAAGAACTGATAACTGATATATTGAAAAAATGGTTAAAATCGAAAAGGAGATATTATGCCCCCCCGTTGGCCGAGAAAACCCGATAGAAATGACCCAGAATATCGTAAACTCGACGATCGCATGAATTTTGCCGTTCACGTTGGCTTATTTCTTGCTATTAATTCTGGAGTCTGGTTCGTCCACAATCTCAAAAATGCTGACTGGAATTGGATTACTTGCTTTACTGGAATTTGGGCGTTAATATTAATAATACATTTTGTTTATATTGCGGCGATCGCAGATTATTCGGTGAAATCAAATGTCTAATTCTAATATTACCCAAGAAATAGAAAAATTAGCAGCAGAAATTGGTGAAAATGTGTATATTGATATAGCTAAATGGCACTTATATTTAGCTGAAGCGCATTTGCATACAGAAGTAGCTAAAAAAGTTTATACTTTATTAGAAGATGATGCTTTAAGTGAAAGCGAAGTAAATCAAATTCTCAGAGATATTCCGGTTTTATTAGGTGGTGGTAAAAAAGAAGTGAATTTATTAGATTTATTACCACAAAATTCTATCACAAATCTTATGGATTTGCTTGAAGAATATCAAAAAAATATGTAACTAAAAAAGGATTATTTTCTGTCAATGTTTCGTAAATTTTCTTTAGGATCTGCTGGTTTATTGGTAGGGGGAATTTTAACAATTGTTGGTTTTGTTGCCTATGCCACTGACAATCCCACCTTAAATCTAGCGGGTTTTTTTTATGGTATTCCAGTTTTATTAGGTGGACTAGCTCTTAAAGCTTCCGAATTAAAACCAGTCCCTTTTTCAACTCCCTCTACACCAGAAATTATTAATTTAAGAGAACAACAAGCAACCTCAACCCAAAAACAAATTATTAAGGATGTTACTCGTTATCGTTATGGACAAGAAGCCCATTTAGATGAGTCTTTAGCAAGAATTGGTTTAAGTCCTACTGATGATGAAAGACCTGTATTAACTGGTTTAAAAGAAAAGATAATTGATGGCCAATATGCCTTAATTTTAGAGTTTGATTCTCCTTTAATTTCTTGGGAAACATGGCAGGAAAAACAAGAAAAATTAACTAAGTTTTTTGGCCCCGGAATTAAAGCTGAAGTTAGTAAAAATGAAGAAGATATAATTGATTTATCTTTAATTACAGTGAAATCTTAATTTTTAAGATTAGTTCTTGGGTTACTTTTAATGATCGAAAACCCTAATGCTGCTGCTTTCTCCAGCAAACTTGGATACAGATATTCTCCGCTAAACGTCATTCGGGACTAAGCGATCGCCAAAAAACAATGTTAAAAGTGGAAGTAAATCATTGGAATCAAAGACCTGAAGACTTAAGAGAATTAGCACTAAT
>CAYPSO010000196.1:0-4611 GCA_964413275.1 uncultured bacterium | reverse complement strand
TCTTGTAACTCCACTAAACCTAACATCTTGGCAATCTCCTCCCTACTCAAATTAGCATCTCGTAGGTTGGGTTGAACGACTGTGAAACCCAACAAATACACCTAAGAATTAATATTATTTGTTAACCAACTGTTTAAATTATCCAAAGAATTAAAATCTAATAAAGCTTCACCTAGAGATTCCAATTTTTCTAGGGAGAGGTTTTCTACTTGTTGTTGAATTTGGGGTGATAATGAACCTACTTTACGTTGAAGGAGCTTGAAGATTAATTGTGAGGCTTCTTCTTGCTTACCTCTTTGTAATCCAATTTCTTCTCTTTCCGCCAATCTTTCCATATATATAGGTGACAACTTCATAATTAACTCCTTATCCTCTTGTGCTAAATTTTCTCCCTGCTTTTTCCTTACCTCTAAGATAGCAAATAAATTACCAATTAGCTCTAAAACATTATCTCTATTCGGATGATTTTTCGGCAAAGCTTTAACCTCATCTATCGCATTTTCTTGTACTTTTCCTTTTCCTAAAAGCCTCAACCATAAAGTTTCTTGACTCACTGGTAACTGGTGTATTACTACTATTCCTGTTCTAAGATTCTCTGGTAATAAATATATTCCTGATACCCAAATATTATCTGTTTTTGCCTCAAAACCTTTAAGTTTTTCTGCTCCTAAAGTCGGGGTTAATATCCATAAAAAAGGTGATGATAAATAGCTCTTGTTTTTAGATTTCTTGTTATCTCTCTTAATTGCTAATTCCACATCAAAAAGTTTACCCAAGCATTCTCTAATTTGATGATTTTCAACGGGATTTCTAAATACTTCAAACAGAGTGATAGTTTGAGCCAATTTCCCCAATAATCCCAAAGTATTAGGGGTAGTAGGTACTGGTTTAGTTGGCTGAAAAAAGACATCTATTTCCCTCCTTTGAGAAATAACATTTACGGATGAAGTTGCTTCTCCATAGTCCTTCATTAATTCTGGCAAATACTCTTTAACAAATTCATCGTGAGGAAATTGACTCATTCTTATCTTGATTAGATATTGATACTTATTTTATCATAAAATAGAAATTTATTTAGAAAAATACTTACTAATAATATTTTCTAAATAAACTAATTTGATAAACAAAAACTTAGTCAAAATCCGATTAAAAACGCCAATAAACTTATTTTGTTCTCAATAATATTCTCATTTTTATTGTTAATACTTGACCAATTAATGGACTATTAAATGTAAATGATTAAAGTAATCAATTCATTAATTAACTTTAGATTAACTCTTGAATTTGCACGCCACAAAAAGCAGCATAAGCTATACCAATAGCATCTAATCTTTCAGTCGAACTAACAGATAAATTAAATAAATCAGCAATGGTTTCTGTAACCTCTTCAAGTTCTGCTCTGCCTTCTCCTATATTCGCCTTCCACATCCCAGAATATAAATGTATAGGTGCAATCCTCCTTTCTCGGTAACACACCAGATGAATGACACCCATCGCTTCCAACACCCCGGTCATATTGTTGAACTGATTATTTAAAAATGGTTTTTCAATGGCAATAGTATTGGGCTTAAATTCCTTTAATAAAGCTACTAAATCTTGTTCCAATTCCCACAAACGCTCTGAAGTCGGACGTTTTTTCGGTGTTTGAATTGTACCATAATCGACTAGAGTTGGCATCCCAGCATCACCATCTTCTAAAACTGCCCATCTCAACATTGCTAACCCCGGTTTTAAACCCAACCATCTGGGAACATCATTCTCAATAACGCTAGGTTTCCCAATACTATAAGTATTCATGGTTGCTTGAATACCATATTTATTGGTATAAATTCTCTCACTGGAAACGTTACCAGTGACTTCTACTCTCACCTTAGCCACGAAGGGGTGACTGGTTTGGGTGTATTTAGCAATAGCTCTGTCGCTAAATTGTCCCCATTCGGAGTCTGATAGCATCATCTTTACCGCTTGACGCTTATCTGCTGGAGTACGTCTTAAACCATGAGTAGCGTTAGCTCCAACCGCATAAAGAATTGCCTCCCTTAATTTCCCCAACTTCAAATCCACTGTTATTTCTGCGAATCCTGCTGAATTAGCTGCTTGAACTCTATGAAATCCCGAAGCTAACCAATAAGTTTCACCATCAAAAAACACTACCACTGGAGGAAAAGAGTATCCCTCCTTCATCCGTTGAGCATATTCTTCGATGATTTGTTGATTCAGTTTGGCTCTCGCTTGTGTTCCCCCATCCGTCCTAATTAGCTTTAAATCGAGTCGCATTTTGCTTTGAAAAAAAAGATACTCTTCATTTTCCTGTATAATTAGCTTTTAACAGTTGTCGTGAGAATGTTTGTTTTCACGATAAGTTAGACCTATTCAACCGACGATGAAACAAGTTCAGTTGTTAGCGAACAATCTTGTGCCGTTGATTCCTGCCAATCCTTTGGTGAGGAAGGGATATGATACTTTGTTTTCAGATTGGTTGGCTCTATTTGCTTCTCGTCATACTCGTCGGGTTTATGCTCATGCTATTGAAGAGTTTTTTGAGTTATTAACGGAAGAGGGTTTAACCCCTGAGATATTAGCTCAATTTTTGTTATTAGAGTCAAAGCAAGCACATCAGTTGGTGAAAAATTATCAAGGGGAGTTAGTAAAAAAAGAGTTAGCACCAGCTACGATTAATCGCAAGTTAGCCAGTCTCAAGTCTTTGGTTAATTATGCAAGTTCCATTGGGAAATGCTACTATACTTTAAGCGAGATTAAAACAATTACGGTGACAACTTATCGAGATACTACTGGCATTGGTAGTGAGAGTTTTAAATTAATGCTCTTGCAGGTTGAGAGGGAAACTCTCAAGGGAAAGAGAGATTATGCGATTTTATTATTACTTTGGGGTAATGCTCTGAGAAGAAGTGAGATAACTCAATGTCAAATATCTGATTTTGACCCTGTAGAACAAAAGTTATGGATTTTAGGTAAGGGCAAAAAAGGTCAGCGACAAAGTGTTAGTTTAGGTAGTTCGACTATTGAGGCTATTTCTTTGTGGTTAGAAGCGAGAAATGAGGTCAGAGGTAAATCTTGTGTTGATGAACCTTTGTTTTGTGCAGTACATAAAGGTTATTGGGGACATCGCCTTAATACTGATTCTATTTATAAACTGGTCAAAAAATATGCCGTTTCAGCAGGAATAGTTAAACCTCTTTCTCCTCACCGTTTGAGACATTCAGCTATTACCTCCGCTTTGGAGGCAACTAATGGTGACGTGCGTTCGGTGCAAAAGTTATCTCGTCATAGTAATTTGAATACTTTGATGATTTATGATGATAATCGTCGTAATGAACAGGGAAGGGTCACAAAATTATTGGAAGAACTTTTATAAATTAACTAATGATTTCTGCACCTTTATCATCTTTAACTGGAGTTATTGAAAGAATAACTTTCCATGCTGAAGAATCGGGTTACACCGTAGCACGATTGAATACGGGCAATGTCAAAAATTTGATTACCATTGTGGGCAGTTTTGCTAATATTCAAGCAGGACAGACATTACAGTTAGAGGGACAATGGCGTGAACATTTACAATATGGTTCACAGTTTGAAGTTGTCAAGTATGAAGAGATTAAACCAGCTACCTTAACTGGTATGGAAAAATATTTGGGTAGTGGTTTAATTAAGGGAGTAGGCCCGGTTACGGCAAAACGTATAGTTAACTGGTTTGGTTTAGATACCTTAGATGTCATCGAGAATCAAATAGAGCGTCTGTCGGAAGTGCCAGGTATTGCCGTAAAACGCATTGCCATGATTCAACATACTTGGGCAGAACAGAAATCAATTAAGGAAGTAATGATATTTCTAACCGGACATGGAGTATCAACTACCTATGCTGTCAAAATCTATAAACAGTATGGAGACAACGCCATTGCTACAGTTACAGAAAATCCCTATCAATTGGCGAGGGATATTTTTGGTATTGGGTTTCTGACCGCAGATAAGATTGCACGTAATATTGGTGTTTCTCCTTGGTCAAAATTTCGCTACTGTGCAGGAGTTCTCCATGTTTTGAGTCAAGCGAGTGAAGATGGTCACTGTTATCTTCCTGAAAAAAACCTTGTTCTTTTGACCAAGGAGTTACTGACAATAGAAGAGCATGAAGCGGAGGAAACAACCATTGCCAGTATTCTTTCAGAGATGGTAGCACAAGAACAGTTAATTAAAGAAAAAAATGAAGAAGAACTACTTTACTATAAACCGAGTTTTTTCTATAGCGAACAACATTTAGCTAAATTATTACAGCAGAAATTAGCTACTAATTTAGAGGTCGATTTAGAAAGAGTAAGAAGTTGGATTAACAGATATACGGCATCCCGAAAGATTGAATTATCCCCCCAACAATATGTAGCGGTAGTAAAAGCAGCATCAGAAAAAGTGATGATTCTTACTGGTGGGCCTGGTACAGGAAAGTCATTTGTGACCGGAACAATAGTTAAGGGGGTTTGAGTAGCAACGAAACAGAAAACCACGCTAAGCCCGAATATTATGGTAAGGCAATAAGAGGAGGTACTGAGCCCGACCCAGATAATCCAGGCTACACCAAAGATGGAGATGTAATTTGGT
>CAYPSO010000195.1:0-4707 GCA_964413275.1 uncultured bacterium | reverse complement strand
TTTCTCTAAATATTATTTCACCTTGTAGGGGATGAAGTAATCTTAAAATTGTTCTTGCTAAAGTTGACTTACCACAACCAGATTCTCCGACGAGTCCTAAAGTTTCTCCCGGAAATAAATCAAAAGATACATTATTTACTGCCATAAAATAACGTCTTTTTTGTCCCCAGATTTTATTTATAGGAAACCCAACACTGAGATTTTTAATTGAAAGTAATGGTTTATCATTATATATATTTTCTTTATTAAGAGAAATTGTTTCTAAATCGGGAGCTTGATAGGATTTTTCTTTAATAATATTTTCTCCATTTTCCCTGGTTTCAACTTCCATAAAATCAGCAACAGTAGGCAATATTTTTACTTCTGAATCTAAGCTAGGGCGACAAGCTAATAAACCTTTTGTATAGGGATGTTTAGGATTAGAAAATACTTCTTTTATGCTACCATTTTCGACAATTTTTCCCTGATACATCACTGCTACACGATCCACTAATTCTGCAATTACTCCTAAATCATGAGTAATAAAAATTAAGGACATTCCCCTAGCTCTACATAATTCTTTTAATAGTTCTAAAATAGTCGCTTGAACAGTTACATCTAAAGCAGTAGTTGGCTCATCAGCTATTAATAAAGTTGGGTTACAAGAAATCGCCATAGCAATCATTACCCGTTGCAACTGTCCCCCTGATAATTCGTGGGGATAACGTTTAAGAATTGCTTGTTTTTGCTGATTCATATATTTGTTAATTTCCATCTCTGAATAAGTCGGAAATTCTGCTAAACATTGAGCCTTTAATTCTTCATCTTTGGGTAATAAGTTTACTTCTTGTAAACCTGCGATCGCCTGTCTTCTAGCCTCAGCTTTAGATATATTTTGATGTTGTAAAATCGCCTCAGTAATTTGAAAACCAATATTATAAACAGGATTAAGAGAACTCATGGGTTCTTGAAAAATCATGGCGATCGCACCACCACGAAATAAACGCCTTTCCTGCTCATTTAAAGATAATAAATTAGTTAAATTACTATCATTATTTGGACGAAATAAAATCTGACCATTAGTTACTTTTCCCGGAGCAGAAATGAGTCCCATAATCGCCAAAGAAGTAACAGATTTTCCCGAACCAGATTCACCAACAATTCCTAAAGTTTCTCCACTATTAAGCTGAAAACTAATATTGTCAACCGCAATATTTAGTTTATTTTCTGTAAAAAATTTTACTTCTAAATCCTTAACTTCAATAACAGTTTTATTCATAAATTTGAAAAAATAAAGATTAAATTTTATCCCTTAAGCATCTAAGCTATTATTTCTAGTTATTTGCCTAAATAATACTACAAATAGTCTAGCAGAAGTTAAAAATAACAAATTATAGGTCACGAATAACGAATAACAAATGACCAATAATATGTAATAATCTAAATTCGGTTTATTTATCAAATCCATCATGATTTATCTCGACTCAGCCATAATTAGTGAAGCAGAAACCGCAATTAAATTAGGATGGGTAAAAGGTATTACAACTAATCCTACCCTACTTGCCAAGAGCGATTTATCCCCAGAGGAAGTATTAGCCAAATTAGCTGCAATTAGTCCGGGGGAATTATATTATCAAGTTACAGCTACTAATTTTGAGAAGATGATAGCTGAAGGAAGAAAAGCCTTTGAAATTATTGGCAAAAATACGGTTTTAAAAATTCCTGCCACCTTATTAGGCTTTAAGGTAGTCGCCGAATTAAGTTCAGAAATTAATTGTTCAGTTACTGCCATTTATCATCCCGCACAAGCCGCCATAGCCAAAGAAGCAGGAGCAAAATATGCTATAGCTTACGTTAATCGTGCCACCAAACTATTAGGAGATGGCATTAAATTAGTCCAACAAATGGCAACTATATTACAAGATAGTGACACTAAAATATTAGCCGCTAGTATTAAATCTCCCACCGAAGCAGCCGCAGCTTTAATGGCAGGAGCAACCCATTTAACTTTACCATTAAATTTATTACAATCTCTAACTACCAATGAATTATCAGAAAAAACAGTAGAACAATTTAATCTAAATGGAATTGGAATAAATTATTGAATAAATAAATTATTAATAAAATTTAGGAGAATTTGTAAATGATTAAAAATGATAAATGGATAATTGAACAAGCTCAGGAAGGCATGATTTCACCCTTTGAAAAAACATCAGTTAGAAAAGCATTTTTAGGAACACAACAAGCGGATGTGACCCCGCGCGCGCTCAACGCGCAAGGGAACGCGCACCAAGAAGAAATTCCAACTATTAGTTGGGGACTAAGTTCTTATGGTTATGATATTCGTTTGTCCCCCCATGATTTTAGAATATTTAGACATATACCCGGAACAGTAGTAGATCCTAAAAATTTTAATCCTAAAAATTTAGAAAAAGCTGAATTACACACTAATAAGGATGGCTCTTCTTACTTTATTATTCCAGCTAACAGTTATGGATTAGGTGCATCCCTCGAAAGTATTAAAATGCCTGCTAATGTCACAGCGATTTGCTTAGGAAAATCTACCTATGCGCGTGTGGGAGTCATTGCCAATATTACCCCCCTTGAAGCTTCCTGGCACGGCGAAAGTATTACTCTTGAATTTTCAAATGCTTCTAGTGCTGATGTAAAAATTTATGCCAATGAAGGAGTGGTGCAGTTATTATTTTTTGAAGGAGAGATGTGTAGAACAACTTATTCCGATCGCAAAGGTAAATATCAAAATCAAGGCCGTGGAGTAACTTTACCTAGAGTTTAATCATGGTGTTAGCGATTAGCTTCCCAATTCCCAATTCATAATTTATAATTCATGCTTAATTAAAAATTGTCGCCAAAACAACGAGATACAGTGGAAAATAGATTGAGAGCCGTTATGAGAGGAACATAAATCAATGTCAGATAACCTCAGAAGTAGAGTAGTTACCCAAGGTAGTCAACGCACCCCTAATCGAGCCATGTTAAGGGCTGTGGGTTTTGGCGATGATGATTTTACGAAACCAATTGTGGGTTTAGCTAATGGCTATAGCACAATTACCCCTTGTAATATGGGGATTAATGACCTAGCGATTCGAGCAGAAGCAGCCTTAAAACAAGCTGGAGCAATGCCGCAAATGTTCGGTACAATCACAGTTAGCGACGGTATCTCTATGGGTACAGAAGGAATGAAATATTCCTTAGTATCGAGGGAAGTAATTGCCGACTCCATTGAAACTGCTTGTAATGCCCAAAGTATGGATGCAGTTTTAGCCATCGGTGGTTGCGATAAAAATATGCCCGGTGCAATGATTGCGATCGCCCGCATGAACATTCCTGCTATCTTTGTCTATGGTGGCACAATTAAACCCGGACATTACAACGGTCGAGATTTAACCGTAGTTAGTGCCTTTGAAGCAGTTGGTCAATATAGTGCTGGTAAAATTGACGAACAAGAATTAGTGGCAATTGAACGTAATGCTTGCCCCGGTGCTGGTTCTTGTGGTGGAATGTTTACAGCTAATACCATGTCTTCTGCCTTTGAGGCTATGGGTATGAGCTTACCTTATTCTTCAACTATGGCCGCAGAGGATACAGAAAAGGCTGACAGTACCGAAAAATCAGCTTTTGTGTTAGTCGAAGCCATTAGAAAACAGATTTTACCCAAAGATATTTTAACCCGTAAAGCCTTTGAAAACGCTATTTCCGTAATTATGGCTGTTGGTGGCTCAACTAATGCCGTATTGCACCTATTGGCGATCGCCCGTACTATGGGAGTAGAGTTAAGCTTAGATGACTTTGAAACTATCCGCAAAAAAGTCCCCGTTATCTGCGACTTAAAACCCTCTGGTAAATACGTCACTACAAATCTACATCAAGCTGGTGGTATTCCCCAAGTAATGAAAATGCTGTTAGTAAATGGTTTATTACATGGAGATGCTTTAACTATTAGCGGGCAAACCGTCGCTGAAGTTTTACAAGATATTCCCGAAAGTCCCTCAACTGACCAAGATGTTATCCGTCAATGGGATAATCCCTTATATAAAGAAGGACATTTAGCTATTCTTAAAGGTAACTTAGCCAGTGAAGGGGCAGTAGCTAAAATTAGTGGGGTGAAAAATCCCAAAATGACCGGCCCAGCAAGGGTTTTTGAATCTGAAGAAGAATGTTTAGATGCAATCCTCGCCAGTAAAATTCAGCCCGGAGATGTAGTTATTGTACGTTACGAAGGGCCAAAAGGAGGCCCCGGAATGCGAGAAATGTTAGCTCCTACTTCGGCTATTATTGGTGCTGGCTTAGGAGATAAGGTAGGTTTAATTACTGATGGTCGTTTTTCTGGTGGTACTTATGGCTTGGTAGTTGGTCATGTTGCCCCTGAAGCGGCGGTGGGTGGTACGATTGGTTTAGTACAAGAGGGGGATAGCATTACCATTGATGCAACCCAACATTTATTACAATTAAATGTTTCTGACGAAGAATTAGCCCAACGTCGTGCTAATTGGCAAGCTCCCGAACCTAATTATAAAACTGGTATCTTAGGAAAATATGCCAAATTAGTATCTTCTAGCAGTAAGGGTGCGGTTACTGACCAAGATTTATTTTAAAATTGCATTTGTTATTCGTCATTGGTTGTTGGTTTTAGACTGAATAAATCATGACGAGTAACAAACAGAAAATTAGTGTATTTGACTGTAAATGTTAATTTAAAAAAAATAA
>CAYPSO010000194.1:0-4803 GCA_964413275.1 uncultured bacterium | reverse complement strand
GGTTGTCTGAATTCTAATTCAATTTTGACTTAATTATCAAAGTGCGGAATGTGGGCTAAAAATCAACTAACACAAATTTTTAGATGTAGGGTGGGCAAGACGGACTTTGATGTTAGGATTTTATGAAATTGCATTTCTAATCTTGTTTGAGTCTAGTTTCTCTTTCACTACTCCAAGCCCACCAAACAGTACCACATTCACATTGATAAAATTCCTGCCATTTGCGTCGATAATCTTCGCTAAGTACGGGTGCAAAACGATTAATCCAGACATTTTCAGCTACATCTGGACTACCTTGACAACTAGGACAGGATAATGTCAAAGCGTGAGTAGCTGTTTTTGTCCATTCAGGAGGAGTAGGGTTAAAGGCTTGCATAAAATTACATTATTCTGAATTTATTATCTATTATGAATCTAGATTTAAAAATATATTACTTCTACTTTCATTTTTTATTAAAAAAGTTTTTCGATCGCAATCTCGATATTAGGAAAAACTAAGGATGTTAATTTTCCTTCACTGTAAACTTGTTCACGAGTAATGAGTAGTGAGTAATGAGTAATGAGTAATACCTCTGCCTGAAGTCAGAGGATTCAATTATTGAATTATATTTTTAGCTTTTTCCTCATGAATGAGGAGGCTTTAGACCAAACTTCGGGCTTTCACTCATTACTTATTACTTATTACTCATTACTTCAGCCCGAAGGGCTTGGTAATCTAAATAGTCGCTTTTTTGAGGATTACAAAAAACATTAATTTGTTTACCAACTAAATCTAATACCCAATATTCTTGAATATTTGCAGCAGCATAAATTGATTTTTTAAATTCTAAATCTTTCTTAAGGCTAGTATTGGCAACCTCGATTAACCAATAAATATCTTCGGGATAAGGATGATGTTCATTGTATTTTGATTCGGGAAGTTTAACAATGGCAATATCTGGTTCTGGTTCAGAATCTTGTAAAGTTATAGCACCATTAAATCTAATTTCTGCTTTACCTTTTAATAATTTTTCTAAATATTTAACTCCTCGTTTTGTTGTGTTGTAATATAGCGGTGTTTCTGGACTCATCTCGACTATTTCTCCCGCTAATAATTCACTTTTTTATTATTTAATATACCTGCTTCAATCATTTGATGGTATTTTTATTCCTGAAACTGATGAAATGAAAAACGAAGCACATCAACTTTTAGTCGAAAAATCAATTCCTAGTGAAGACATTTATATATATTTAACTGCTAAATATGGTAAAGCAGATTATTTTATTTCCAGTAATCGGGAATTGATTAAATCTATAGCCGATTTTGAATGCTTAACTCCTGAGATTTTTATTAATAAATATTTAAAATAACTTAATTTGGCTCTGTGAGTTTGAGTATGATAAATTACTAGCAAAAATGCCAGTGTAATAGAACTATTCTTCTGAAATTATCGAAGTTAGTTAAACCATAAGCATTTCTTTTAATTAACTTAATTTTCTGATTAATTCCTTCCACTACTCCTTGAGTTGTCCTATTATCAAAATAGGCCACAATTTCATCAATCCATCTTCTTATTGTCTTACAACTTTTGGGGAAATATTTATGTGCTTTTTCTGTCCATTCTATTAACTTATAAAAGGCCTCATCACTACTTATTTCCTCTTCATATATTTCCCTTAGTTTTTCTTTATGTTCATACATTTAAAGTTCAGGATTAGATGGCATATTTATTAAATCTTAATATTGCAAAATGTATATCCTATTATATAGTAGTACAAAATAAAGTTCTTATTTCATGACACATAAGGTTTTTGTCATGTATTTTAATTAAATTTATTCCCAGTCATGTCAATTATTTAATAATAATATGTCATAAGCAAGGCTAGAGAGCCTAAAACATTATTTTTTATTGCCTTACTTCCTCCTCAAGAAATACAAGAAATAGCCACTCAAATCAAACAAGAATTTTCTCAAGTTTATCATAGTTGTTCTGCTTTAAAATCTCCTCCTCATATTACTTTGCAACCTCCTTTTCAATGGGATCAAAATAATTTGGCTTTATTAGAAACCAAATTAAATGAATTTGCAGATACGCAAAAGCCTATACCAATGATTCTTGATGGATTTGCAGCGTTTAAACCCCGTGTTATTTATATTAATGCGATCAAAAATTTAGAATTATTGACCATTGAGAAAAATTTAAGCAATTATTTACAAAATTCTTTAAATATTGTCGATCCTCGTTCGCAAAATCGAGGTTTTTCTCCTCATCTTACGGTGGCTTATCGAGATTTGACAAAAGATAATTTTCGTAAAGCTTGGTTACAATTTGAACATCGGCAAATATATTTTGAGTTTATTGTACCTAAACTAACTTTATTAATTCATAATGACAAATGTTGGAAAATTCATCAGGAATTTATATTTAAGGTAAGCTAAATTTAAAATGAATTATTGGTTATTAAAATCTGAACCTCAAGTTTATAGCATCGATCATCTCGAAAAAGATGGTCAAACTGTTTGGGATGGTGTGAGAAATTATCAAGCACGTAATTTTTTACGACAAATGACCAAAGGAGATTTATGTTTCTTTTATCATTCTAATATCAATGTTCCGGGAATTTTTGGCTTAATGCGTGTTATAGAAGCTCATGTAATCGATCCCAGTCAATTTGATATTAACAGTCCATATTGCGATCCAAAATCCACCCCAGAAAAACCTCGTTGGCATACAGTAGCAGTTGAATTTATTCAAAAGTTTCCCCGTGCCATTTATCTCAAACAATTAAAAGAAGAATTTAATGATAATGAATTATTATTAGTTAGGCGTGGTAATCGTCTTTCTGTTATTCCCATAGACAAAAAAGTTGCAGAGAGAATTTTTCAACTAGGAGAGATAAAAGAGTTATAAATGAATCATCAATATATTGCTACAGTTGCTAGAGGTTTAGAAGAAATCGCCGCTCAAGAATTAAAACAATTAGGTGCAGAAAATGTGAAAACTGATTTTACTTGCGTTCATTTTTCTGGAGATAAAACTTTATTATATCGAGTTAATCTTTGGGCAAGAACAATTTTTCGAGTATTAAAACCTATTGCTACCATAAAAAGTTATAATAAACGGGAATTATATCAAAATGTACAGACAGTTAATTGGTCTGAATATTTAACTCCGAATGATACTATTGCTGTCACTTGTACTGGCAAAAATGACCAATTAAATCATTCTCATTTTACCGCTTTAGAAGTTAAAAATGCCATCGTTGAACAACAATTAAACAACTATAAAGAACGTTCTAATATTGATATTAATAATCCTGATTTATTAATTAATGCTCATATCCATAAAAATCGTTGTATTTTAAGTTTAGATAGTTCAGGAGAGAGTTTGCATCGTCGAGGCTATCGCCCTGCTATGGGATTAGCACCCCTCAAAGAAACCTTAGCTGCGGCTCTTTTAGATTTAGCTGAATGGCAACCTAATATACCTCTTTTAGATCCTTTATGTGGTTCTGGTACTTTGCCCATTGAAGCTGCTTTAAAAGCTTTAAATATTGCTCCGGGTTTATATCGCAAAACCTTTGGTTTTCAAACTTGGCCAGATTATGATAATGAACTATGGAATAAGTTAGTAATTGAAGCAGAAGATGGCGAATTATCAAAAATTTCAACTCCAATTATTGGTAGTGATGCTGATGCAGATATTATTAAACAAGCTAAAGCTAATGCACAATTTGCTGGCATAGGAACTCAAATAGAATTTAGCCAACAAAACTTAGCAGAAGTGGAAGCTCCCGCTAATTCTGGTATTATTATTTGTAATCCTCCCTATGGTCAGAGAATTGGTGATTTTAAAGATAATGCTGCTTTATATAAATTATTAGGTGATATTTTTAAACAACGTTTTACGGGTTGGACTGCTTATGTTTTAACTGGTAATAAAGAGTTAACTAAAAAGGTTGGTTTAAGAGCTTCTCAACGTATTCCTGTGTTTAATGGTTCTATTCCTTGTACTTTATTAAAATATGAATTGTATTAGCAGACTTGAGTAACGGTGCGTTACCCTGGGGCTAACGACACCCTACCCCTATGAAATCTGGTAAAACCTTTTCTGAATTTCACCTAAGTAGCCAAACAATATGTAACAACGCTACACAGTTTTCTCCAAGATGTCGGGAGAGCCGAATAAAGATAAAAAGTTAAGTTATCTTATGTATTTCAAACTCCTTAATTTTTCAGTATCGACTTTTAGTTTTAGAAATTTTATAAAAGTAACATCAAACAAAAACAAAAAAGATTTAAGGAGAAAGAACAATGCAATTATCTTATCGCGGTGTTAATTACGAAACTCAAGCAACTCATTTACCAAATATTGATAACTTAATAGTCGCTAAGTATAGAGGTGTAAATTATTTAATTCCTCAAAGAAATATTTTTGTTAAGAAAGACAATTCATCTTTGAAATATAGAGGTATTAATTATCAAGGCTATTCTATTCTTAGCTTGAAAGAAGAAAAAATTACTAATTTTAAAAAAGCCAATGCTTAATAAGGCTTTTATGAGATAGTATTCTTCAGAGTAGTGATGAAATGAGTATGTATATATTGAATCGAAGCACTAAAGATGTCGTCCACTCTCAAGTTAAGCATCCTAGCAAGTTAAGCATCCTAGATTAACTCGTTTAAGTGCTTAAACAAAATTAATTACACATTTTGCTATTCACTTAAGATTGCTGTATCTCTTACCTATTGCCTATTGCCTATTGCCTATTCCCTATTCCCTATTCCCTATTCCCTATTCCCTCTCTCAACCATGTAATTAAT
>CAYPSO010000193.1:0-4815 GCA_964413275.1 uncultured bacterium | reverse complement strand
ATTATTGTCCTCTTAATTGTAATCCCTTTTATTGGTATCATTCTAAACACTCACCTAAAATTAAACATAATAAGTATGCTTATTACACTTCAAAATATCGAACTGAAGGCAAAAAAAATAATTGAATCCCAGAAAAAAAATGTAACTTTTCAACAGATGTTTTTAATAAAAAATATTTCAATAGATTAAACAAAAGTATAGGATAAAGTAGGCAGGTTTTTTGATGAAGAAAAACCTGTTTAAGCTTTATTTCATTTAATTACTATTTAATTTGAATCAAGATTTTAAGAATAAATATTTACCTTTATGAACAGACAAGAAAAAATAATACAGAGAAAAATTCATAATCAGTTTGTAGATGGTTTAACAGATATTTTAATAGAAAATATGTTAAATCCTAAGTTTGAGTTGAGCTTGATAAATGGAGCGAAATTTTTACCTCAAACCAAATCTTCATTACAATTTGCTATTACTCACGCACTTCATATTTTTGATAGTAATTCTATATATAGTTTTATTCCTAAAAATGCCTGTTCGACTATGAGGTATTCTTTAGCGATAAGTAATGGCTTTCTTAAAAATGAAAAACAAGTGGAATGGATTCATAATAATAATTTGACACTTTCAGTTAAAAATATAACTACTTTATTGAATCCTCATTACTCGTTTGTTATATTAAGATGTCCCTATTCTAGATTAGTTAGTGTTTTTTTTGATAAGTTTATAAAAGGGAAAGGAGATGCCAAAGTTTTTGTTAATAAATATATGAAAAATACTAAAATATCTGATGTGACTTTTGAACAGTTTATAAATAAACTTAGTCAAATGAATACCAAAGATTTTAATCAACATTGGCGGCCTCAAGTCGATTTTTTACTTTATAAAGAATATGATAAATATTTTTCTCTTGAAAATTTTTCAGAGGCTATAAAAATTCTCGATCAAGATATTGGTTTTAAGGTTGAAGATACGAGATCTCTGATTGGACACCATACTCACGATACAAGGAAATTAACAGATATAGAGCAACCAGAAACACTAAAAATACAACAATTAAAAAAACTAGAAATATTGCCTTCAGTAAAAAATATGTATAACGAGGAAATGCTAGAGAAAGTATCTAACATTTATCATCAAGATATTGAATTTTACTGTAGCAAATTTGGCAATAAAGGATTATCTTTTATCTAAATTGAATATAAATAATTAATTAATTAATTATTACTGTGAGCTTTAAGCAAGATAAAAAAGAGTAAAAATAAAAAAATGGCAAAATTAGAGCTGCTACATAATGTTTTAGGTATTCCAACGTTAAAACCAATAAAAAATAAAGACCGGTTTATTAAAAAACAAATAGATGGTTGTTTATTAGATTCTAATAGAAATCTGGTAAGTTTAGCAGTTCATCATAAACAAATTGGTGATAGAATTCTACCACGTCAAGTATTTAGTAAGCCGTTAAAACAATCAATTCAAAAAATTATTGTTAACGAGTCAGCTTATTATGGCGGTATATATTTTAACCATTTCGGGCATTTTTGCCTTGAAACCTTGAGCAGACTATGGTTTTATAAAAATCTCAAAGAATCTAAATATAAAGTATTTTTTCATAAGTGGGGACCTGGAAAAAGATATACTTTACTAAAATGGGCGATCGACATTTTAGAGCTTTTAGACATTAAAGAAGAGAATATTGTATTCATAGAAAAAAAGATATTTTTTAAAGAAATTATTGTTCCGGAACAAATTATTGGCATCGGAAAAATGCTTAAATCCTCACCTGAATTTATCAATGGGATTACTGAGGTAATAGACCAAAAAATAAATTCTGATTGTCTATTTTTGAATTATGAAAAAGTATATGTCTCAAGAACTAAACTTGATATAACTCAAGGTCGATTTACTGCGGAATCAGCTTTAGAAGAAATATTAACTGATAATGGTTTTTTTATATTTCATCCCCAAGAATATTCTTTTCAAGAGCAATTAGCAATATATAAACAAGCTAAAATTCTCATATTTGCAGAAGGAAGTGCAGCACATACTTTGATTTTTTTAAAAGATTTAAAATCAGAGATATTCTTAATCAATAGACGAAAATATTCTCTTTATACTTTGCAACAAACACATGAGTTTCATAGTAATTATAATGAAGTCAATTTTATTAAAGGAATCCTACGAATTAAACAATTTCCTGCATCAAGAACAATGGGTATCCTAGATTATAATGAATTGCTTAAATTGTTAATTGAAAAAGATATTATTAAAAAAGGTCAAAATTATGAAAACATTTTACAAATGTCCTTATTCAAGGATATTGTTGATTATTTAAAAAAAATAAGTTCTAGCAATACTAAACAGTTTATAAATTCTTTTGATATTCTTCAAGAAGAATTAACAAATTGTCAAGAATTACTTGGTAAATCATATCTACAAATAGAAAATATTGTGGGTGAGTTAATTAATTTGAAAAAAATGTAAACCTTTTTTTATTTATTATGTATTATTTCTATAAATTATACATAATAAGAAGATGAATTACTATAACCATATGTTTCATTTATTTTTTCACATTTTTTTAAAAAGAAATTAATTTGTTGATCGCTCCATCCAGTATCCTTTATATCTATAGCTAATTCTTCTTCTTTACCTCCTGTGTGTTGAGGTCTTTTATTTTTAAAGATATATTCTATTTGACCTATTTGTTCTGAGGAAAAATCTAGAAAATCTCCAATTTTCTGAGCTACTTGCTCTGGAGTGAGGGCTATTTGCCTTTGATCTATTTCTAAATAACTTCCTTCAAGATTTGGCTTGATTGTTGACCATGAATCCATAGCTTTTAACCATAAACGACAATGTGCTTCAAAAGGCACATTAGGAAATTTTTTTGTTCTTGAAATAATGCATTCTATACCCCTTCTTTTGGCAAAAATAAATTTTGATTTTTGCCAACTTTCTTTAAGATAAGGAGCAATTAAAATCATTTTATCTCCGGGGGTTTTATCTAACCACATATCTCCTTCATGCAAAGAATCAACTAAATTATGAAATGAATTAATAATTCTTTTTTTAATTTTTTCTCGACTAATATTATCAAGCATAATATTTCTTTTTTCTTTCTCAGAACTATTTTTTTGTTCGTAATATAAATCTATTTCTTTATTTAGATAATAGATAAGAGGTAATAAGTGACCTTCTTGATATCCCGCAATGTTAGCACCTTTTATTAGAGCTTGAGTTATAATCGTAGTTCCACTTCTAGGAGAGCCTAAAATAAAAATAGGAGTTTTAGCAGCTTTAGAAGTTTTAGTTTTTTGAGGCATTATGAAAATTAAGTAACATTAACTGGAGATATATTATATCCTATAAGCTTATATTTTTATCAAAATTTATAAATTATCTATAAAGCTAATTTATTTTAATTGCGATCTATAATTTGTAATTAAAATAATTATTTTATGAATGTTTATAATAATGATATTATCATTAATAACAAATAACTATTAATTAATCTTTTTTAGAAATGGTATTACCTAACTTTATATGTGTTGGAGTAGAAAAAGCAGGAACAACTTCAATATATCATGGACTTAAGCAACACCCTAATGTGTATTTAGGTCAAAAAAAAGAATACTTTTTTTATAATCTTAACTGGTCTAAAGGAGTGAAATGGTATGAAAAACAATTTTCTCAATACAAAGGACAACAATGTATTGGTGATATTACTCCTTCTTATTACCGAAAATATGAAAATACTTATACAAGGATTAAATCAATTTTGGGAGCGAATATTAAAATTATTCTAATTTTGAGAAATCCTATTTATCGAACTTTATCTCATTACGTTCATAGTTTGCAATATCGAGAAATAAATAAAGATATTTATTGGTTTATAAATAACCAAAAAAATCCTCGTTTTAGTTATTTATTTCCTCAATATAGTCAAATAATTAAGCAACTATATGAAAGTTTTGATAAAGAACAAATTTTGATTCTGATATATGAAAATGACATCTCAAAAGACTTTAATCAAGGTATGAAAAAAATATGCAAGTTTTTAGAATTAGAAGATTATAATTTTCAAAGAATTAAAGCAAATGAAACCTATTTTCCTCGATATATTTATACAGATCAAGAGGAATTTTATTGGGAATCAGAAAATAAAAAATATAAAATTCCACCGGAAACATTAGTATTTTGTACAGGAAGACAAAATTTAGATAAAGTATGGAATAAACCTCAACAAGAATTAATTTATAAATCACTATTAAATCAATCACAATGGACAAAATATTTTTCGGACAAGGATTGTCAAATGTTATTTAACCAATTTTTTCTCAAAGATTGTCAAGAATTAGAAAAAAGTTTAGGTTTAGATATATCTTTATGGTTTGAGCAATTTAAAAATGTTCATTATAAAGAAGCTAGTATAAGTAAATATTTTCAAATATAGTTTATTTGTTTAAATACTTATTTGAATTGTATCCAAAATACTCTGCACTTTCTCCTAAAATATCCCAAATTTGTTTATGACTATGGGCTAATAATTTTTCTACATCTGAACGATAATCTTTAGCTTTATTAGGAGGAGTACCAGCTTTATGCTTCATAATATCTAAAACATTTTCAGGCATTTTAACATCTAAAAATCTAAATAAGCTTTCTACAGATTTCGCTGGTTGAGCAACTAAATCCTCATATTTTTCAATATAACATCTAATTTTTTTCTCTTCTTGCCAATACTTAAAACTACCTACCATATCATTCCATCTACGAGCATATTGTAAAGCAATGGGAACTACTTCTTCGATTTGC
>CAYPSO010000192.1:0-4825 GCA_964413275.1 uncultured bacterium | reverse complement strand
TTAGAGATTAATTCCTATGACAATATTTAATCCCTCTATTCCTACTAACAACAATATCGGTGGCACAATCGAGCAATTCTGTTGGACTTGGCAACAACAAGAATTTACCATCATTTATGAAAAATTAGGACAAGGAAAGCCAATTTTATTGCTTCCTGCTTTTAGCACCGTCTCCAGTCGTACAGAAATGGCGAAAATTGCCCATTCACTAGCTCCAGATTATCAGGTATTTGTTCTAGATTGGTTGGGATTTGGTGACTCCGATCGCCCTTGTGTAAATTATCAACCTTCTGTTTATCATCAACTGTTAACAGATTTTGTGCTTAGTAATTTTCAGCAACCAATTACGATTATTGCAGCAGGTCATGGAAGCGGTTATGCTTTACAATTAGCTCAAAATTATCCTCAATCAGTATCAAAAATAGTTTTAATTGCTCCTACTTGGAAAGGCCCTTTACGGGTAATGGGTTTGCCTAGTAAGATGAGAAAACTAATCAAAAATTTGGTGCGATCGCCAATTATCGGACAATTTCTCTATTATCTCAACACAACTCCTGCTTTTTTGCGTTTTATGTATCGCCGTCATGTTTATATTGATGATACAAAATTAACCCCAGATTTTATTACCCATAAGCGACAGATTACCCAACATCAAGGAGCGAGATTTGCACCTGTGGCCTTTGTCACCGGAGAAATTGACCCCATAGAAGATCGTTCTCAAATTTTAAATTTAATTAAGTCTCTTTCTCAACCAATTTTAACTATTATCGCCCAACAATCTCCCCCTTACTCAAAAACAGAGATGTCTGCGATCGCCGAACTAAGTAACGTGGAAAGTATTGAGCTTAAAGGTACTTTAGGTATTTATGAGGAATACCCAGAAGCAGTGACAACAGCTATACGAGGGTTTATCGGTTCTTGATTTTAATAACTGCTACAACACATCTTCATATAAAATCTCAATGGGAGAGCGAAAATCAATACTTCCTAGATAAATTTCGTCTCCTTTTTGATAGGGATAAAGTACCCATAATCCTTCATTATTACGACGAAAACATTCTACACTCATCTGTTCTTGATTAATTAATAGGTATTCTTCTAAAGTTTCTAAAGTTCTATAATCAGCAAATTTATTACCTCGGTCGAATGCAGCAGTTGTAGGGGACAAGACTTCAACTACTAAACGTGGGTAACGAATAAAATCTTCATCTAAAGAAACACTATCTCGACAATCGCAAGTGACAGTAATATCGGGATAGTAATAAGCATCAGCAGATTCAAGGCGGACTTTAATATCTGCTACATAAACATTACAACCACTACCCCGAAGCTTATTTCTTAATTGGGTGGCTAGGTTAAGAATAATAATACCATGTGCTTTGCTTGCACCTGCCATAGCATAGATTTCTCCTCGTCTATACTCGTGCTTGATGGGAGAGATTTTTTCACCTTCTAAATAGTCTCTCACAGAAACATAAGAATAGTTAAATTCTGCTGTCATCTCATTAATTCTCCGCAGATAGTAATTTTATTTTAAGTCGATTTCTTTTATAATTGAGTAACAGTGATTATCATTATCATTATCATTTACAGGAAAACTAAAACAATGGTTACTCTTAAAGCTTTAGATACAGTACCTGTCACCGTTCTCACGGGATATTTAGGTGCGGGAAAAACAACCCTACTCAATCGCATCCTCACTTACGAACACGGGCAAAAAGTTGCCGTCATCGTTAATGAATTTGGGGAAGTAGGAATTGATAACCAACTGATTATTAACGCTGATGAAGAAATTTTCGAGATGAATAATGGCTGTATTTGTTGTACAGTGCGAGGAGATTTAATTCGTATTATTAGCAATTTATTAAAAAGACGGGATCAATTCGACCACTTAGTCATTGAAACTACGGGATTAGCAGATCCTGCTCCAGTGGTGCAAACTTTCTTTGTGGATGAAGATATGCGGGAGAAATTGCTCTTAGATGCGGTTGTCACTGTCATCGATACCAAACATATTCACAATCACTGGGAAGCAGACGAAGCACAAGAACAAATTGCTTTTGCTGATATTATCTTACTGAATAAAACTGATTTAGTCGCCCCTGAAGATTTAGACGCTTTAGAAAAACGGATTCGTGGAATGAATGGGATGGCAAAACTATATCGCACCCAAAATGCAGAGATTTCGATGGCAAATCTTTTAGGTGTTAAAGCTTTCGATCTCAATCATGCTTTAGAAATCGATCCTAATTTTCTTTCTGAAGATGCTCATCAACATGATGATTCAGTTTATTCTGTAGCTATTGTTGAATCCGAACCTTTAGATCTGGAAAAATTAAATAATTGGATCGGTAATTTATTGCAAACTCAAGGAGTAAATATATTCCGTATGAAAGGCATTCTCAACATTGCCGGAGCGCAAGAGCGTTTTGTGTTTCAGGGAGTCCATATGTTATTTGATGGTAAACGCGATCGCCTGTGGAAAGCAGGGGAACAGCGTAAAAGTGAATTAGTATTTATTGGTCGAAACTTAAACGAAAAAGAATTAAAAGGGGGTTTTCGGGCGTGTTTAGCTTAAAAAGCTCCCCAAAAAAATTATTTCAACAGCAATGGAAAAAGCAACTATCAGAATATATAACAGCCCTTAGTTGGTCAAAAGACGGAGATTTAGCCGCTAGTTCTGCTGCTGGAGAAGTGATGCTCTGGCAATCTCAAATAGCCACCTTAATTCTTACTCCTGCCGAAGCTGAAGAAAAACCCATTGATTGCTTAGAATTTTCCTCAGATGGTCAATTTTTAGCATCAGGGGGACAAGATGGGAAAATTAGAATTTGGCAAATCAAACCTCAAGTCAACTTAATTCATAGTATTGAGACTGGAGAGAAATGGATAGAACACCTATCTTGGCATCCTCAAAATCAAGAGTTGGCCTTTAGTTTGGGGCGTTACGTGCAAATTTTGGATGCTGTTTCAGCACAGATAATTGTCACCTTACCATTTCTCTCATCTTCCGTCTTAGATTTAGCGTGGCATCCTTTAGGAGATAAATTGGCGATCGCAGGTAATGGTGGGGTGAAAATTTGGGAAGCTACAGATCGGGATAACGATCCCTTATTTTTAGAAATGCCTGCTGCTTGTACTCATATCACTTGGTCGTCTGATGGAAAATATTTAGCAGCTAGTTGTATGGATTTAACAGTCTGGGTATGGAGTGAGGGAAGTGTTGAACCTTGGCGCATGACCGGTTTTAGTGGCAAAATTCGCAATTTAACTTGGTCATCAATTAAATCTGGAATTGCTCCCTTATTAGCAGTTTCTAGTTGTCAGGAGGTTATTATTTGGCAAAAAAAACAAACAGAGCAGGATGGCTGGATTTCCAACGGGTTAAGCTTTCATCAAGGCAAAGTCTGCGATGTGCAGTTCGATCCTAGTAGTCTTCTCTTAGCTTCTGTCGATTCTGAGGGAATGTTATTATTGTGGCAAAAAGCCAAGCAGTTAGTGCAGCGCTTAGTTGGTGTCAAATCAGGATTTTCCACTTTAGCTTGGCATCCCTTGGGGAATCAGTTAGCCGCAGGGGGTGAAAATGGAGAAGTTGTGGTTTGGTATAAATCCCAACGGAGCAAAGGTTTTGGATAGGTTATAGACTATTTTTAAATGCAATCAAAAATCTGTAACCAATCGTGCTTTCCTCAAAATAAATGCTAAAAAAGTCTCTTCTTTGGTCACAATAGCAACATTCCCCTCCATTCCAGCTTGTAAAATGCAAAGAGAGTGGGTATTACCAAAAACATTATTTTGTGGTGCAATGACGGCTTTATAAAAAGATCGATCGTTATTGCTAAAAGTATCCGTAGATATTTCTTTAACCACCCCTAGAAGAGTACCATAATCGGGATAAGGACAAGCTGAAATTCTAATTTGTGCTGTTTGGCCTATTTCAAGATTATGAATATCAGCAGCAGAAATTAAAGCATTAATGGCTAAAGGAGCATTCTGGGGTGAAATTTGAGCAATTTCTGTACCTGGTTGTACCCTTTGATTTGGGTTACGTAATAAAAGTTTAAGAATTGTACCACTGGTGGGAGCGGTAATAATCCCTTGTTGTATGTGCTTTTCAATTTGTTTCAATTCCACTTTTTCACGATCGCCCTGTTTTTGCAGTTCAATACTTTGTCCGATTAAGATTTCCTGTTCCCTTTTTAAATTAGACTTGATGGACAAAAGAGCGGCCTTTTCTCGGGCGATTTCCTGTTGAACTTGAGAATTACTAGGGTTTAAAGCGGTTTTAGCTTTTTCCCATTTTCCACGTGCAATTTGAAGTATTTGTTTGCGAGTTTCAATTTCTTGAACTTGTATCTTCACATTTTGTTCTTGTTGTTCGACACTAAGCTTAATTTCCATTAAGCGATCTTGGGAAATTCCTCCCATTTCAGCAATAGGGGTATATCGAGTTAATTTTCCTTGTTCCGATTTTAATTGGGACCTTGTGGAAGCCAAACGGGCCTGGGAAATCTTTAATTCTGCTTCTCCTCGTTTTATATCAGCTTCAGCTTCTTCTAGATCTTGTTCCGTGTTAGATTGGCGATCATCATATTCGCGTTTTTGACCAGCTAATTGAGCTTCTAGGGAAAGGATAATACGATTATGTCTTTCCGTTTCCGCCATCAATTGACGGTCTAAAGCGGCAATTTGTTCATTAATTTGTCGTTGTTGTTGGTTTAACTTCTCCAGAGAACCCTGTAACTGTATCTTTTTAAGTTGCAACTCAGACTCATCAGAAATTTTTGGGTTTGAAACCCCGTCTTTCTAAGACGGCTTTACATTT
>CAYPSO010000191.1:0-4896 GCA_964413275.1 uncultured bacterium | reverse complement strand
AATATATTCCCATGTCAACTCCAAAAAACCAATCCATTTTTTCTGACCAAATTAAGGCTAAGATTGTTTCGAGTAGTACGGGAATTAAATGTTGTAATTGATTATCCACTGGTGTCTCATCTGAATCTGGTAAATCTTCTGCTGAGGGTAAGCAGTTTTTGGGATTATAGTTAAGTAACATAATTAAAATTTAATATTTAACTTTAAAATTACATTATAAAACTATATTATTTGGTCATACAAATAACGCCGAACTATTGCCCAATATCTACCTATATGAATAAGAGGATTTAGGTATCTTTCCAATAAACTAATCATATCCCCAGTTTTAGCTTGAGGATTTTCCCATTGAGCAATTATGTCTAAATTTCCTGCTAAAAATTTCTCTCGACATAAACTATGCTGAATTTTACCACTGGAAGTTTTAGGAATAGTACCAGTTTTCAAAAATGCGATCGCATAAATATCGATAAAATGCTCGTTAAATACTGCCCATCTCACCGCTTCTACTACTTCTTTCATCGGAAAAGATTGACGATAACTGCGCTCTATTTCTTGGGTAATTATTAACTTTTCTTGTCCTTCTATTTCTACGGCAAAAGCAGCCCCTACGTTAACCTTTAAACTAGGATGAGATTTTTGTACTGTTTCTTCGATTTGTTGAGGATAGTGGTTAAAGCCCCAAAATACCATTACATCATGAAGACGGCCTGTAATAAAAAGTTCTCCATTATAAATAAAACCTAAATCTCCTGTACGTAAAAAAGAACCGAATTGAGTATCCTTAAAATAGGCGTGAAAGGTGCGCGCTGTTTCCTCTGGTTGATTCCAGTAACCTTTAGCTATACCAGAGCCAGATGCCCATATTTCCCCAACTTCATTATCCGCACACTTGGTTAAAGATTCAGGATTGGCGATCGCAATTTTGCCATCTAACCAAGCTCTACCGCAACCAATAATTGGCTTAAAACCTTCTTTTTGGGTGTTAGAAAGTATCACTCGGTTTTTTTGGAGAGCGATTTTATCAACATATTTAATTGTCACTGGAGTATTTTTTTCTGCTCCAGAAATTAACAAAGTCGCCTCAGCCATACCATAACAGGGATAAAATGCTTGTTTACGAAAACCGCAAGGAGAGAATTTAGCCGTAAATTTTTCGATGGTTTCAAGGCGAATTGGCTCGGCACCACAAAAAGCCACCTCCCAACTACTCAAATCAAGATTTTCTAATTGCTTATCTGTGACGTGACGACATAAAAGCTCATAGGCAAAATTAGGCGCACCGCTAGTTATGGCTTGATAGCGAGAAATGGCTTGTAACCAACGAAGGGGTTTTTGTACAAAAGCAATAGGGGAGAGAAACACACAGGAAGCACCCAAATATAAAGCTTGTAGCACAGTGCCAATTAAGCCCATATCGTGGAATAAAGGCAACCAACCAACACCAATGGCATTTTCTGTATGCCCAAAAGCCATTTTTAACATTTCTTGGTTAGAAAGCAAGCATTGATGAGTTACCATGACTCCTTTAGGATTTCCCGTTGAACCAGAGGTATATTGTAAAAAGGCTAAACTATCTTGAGTTATTAAAGGCTCAACCCATTCTTGAGCTTGGGTTAGGGGAATTTTATCGGTTACGATTTTGTTGATATGGGGTAATTCTTTATTAAGTTTGTTAAGCATGGTTTTTGAAGTTAGAATTATCTCAGCTTCAGCAGACTTTAAACGGGCTTCGATTTCTCCTAAAACACTACGGTTGCGGGGAGGATGACAAGGCACAGGGATAACGGCGGCGTATAAACAACCTAAAAAGGCAGCAATAAATTCTAAAGGAGCATCATAAGGGTAGATTGTAACTACTCTAGCATTTTCTAATTTTAATTCTTGTAAATATGCTGCGATCGCTTTTGCTTGTAAATCTAATTGTTGAAAAGTAAGAGATATTTCGTCGGTTTCTCCATCTTTGAGAAAGGTATAAACTTTTTGCTGAGGTTTATGAGCGACTGTATGTTTTAATATTTCTACAATTGTTTGAGGTTTATTAGTTGAGATGGACATTAATTTAGGAATTTTAAATCTAAATCAAATATAATATCTCGCAGATGATCTAAGCCATAGGGAAAAATACTCTTGGCTTCAAGGAAACAATAGTTTTGGCAATCCGAGTAAAATCAAGGTCAAATTTACTAAAAAATCCTTGTAGTCTTTTATAACTGGATTCAGATTGAGCTTAGTTACGAAAAGCCAGAGAAAGACTTGTCAGATTAACAGTTATGACACGAATGATTGCAATGAGAAATAATGCCAAAAAATTAAGACGAGCACCATGCCATTGAAGATGGGGTTTTAAAGTGTCACGTAATAAGTTAACTTGATTCATAGAGGTTTGATAGGATATTTTGCTTGTTTTCTATCAAATATAATCCTAATCTAGTGGATGCTATTATTGTTGATATGGATGGAACATTAGCAATTTTAGGCGATCACAGTCCCTATGATGTCTCTAAATGTTTTGAAGATTTACCTAATTTACCTGTTTTAGAAACAGTCTATAAATGGCAGGATACTGTTAAAATTATTATAGTTTCTAGACCTACAGATGATGGTCAAGAATTAACAGAAAAATGGTTAGAAAAATATCAAGTTAAATATACTGCTTTGTATATGAGAAAAATTGGAGATATGAGAAAAGATGCTGTGATTAAACAAGAAATTTATCAACAGTATATTCAGGATAAATATAATATACGGTTTATTTTAAACGATCGCAATCAAGTAGTAGAAATGTGGCACAGTTTAGGGCTAATAGTTTTTCAAGTTGCTGAAGGTGATTTTTAAATATGAATTGGGAAGGATGAATTGAAAATGCAGAAAGTAATAAAAGCTAATCGCTATAATTACATAAATATTAACTTATAAATATTAACTGAAACAATATGGTCAACAGAATAATAAATATCTTACGCAATGGTCAAGCAGAAGAAACTGTAAAAATTCAAGGTTGGGTGCGTACAAAACGCGAATCTAAAGGCTTTGCTTTTATGGAAGTAAGTGACGGCTCATCTTTAGACAATTTACAAGTAGTTTTAAACTCAGATTTACCCGACTATATAGAATTACTAAAAAAACTCAATACAGGTGCTTCTGTGGAAGTTTCAGGGGTGTTAGTGCCTTCCCCCGGTAAAGGGCAAAAAATCGAATTAAAAGCCGATTTAGTAACAGTATATGGGGAAGCAGATCCAGAAACCTACCCCCTCCAAAAAAAACGCCATTCCTTTGAATTTTTACGTACTATTGGACATTTACGCCCTCGTACTAATACTATAGGTGCGGTAATGCGAGTACGCAATGCTTGTGCTACGGCGATTCATAATTTTTTCCAAGAGCGAGGTTTTATGTGGGTGCATACCCCGATTATTACCGCTAGTGATTGTGAAGGTGCAGGGGAATTATTTACTGTTACTAATTTTAATTTAAAGGAAATTCCTAAGACAGAAAGTAATAATATTAATTTTAATCAAGACTTTTTTGGTCGTCAAGCTTATTTAACAGTAAGTGGTCAGTTAGAAGCAGAAATAATGGCCATGACTTTTCAAAATGTTTATACTTTTGGCCCTACTTTTAGAGCAGAAAATTCTAATACTTCTCGACATTTAGCAGAATTTTGGATGATTGAACCAGAAATGGCTTTTTGCGATTTAGAGGGTGATCGCAATTTAGCTGAAGAATTTCTCAAATATATTTTTAAATACGTTTTAGAAAAGTGTCCAGAAGATATGGAATTTTTTAATAAATTTATTGATAAAACTGTCTTAGAAACGGCAGATAATATTATTAATAGTGGTTTTGAAAGAATAACTTATACTGAGGCAATTAAGTTATTAGAAAAGGCAAATAAAAATTTTGAATATCCTGTTAATTGGGGCTTAGATTTACAATCCGAACACGAACGTTATTTAGCCGAAGAATTATTTAAAAAACCGATAATTGTTAGTGATTATCCTAAGGAAATTAAAGCTTTTTATATGCGTTTAAATGATGATAATAAAACAGTGGCAGCAATGGACGTTTTAGCACCTAAAATTGGGGAAATTATTGGTGGTTCTCAAAGGGAAGAACGTTTAGATATATTAGAAGAAAGAATAACAGCACAAGGACTGGAAACTGATGATTTGTGGTGGTATTTAGACCTACGTCGTTATGGTACAGTACCTCATGCTGGTTTTGGTTTAGGTTTTGAGAGATTGGTTCAATTTATGACAGGAATGACTAATATTCGTGACGTAATTCCTTTTCCTAGAACTCCTTTAAATGCAGAATTTTAATTATTATTAATTAAGGGAAAAACGATGCAGTCAGATTTTAATTGGAAAACTTTTCTTAAACAAGAAAGTAAAAAAGCAATAGAAAAATATTATGAAGAGAAAAATATCGATCCTAATATTTATAAACAATTATCATCTGAAGTTATTAAATCCGAATGGTTAGGTTTTTCGGGAGCATCAGAAGAGCAAATAGTAACAAAAGAAAATGATTTAGGTGTCAGGTTAACTCGCTCTTATCGAGAGTTTTTAAAAGTAACAAATTGTTGGATATATTAAATCATTTTAAACAATTAAAATAGTAGTACAGTAGGTAATAAATTTAACTTAATATGTTAAAAATAGCTATAGTCCACTCTACTAGAGTCACTTAAAAAATAGGTAATTCATGATATGTTACTAAACTATAATCCCAAAAACTGTTTACCATCAGCAGAAGATTTACCAGACTCGGATGAGACACCAGTGGATAACGAATTACAAGATTTAATACCTCATTTACTTAAGGCAATCTTAGCATTAATTTGGTCAGAAAAAATGGATTGGTTTTTTGGAGTTGACATGGGAATATATT
>CAYPSO010000190.1:0-5086 GCA_964413275.1 uncultured bacterium | reverse complement strand
GTTGGTTATCTCCTCTAAAGAATCCTCGTGGCTTTAGCCCGATGGAGTGTCAATCATTTTATTTTGTATCCTTATTTTATTAAATTGGTATTTTTTATTAAATTTTGGTTTTTATCTATTGCTAAAAAAAATTAATACTTGTAGAATTAGCAAACAATTTTTTGTTAATGTTTTTTTAGCTAAAAACTCGTTTGTTCAACTCAACTATTTTTTTATTTGTTTTTAAACCTCTTGTTTCCTTTGCCCCATCCATCACTGTCTCATTTCAAAGAATTAAGTTCAGTGACTGAGATCACTTTTTTTAGTGTTTCTACTTTCTTTAATAATGGAGCTAAAAAGATTAAAATATGGTTAAATCCTATACAAATTAATATTTTTTAATACAAAATTTACTAAGAGAATGTTAGGATTTTGATTGTAAGGGTGCGTAGCTCAGTGGATAGAGCACCAGATTCCGGTTCTGGGTGTCGGGGGTTCAAATCCCTCCGTGCTCGCTTGCTTTAATTATCTTAAATGCGAAAAGAAGACTCTCGGTATAAACGAGGGTGGTTAATGACGAAGCGAAAGCGGAGTCAGTGGTTTAGTAGCGGAAGTGTCAATTGTCATTAGTAACAAATTCGTGTCGTCTTAACAAATTAAATGACATTATCAAAAATAACTGTCACTTTTAAACACGGAGGGATTTACTTTGAATTATGATATAGCTAAACTTGGCTTAACTAATGCAGATGCAATTAATTGACTAGCTTTAATTCCTCCCGATAAATTACGTGCTGTAGGGCCCAATCGTAAAGCTGCTAACCCCCCCATAATAAATAATTCTGTACCGGGTAAACGTAAATATTCATCTAAAATTGGTAATCCTTCCACCAATTCAGTCGGATACTTTTGCAAAACGTGTCTTAATAAAGGATGATTTTCAGTGGTTAATTTACTTCCAGTCGCCAACCAAAGGCGATCTCGAAGAGCCGCTACGCGATCGCAATTCAGTTTTTCCCCATTATTACATTCTATTTGCCATTGATTATTTATCGATTCTGCCTCTACTACTTCACAGTTTTCTAAGAAAGTCAATTGGCCTAATTTATTCGATCGCCTTAATTTAAGAAATATAGCAGGAGTTAAAGAGCCACCATTACGAGCTTGTTGAATCATTTCCCATCTTTTGTGCCAATTTGCTTCAGCCATAAATCCCTTTAAATATTTTGGCCCTAACCACCCCGAATCTGCATCAAATAACTTTTCTTGCAATTTTCGTCTGCTCATTAAATCAACTTTTGCTCCTCGTGCGATCGCTCCTATGGCTAAGTGTCCGCTAGTTAAGCCACCACCGATAATTAAAATACGCTCTCCTGTTAACTTCAATTGCCGTAAATCAATATGATAAGAATGAGCCAATCTTCCATCAGGATAATTATTCTTAATCTGATGAACCCAATCGGGAAAATAAGGACTTCCAGCACCAGTAGCTAATACCACACGACGAGCGACAATGGAATTTCCACTAGCTAAAACGAGCTTAAATCCTCGTTCTAAAGGTAAAATATCCCTAACTTTATCCGAATAAACCATATTTTCTAATTGCCAACGTTCGATCGCATCCGAGCAAAAATCGGCAAATAACTCTGTCCCCGGTAAATCATAGGGAGGAAATAGTTCATCGGAACGTTTTTCAGCAAATTTTCTTAAAGCAAAAGGATTAGGATCGGGATGATGAACCGCCGGAGAACGTAAATGGGGAATTTCTTGGGCTACAAATTGGTTGTGCCATTGTTGCAACCATCTCCCACTGGGGTCAAAAACCATCATCTGAGAACGTAATTTGCTCTTTTTTTGCAAAACATGGGTCATTAAGGTTAAAGCTTGAGTTCCTGCGCCCACAATTGCTATATCAATAAAATCTGGTAAATTCATTAGCTCAAAACTAATTTTTTTTATCAACCGCTCTAAATGTGTAGGGTGGGCAAATTATTGAGGGTAATCATTTTTATCCCAACATTTCAAAGTATTTGCCCACTCTACCAATTAATTCTTTTTATACGAGCGGAGAATTAAACCACCAAGTAACCCTAAACCTAATAACAATGAAGGTTCGGGAACTGCTTCCACCTGAAAATCAAAACTAAATGTTCCCGATGGGGCTAAGGGAGTGCGTTCATTGTTACTATTTAGATCTACCAATCTAAATGTGGCTGAATATTGTCCTGTTGCAGCCGATTTAGCTGTATAAAAAGTTGGTAAAAAGAAAAAGTCATCTCCTTCTCCTATGAGATAATTATCACCCACACCATCAAACAAATCTACTCCACCCGAATCAGCTACATTTAACCCCGGAGTCAGGGAAACCAATTCTAAAGCGATGGCCGCTTCCCCTAATAATCCTTGCCAACGTCCCTCAGAACTATTATATAAATATTCAGTAGCTGTTTCTCCAGCATCTAATAAACTTTGAACGGCTTTAATGGTTAAGTTACTATATTCTTCTTCACTAGATTTACTAATTAATTTATTAGCGAATACATCATTTCCCTGAACTAAAGTTAGTGGTGGCAAGCCTGTAAAATATTCAGGAATACGATTATTAGTATTAGTATCGATAATTGTAAGATTGCTCAGCTCTCCAGTGTAGCTGTAAGAACCTAAACTATGGAAATGATTAGTTATTGGATCTTCATTGAAGTGAGCAAACAGAAAGGTTAATCTATTGTAATTAGGATTAGCTAATTCTGCATAACTACCAGAGGTTATATTTTCTCTAGCATCTATTCCCACATAATAATGTTCGTAATCTGCAAAAGCATTTGCTTGTAAGGGAATAGCTACAGTAAAAAAAGTTAAGGATAATCTTAATCCTGTTTGAGCTAGGGAATTTTCCATAAATCTGCTCCGTAAAATGATAATGATTCTCATTTTATTATATTATTGAACGATAATGATTATCATTTTTAAAAAATATGTCCTTAGCACCCCAAATTTATCGCCCCCGTAGATTACGTCGTACTGAAGCTTTACGCAGCATGGTGCGAGAAACAGAATTAACCATTAACGACCTGATATATCCTGTATTTGTGATGGAAGGAGAGAATTTACGCCAAGAAATCCCATCTATGCCCGATTGTTACCGTTATTCCTTAGATTTACTCCTGAAAGAATTACAAGAGGTGGTGAATCTAGGTATCAAGGCGATCGCCCTTTTTCCTCTCATTGCCGATGAAAAAAAGGATAACGAAGGTAAAGAAAGTTATAATCCTAATGGCTTAGTACAACGCACCGTTAAAGCAATTAAAGCTGAAATTCCCCGATTAGTAGTAATTACAGATGTTGCCTTAGATCCCTATTCGATTTACGGACATGATGGTATCGTCAGAGATGGAGAAATTCTCAATGATGCAACGGTAGAAGTTTTGGTGAAAATGGCCTTATCCCATGCCGAAGCAGGAGCGGACGTCGTTGCACCTTCTGATATGATGGACGGTAGAATCGGGGCAATTCGTAAAGCATTAGATGCAGAAGGCTGGGTTGATGTCGGTATTCTTGCCTATTCTGCTAAATATGCCTCAGCTTATTACGGGCCTTTTCGAGATGCTTTAGAATCAGCACCTAAATTTGGCGATAAAAAAACCTATCAAATGGATGCAGGTAATGCTAGAGAAGCAATTAAAGAGGTCGCTTTAGACATAGCAGAAGGAGCAGATTTAGTTATGGTAAAACCTGCATTAGCTTATTTAGATATTATCCGTCGTCTGCGAGACTATACCAATTTACCAGTGGTTGCTTATAACGTTAGTGGGGAATATGCGATGATTAAGGCAGCAGGAAATAAAGGTTGGATTGATGAAAAAAAAGTAATTTTAGAAACTTTAACCAGCATGAAACGAGCGGGAGCGGATTTGATTTTGACCTATTTTGCTAAAGATGTGGCTTTAATCTTATCTTCAAGGTTTTGAGACTCAAATTGATGTCGAACTCAGGTGAACTAAGGCGATCAGATACCCCAGATTGATAAATGTAGAGACGTTTCATCAAACATCTTTACATTTATATTGGAAGAGGTTTATTAAGGAACTTGCCAAATTTTGTGATGATATTTATCTAGATTGGCATAGAGATCTTCTGATTGATGGGAATGAGAAACATCGTGGTGATGGTGATGGTGATTGTGAGAATGGTCATCTGAAACCGAAGCAAGACGGAATTTACACATTTCGCAATTCATTTGAGTTTGTCCTAGTTGACTCTCAATTTCCCTTTCTCTGACGATCGCAAATAATTCAGAGGTAAAACCAATTTCCGGCAAATTAGTTACCTCAATTTCTGGATATTGGGATTGTTGTTGAGCGCAAATGCGAAAAATTTTCTTAACCAATGCACCTGTAAAGAGAAAATGAGGTAAAACAATAATTCGTTTGGGTTGATAAAGTCTAGCTCGTTTGAATCCGTCTTCAAGACGTGGATGGGTAATACCAATAAAACAGGTTTCTACCGTACGATAATGACTTCCTTCCCACAAAAGACGAGAAAATTTATAGACATCACTATTAGCATCAGGATCGCTCGAACCTCTACCAACAATTAATAATACGGTATCTTCCCTTGAAATATTAGGATTATCTAGTTGTGCTAAACGCGATCGCCATAATTCTAATAATAGAGGAGTATTACCAAAATGTCGCCCATAATGAAACTTTAGAAAGGGATAATCATGTTTAACATTATCTAAAGCATTGGTAACATCAAATTTGGTATGACGAGCAGCAAATAATAGTATGGGTAACACTGTTATTTCTGTAAAACCTGCTTTGATACAATATTCAATTCCTTCTTGAATCAAGGGTTCTGTCAATTCTAAGAAACAGGGAATCACAGGTCGAGATGTATCTAAAGCTTGATAAGCTGTAACAAAATCGAGAAAAGCTTGTTTCCCTTCCATATCTCTCGTACCATGACCAATCATTAAGAGAGGACGTTTTAGGGGTAAAAGGGGCAATGATTCTAATTTTTGGGACGCAAATGTTTGAGCGATCATCCATACCTCGCAGATGAATTACAATAGTTAACAACTGGGCGGGCATCCTGACTCTTTCAG
>CAYPSO010000189.1:0-5104 GCA_964413275.1 uncultured bacterium | reverse complement strand
CCTTTAGGTTGGAATTATGCTACTCTTCAAGCTAAAAAGGTAGCTGATTATAAGATAGTCTCACCTTTACAACAGGGTAGTTTTGTCTCTCTTACCTTAACTTGGGATCGTTTAGTGGAACTTAATGATACTAACAATAATAAAACCTATGATGTTGGTGAAACTTTTACAGATAAAGGCTTAAATAATCTCGATCTTTATTTAATGCCGGCTAATAGCGATCGCCTTGAAGATAGCATTTGTCACTCTAACAGTCAAGTTGACAGCACCGAACATATTTTTTGTTCTATTCCCCAAACAGGTAATTATAAAATTAGGGTATATTATCGCGAACAGGTGAACGAAGAAACTCAACCCTATGCTTTAGCTTGGTGGACTTTTGTAAAATAGGGTTTGCTTTTTTCTTTAATAAACTCAACTCAAAAATCAAAATATTACCCGAATAGGCAGATAATATTTTGATTTTAATTAATTTCTTCCTGTACTAAGTTTTAAGTTGTAATTAAAACTCAATAATTTTAACCATAAAACAGGATAATTTTTCTCTAACCAAGATTGCGATTTTTTTAAGAATCCCGGAAACCAACCCATTAACAAAAATCCAATTAAAGCATCTATGGTAAAAGATAAATAACTACCTAACCAACGAAAAATATCTTTACTGCCTGACATTTCCCAAATCCATAATAATAAAACAGGATTAGTAAAAGCTGCTTTTAAAGCTAATTTATTAAAAGTTGTCCAATTAGTGCGATCTTTAATAAAAGTATCGGCAATTTCTTGCGGTTCATTAGCCAGTAAACCAAAAAAGGTATTTAACATCGAGTTAATCCGTTGAGGAGGTAAATTCTTTCCTGTCGGTACCATCATTCCTTTAGAAAAGAGCCAAGTTACTGCCGTATTACTTTGATAAGCACGAATTTGATTAAGATTTTCCGCAGTTAAAAGGTCGTGTTTTAGAGCAGTATCTAATAATTTAGTTAAACGGGGTAAATTACGAACCAACGAACCAAAACCTGTAAAAATGAGAGGAGATTGTAGGGAAGCCGCATCACCAATGGCTAAAAGTCGGTCAAAAGCAACGGTGCGATCGCCTCTTGTCCTGCTAAAATGACCCGGAATATAACCAAAGGTTGGCTTTTTCCAGACTAATTTATCCATCTCACAACGTCGATATTCGGGTAAAATTGTAAAGAAGTCTTCATACATCTCTAATAAAGACCCCGGATTTTCAGGATGTACTTGATGATAATGAAACAAATAAACAGTTAAATCATCATCTTCCCCCGGAAATAACTCCCAAATTAACTGTCTGCCTCTAGAAATATCTCCGTGGGAAAACAACACATCACCATATTTTTTATCCCAAACTTCTCGATCAAAACCCCTTTCAATTACTGCACCAACGGTGGGACAAACACTGTCAAAAGTTCTGCCTCCATTGAGTTGCCAAGCAATGGGAGAAGCTGTACCCATGGCATCTATTAATAATCTGCCTGTGGTTTGTTTTTCTTCCCCTGTGGCTAAATTTTTGAGTTTAACCGTAACTCCATTCGCTCCTATATCCCCCCGCAGAAACTCCGTTTCTTCCCAAATATCCGCACCAAATTTACGTAATTTTTCGCCACATAAACTCAATAATTTATCAGAATTAATGGCTATATTGAGAACAGTAGGTGTATGTAACACATCAGCTTTTAAATGCTTCGGATTGTTACCATCAAAAAACTTACTAAAACCATCAATATATTCCGAGGAAATGATACTTTCAAATTCCGTAGATGTGAATAAACCTAAATCAATTAAATTTTGAAATTCCGATCTAGAAATATTCCATTCTCGGTTCATTCTACCAAATTTTAATCTTTCAATTAGTAAAACTCGATAACCTAAAGCGGCCATTGCTACGGCATGAATTGTTCCCAATGCACCTCCAAGATAAATTAAATCGTAATCTATAGAGTCCGATCTATTCTCGTTATTCTTAAATATCACTTGTTGAGGTTGCTGAGGATTTAAAACACTTTCACGCCAACGTTTTTCCCACCAATAAACTCGCTTGAGATCGTATTCTCCTTGAGGCATTTTACGGAAAAAACGGACAGTCTCAGGGTAATCTGTACTTAAAGCGTCAAAAATTGATTGTGTTGAAATATCTATTTCTGGGGGAATAGGATAAAGATTGGGAAAATTATTTTCTAAATCTTGCTTTAATTTTTGGCAAATATTACCACTAGCTAAAATATTTTTATTTCCCCATTGAAATACTTTTACATAAGTGGTACGTTGTACAGACCAAAGAAAAATAGATAATTGACTATTTGTTTGTTGAAATATTAAGCGAATACCACTTTTGGTAATAATTTTTTCTCCTGTTTCAGGTTGCCATTTTTTCTGTAAAAAATTACGAATTTCCTCTGTATCAGGTGTAGGTACTTCTAAATAAATAAGTTCTTTCATTTCTATTTCTTAAGAGGGTGTTGTTATTTTGACAAAATAAGTTAAACTTACAATACTCAATTATGAGAATAGTTTAACAAAACTTAACTTTTTAATAAAAATCTTTAATTTTTTTCCACAATGTCACAATTATGAATTATTCCATACCTCAAACGGCTGAAGAAATAATTGCCTTAAAAAATTATCCCATCTCAGAAGAGTTGATTGCATCTGCGATCGCAGGAATTATTAACTTATCAAAATCTCAGGGAGAAACCCTAGATGATTTAACTGCACAAATGTTGGCAGAAGACCTAATTTTAGACAAAATGCAAAGACGTTGGTTAAGTGAGATAGTCTCTCATGCTTGGAAAACTCTTTAATTTACTTGGTTGCCCAATCAGTTTTTAGTTTTTGGCAACTAAGTAATTTTGCCTTGGAGGGTAGTAAAAAATAAGTTTAAAAAAACCATTGAAAACCTTATTTCTAATGCTTAGGTGAGATTCCCTTACCAATGCCGGAAATGAAAACACTCGATCTAAAACTTGTGCTTATTTTGATAACCGCACTGATGCTATTTATTGGCGGATGTAATTCAAAATTGATTTCTGCGGAACATTCAACAAATCTTGCCCCTCACAAACAGCCTAATCTGTTGCCTCTTGCCTGTTCCCTGTTTCCTCGACCGTAGGTCGGTGAAAGTCTCGTAGTGTATAGCATATTAAATAGTGCGGACGGAGAGACTCGAACTCTCACATCGAAGATACTAGATCCTAAGTCTAGCGCGTCTACCAATTCCGCCACGTCCGCAGGTAACTGACACAAATTCCATTATAACAGATTAAAAAAAATAATTAAAGATTTTTTTTAATTATCTAAAATCTTTTATAATTTACAGAATTTCCGTTCTTGGTCAAATTGTTGTTCTTGCCAAGAAAAGGCAAAATGACTAATCTCCTGAATTTCAGGGTTGCCACGACGAATAGCTTCCATTTGTACTTCTAAAGAAGGGCGATTGTCATAATCTTGTCCCCAAAGCCCTGCTAAAGCCGGTATAACTTTGGTTTCTCGACCTGTACTTTTAGTAACTCTTTTCACTTCATCTACAATACAATTAGCTTGCCCACAAACTGCATAAGACATGGGATGTCTTTCTAAATAACTGGGAAATTGATGCCAAGGTTGCAGACGAGAATCAAAACCTTTTTGACCTACTAATTGATTACCCCCCGGAAAAAATACTGCACCAGTTTTAATACCGACTTTCTGTGCGGGGGCAGAAGCAAAGGTTACAAAATCAATTACACCTTGAGCCGCATGAGCAACGGTTAAATGCCATAATTCCAATTCTAGGAGTTTGTGTAAACTTCCAATCGGTAATTCTTCTTCATTTGGTCTAGGAGTGCGCCCTTGCCAAAGAGGACTTTTTTCATCGGGAGCCATTGCTCTTACTTCTGCTATGTCTTTAGTGGTTATAAACCCTTGGTTAACATAACGATGGATTAACCACTGCCCTTGATTATTTAATGCTCTTTGATAAAGGGCTTGTTTAGAAGCTGGGCCATAAATCCATAAATCTTTAACACTACTAGCTACAGATTGTGTTCCACTTCCTCTAGGGTAACGAATATAGTCAAATAAAATTCCATCTGGTTGACGTTGAATAACCTTTTGTATCAGATTATAATAATCTACTTGAGCTTGACGATTATAGGGATCGATAAAAGCTTGAGAACGATCATGAACAAATTCTAAACTATCATCTCCTTTACCATTGCGAGCTAAAACTCCTTGTTTATCAGTTCTTTGAGCATAACTATAGCCGAAATTCATGGTAAACATCCAAGCATAAACTTTTAAGCCTCTTTCACGGCCTTTTTGGATAGTTTCTGCTAATAAGTCAACTTTTTCTCCTCCTTGTACTCCATCCAAAAAAGAAATCCAAGGATCTACATTTTCACTAGGGGGTAAAAGGACTTGACTATCATAAAATACTTCTAAATAAATTTTGTTATAACCTTTATTGACAATGCGATCAAGAATTTCATCTAAAGCACCTTCTTTGATGTCACAGGGATAAAGACGCAACCAAATTGCTTGTTCTCTTAACCACGATTGCTCCCTACATTTACGCAAAATATCGGCGTGTTTTTTTAATAAATTTTTATATTCATTTTTCTGATCTGAACTACCTTTTAAAGATGCTTTGCGTAAATTTTCTTTGCTGTTAGTAGTATCTGAATCAAAAGTACAATAAGGTTGATTAATGGTTTGAGCGGAAATAGGACTAATTAAACTGCCACTGGTAAGTAATCCAGCCATTAGGCTATTGATAATTAACTTGTGTCCGCATTTTTTTAGTGAAATAGATTTTTTTATCATACTTTTGAGATAGATCAACTTTTGATTTTTAATAATTGAGTTATTAACTGTTTATTAAGTATAAAAGATATTGTTAAGAAATATTGTAGGCTTTTTTTAATTAAGCGATCACACAGTGCCAGCTTCGCTGAATCGCTTAATCTCAAGTTCGGTTAAATACTCTAGGTGATTTCTCGGAATCAATATCCCAGCAGACTTCAGTAATGGTGCGTTATGCTGGGGCTAACGACACCCTACTGGACTGTTTCAACTAAAATAGGGCAATAGAATTTTGATTATCTTT
>CAYPSO010000188.1:0-5190 GCA_964413275.1 uncultured bacterium | reverse complement strand
CGCTAACCGCTAACCGCTAACCGCTAACCGCTAACCGCTAACCGCTAACCGCTAAAGGCTTTGAGGCACAGTAAAGAAAAAAGTGCTGCCTTTGTCAAGGGTGCTGTCAACCCAGATTTTGCCTCCATGTTGTTGAATAATATGAAGACAAATGGCTAAACCTAATCCCGTACCACCTTTTTTGCGGGAGTCTGAAGCGTCAACTTGTTGAAATCGTTCAAATATGGTTTCAAGTTTGTCTGGAGGAATACCTCTACCTTGATCTTTAACTATAAATAAGACTTCTTTTTCTTGTTTTTGGCAGGAAACCCAAACTTTACTATTAACGGGAGAAAACTTTATAGCATTACTAAGTAAATTTGTCAAGGTTTGAATAATGCGATCGCTATCAACCCACAATTCAATGGGAGTTAAATCTGCCTCAATGGTAATTTGATTTTGTTGTGCCATGCTCATCATGGTGGCTACTGCCTGTTGAATTAGCTCTGCACTGTTACATTTTTCTCTTTCAATGGTTTCTAAACCTGATTCCATACGTTCAATATCAAGGACATCATTAATTAAGCGTATCAGGCGATCCGTATTTTTTAGGGCAATACCAATCATTTCTTGACCACGTTCGGAAAATGTGCCTAAATGTCCAGCATCAATGAGTTTTAAAACTCCGTGAATAGAAGTTAAAGGGGTGCGCATTTCATGACTGGCAACGGAGACAAATTCACTTTTAAGTCTTTCAATGGCCTTACGTTCAGTAATATCTTCAATCATGGCGAAAAATCCTTTAACTTGATCGTCTGAGTCAAAATCAGGAATATAAGTTGCATTTACCCAATAATTTCCTCTTCTATTATTTAGACACTGCATTTCAAAGGTAACAGCTTGACCAGATAAAGCTTTTTTAATATAAGGCAACATGGTTCGATAGTTAGTTTCTCCCACTACTTCTTGAACAGAAAGTCCGTTTAATTCTTCCCTAGATTTCCCAAACCAAGTTTCATAGGTGCGATTGTTATAGTGGTAGCACTGACGATCGTCAACATAAGCAATTAAAATAGGAAGAGAATCAGTGATTAATCTTAACTGTTCTTCACTACGACGTATTTTGGCTTCAGCTTGCAGACGCTCGGTTATATCTCGAAGCATAACAGTAAAGATTAAGCCATCACGGGTTTTTAATTTGGAAATAGAAGCTTCGGCGGCAAAGTGTTCTCCATGTTTGCGACAACCAAAAACAGGACTATTACGATCTGCCATAGTACGAGAAAAATTTGGTGATTTAGCAAACTTTTCAATGTGCTGATGATGAATATTCTGGAAAACTTCAGGAATCAAAATATCTAAAGGTTGACCCATTAATTCTTTAGCACTGTAACCAAAAATCTTTTCTGCACCTTGATTAAAAAGTATGATTCGCTGTTGTTGATCGATGGAAATAATTCCTTCATCGGCATTATCTAAAATACCTGCTAGTTTTTGTTGGTTTTCTCTCAGTGTTACTTCGATTAACTGTCTTTGTTGTATTTCTGACTCTAATTTGTGATTAGTTACTGTTAGCTCAAGGGTTCTTTGTTGAACTAATTCCTCTAAATTGTTAAGTAACTGAGCTTGGGACAAAGCTACTCCAAGTTGATCGGCTAATTGTTGTAATAATTTAATCTCTGTGTTTTTCCATTGACGAGTATTATTACACTGGTGAGCAATTAAAAGACCTTTAAGTTGGTTTTGGCTAAGTATGGGAACAACGAGTTTTGCCTTAATTGCAAATTGCTGTAACAGTATTTTGACTTCATTAGGAATATTGGCCTTGGCAATATCAGGAATCGCCAAAATATTTCCTTGACTATACCTTACTAAATTTTCATTCATTAATAGGGGATCTGCTAACTGATAATCCAACATGGAGGGTAGCGAAGTAATAATTGCTTCACTAATGGGTGTTACAGTACCATTATTATTAAGCTTGGCAACCATAACGCGATCGCAAGCTAATAAATTTTGTACTTCAGTTACAGCAGTTTGTAATATGGTATCTAGTTCGATAGACATCCGAATTTTACGGGTTACTTCGGCAAGTAAGTGAGTCTGTCGATACTGATGCTCTAATTTTTCTTGTACCTGACGTTGTTGGGTAATATCAATTCCTGTAGCAATAATAAATTCTATTTTTCCTTCTGGATCGAATAAAGCTGTATTTGACCAAGAAATCAGATGATGCTCGCCGTTTTTTCCGCGCCAATAATTTTCATATTGATTAGGTAATTTTCCTTTGAGTAATTGCTTAAAAATACTTTTTACAGTTTTCCTTTCTTCTGGAATAATTAAAAAATCCCAGATTGCTTGGTCTTTAACCTCTAAAAACGAATAACCAGTAATTTGTTCGCAAGTATGGTTAAAAATGACTATTTTTCCCTCTCGATCTAAAACTGTTACTAAAGCACCAACTGTATCTAAAATAGCTTTATTAAAATCTCTTTCTTGTTGAAGTTTAAATTCTGCCTCTTTACGCGCGCTTATATCCGTATGAGAGCCAGTCATTCTTATTACATTATCTTGCTCATCCCAAAGAGCTTGTCCCCGATCTAAAATCCATTTATAAGACCCATCCTTACATAAAACCCGATGTTCGGAAATATAGAAAGGAGTTTTTTTGGTAAAATGCTCTTGAATTACCTCTGTTATCCAAGCTAAATCATCGGGATGGACTCGTTTTGACCATTCTTCTAAGGTATTACTAATTTCATCTTCGGTAAAACCTAACATTTCCTTCCAGCGTTTAGAGAAAAACACTTCATTAGTTTTTACATTCCAATCCCAAATACCATCATTAGCTCCTCTAAGTGCTAACTGCCATCTTTCTTCACTCTCTATTAGGGCTAATTCTGTTTCTTTTCGTGAAGTTATATCTTGGGCTAGTGCATATATTCTTTGTTTTTTAAGATCGGGTTTAGCTGTCCATAAAAACCAACGATAAGAACCATTCTTGGTGCGATAACGATTTTCAAAGGAAATAGTGGTTTTACCTTGACTTAATTTTTCTACTTCTGCTATGGTAGCACCACGATCTTCGGGATGAACAAAATTCAGAAAAGGTTCTGAACGTAACTCTTCTGCTGTGAAACCTAGAGTTTTAGTAAAAGCCGGATTTAAACGTTTAAAATAGCCATCCATACCAGCAATACATAGGATACTGGGAGTAATAGCAAAAAATTCCTCTAATTCCTCTAATTGTTCATCTTCAATTACATCAGCATCGGCATGAAATTCAGCAATATGATGACCAATGTATTCTTCTGGTTTGTACCCTAATAAATTTAATTGTGCTTGATTTGCCCATAAAATCTCACCATTTTTTCCTACCCAATGTAATCCTACAACGCTATTTTCAAAAAAATCTCGAAAATTTTCTTGATTTTGGGAATTATTTGTCTGTATTGCTACGGATTCTAAGGCTTGCGGATTTAATTTTTGCACAAGACTATCTGAAGAAACTAGACCCAGTAATTTCTCATCGTCAGTTACAATAGGTAAATAGCGTAGGGAATTGTTCTTTAAAAATGACCAAACTTGAAAAATATTTTTACATTGTGACTCTTTTAACGTAATGGGTTTTCTCATCACTTCAGCAATGGTTATTTTAGATAAGTCAGTTACTGAAGCTACTGTCTGAATTAAATCTTGTTCTGTAAAAATACCAATTAATTTTTCCTCGGCAATTATTAATACATAACAACCATTACCTTGATTTTGTTGCATCAAGGCGATCGCATCTAATAATGCTGTTTCTGATGGAATAATAGGAAGATTACCTTGATAAAAACTTGATAAATCGTTAATATTCACAGATTCCTCGGAATATTGCATAATAAGCAACTAAAATTATGATATTCGCAGGCTTAATATTCATTTGTTGCACTAAATTTCCTGCACATAAATTACAGCAATTTTCAGATGAATTGACCTCAAAGCAATGCTGGAAATTGAATTAATTATTAAATAAATTTTAACTTTATTTTTCCAACAGAGGTAATTCCTCACAAAATCTTCAAATTTTTTTTTTATTCTGTACTTAGATAATTTGGGTTGGTCAAAAAGTTACAGAGGTAAAATATGAAAGTTGAAACAGAATATGTTTACTCTTTTGCTAATGCGAGTTTAACTTTAAGAGTTATGGAATATTTTCGCACCTCATCAAAGTTACCCATAGATTCGGTTGCAGTAGTTAATCTCATCGATCGTTGGGTGATTAAAGTTAGAATTAAAGATTCTATTTCAACAGAATTGGCTAAGGATATGCAAGCTTTCTTAAATGAAATGGGAATTATTTATCAACCTTCATCAAGGGTTGAATTAGCTTTGAAACAATTAGATGCAGGGGTTTCTCCCACCGAAGTAATGAATAAATACCAAGTTGTAATTGTAGCTCATGGCCAACCAGACTTAGAAGAAATTAAAATTTTTCGGAGACAAATTGTAAGCAGATTAGGTTATTGTCCTCAAAATATGGCTTAATTTGATAATTAAATTTTTTAATCCCAACCTCAATGGAGCATAGCGCGCACCAAGAAAACGAGTTTACGAGTTAAATGTAGTGCAGCCGTAGGAGTGGCTCAATGATTCATTGAATTGTGATTAATCATCATCTGGTACATTTTCTGCATTTCCATCATCATTTTGTGCATATCACCACTCATCATTTGTTCATGAACTTTTCTTTGTTCAGGAGTCATATTTGCCATCATGTCCTGCATTTTAGTCATCATTTCCTGCATGTGAGTCATCATTTCTTGCATATCTGTTGCCATCTTCTGATTATGATTCATATTCTCGTTAGGCATATTTTGAACAGTAGTCATCGGTTGTTTTGGCTCTATTTCAGCTAAAGAAGACATGGGTTTAAGGGTTAAAATTCCCATTGAGGTGCTTATTATAGTGGCTATTACTATTTTAGTTAACCAATAATTAGTCATTATCTTTACTCCTTAATTTTCTACTTTTTTGACTTCTACTTTCATCATGGCAATCAATTATTAACTGATGTTACGCACTCTTGGTCTGAAACCCTTGAGATTTGGTTCTAAACCAGTTGCTGAAACTCTTGAAATCTCGTTAAGCTGCGTAACATCAGTTATTAAATTAGGTTGACACTCCATCGGGCTAAAGCCACGAGGATTCTTTAGAGGAGATAACCAA
>CAYPSO010000187.1:0-5201 GCA_964413275.1 uncultured bacterium | reverse complement strand
AAATAAGCAAAATCTTCTCTTTAGCTGGAAGATTTTGCTATCTTGATTTAGACTGTCATTTTATTGAATAGTTTCCGAATCTGTTTCAGACTCGGAAATCGTTGAATTTGATTCTGTGGAAGCTGAAGTAAGTTGTTTTTCGTCTTCTTCAGAGGCAGATTTCAGACATGATTTTAATCCTTATTTATTCAAAATTTATTATAATTTAATTTTAGTTCATAAATACTCTTCAAGACTAAACTATTTTATTTATTTTAAAGAAAATTTAGCTGATTTGAAAACTATATTAATATTAATGCTTAATTAATGAATTATTTAGCTTTCATTGTTAATAAATTAAACTATGAAAGCTAAATTTGTAATCTAGAAGTTATAACCGATTCCAAGGGTAACATCTAATGTTGTATCACCAAGGAAAAGTAGATTTGCAGTTCCATTTAAAGTCCAATCACGACTTAATTTATAATCAGTACCTCCTGTAAGCATTAAATCAGCATCTCCATCGGAATCAATTGCTGCTCCTGCACCAGCGAATGGTACGAATTTATCAAGTTTAAGCCAATCAAGAGTAGCAGGAACTCTGAAACCAACATCTCCATCGATAAAAGTAACTGAAGGTCTAGCAGAAACACTACCCCAAGAACTAAGATTAAATAGTTTAACTTTGCTAATTACTGCAAAATCAAAATAGTCTCCTTGTTCGCCTATTAATACACTTGCACCAATATAGTTTTCTTTGTTGGCTGGAGGACTATAATAATTTTGGCTAACCAAGTTTTCTGTTTGGTTAACTTGAGTGGATTCTACTGACAAACCTACTGGTTTTTCTTGAGCCAAAGCTGTATTAGAAAACAAAATAACAGCTAATGTGGCAAGACCAATATCTGTAATAATTTTAGAGATTAATTTCATGATCATCACTCCTTTGATTTTCTGATTAATTATCTTGAAAGGCATTTGTGGCGAAATACACTTAATAACAAAACAATTAAACTGAGATGATTTATGTACCGATCATCCGTTGATTAACTTTCCACTAATAAACGGACATTTACAGGTCTTAACAATAAAGTTATTATGTGTTCATATTGGTTAGCTTTTTTTCTCAAAGCTTTAATTAATATGTCTTTTCTCTACACATATATTATAACAAAATAAATAATTTTTCCAATTAGGTGAGAGGACACTTTAGAGAGTGTCATCTGTCTAAAAAATTGAGTTTAATTTTAGATTTTATTAAGCTTAAATTTAATTCTAATTCATGTTTGGCGATCGAGAAGATTAGCTTGTTCGATCGCAGATTTTTCCTTGGCTCTTTGGGCAAAGGGTTGTAATTCTTCAATACTCATTCCGCTTAAAATACTCAAATTATTTAACTCCATTCCCTTCATCAACATTTCTACACACCAAGTTTGTCTTGTTTGTTCGAGAGTCGGAGCTTCTCCTTGGGGAGTAACTAATTCTTCTGTTAAATTGCGCCACATTATCTCTAATTCTTTCTCAGATAAGGGCTGTTTTTTTTCATTAATAAATAAAGCAAATTCTTCGTCTTTGCGACTTTTAAGCCATTGAGTGAGAGGATTATTATTCGCAGAGCCATAGCGTTTACCCATAATCCATTGATTGAGAGGTACTTGTCGCACTGCTCCCCAATTAATTTGTAACAAATTTTGTTGAGGTTCGCTGATAAAATGCGATCGCTCTAAATTAAGAATTTCCTGCCCTGATAAACCCGCAGCAAATAAAACATAAGCTAAAGCATACTCTTGTCGTCCTAATTTTTTACCTCGCTGAAGAATAGAATGTACTAAATAAAAGGGAAAATCAGCAATAACATTAATTTTCTCCTCCCTTAAAGGATATTCTGAAGTTACAGAAGAAGACTTCACCGCCCCCTGTAAAAATAAAATGTTTAAATTGGTTAAAAAATCTTCTTCTCCTGCCCAAAGAACATCTCCAGAGCCCATTGATTGAATGATAAAATAGCCTAACATAAGTGCGTGCAGTAAACTAGCTAAGGTTTCTGGAGAAAAATGACTCTGTAATTCTGCTTTTGTCATTGCCTTGGCAAAATATCGGGCAACATATCTATTGGTTTGTATTAATCCTTGGGCTAAAGCAAGACGATTTTCCGGCGGATATTGAGTGACTTCGCCAATGACGGAATGAACAAATTTTTCTAGGCGATGGAGATTTTCTAAACTAATGCGACTATAATCTTCTAACGTCTGGGCAAAACTGGCTTCTAATTCCATGTTTTCCAGCCATATTCTACCCAGGTGAGGAAATACCGCCTCATCTGAAATGGCAGCTAAGAGCAAACCATTTTTATTACCGAAATGACGAAATAAAGTTACTTCATTCACTTCGGCTTTTTCGGCCACAGCTTTTGTGGTGGTTTCAGTTACGCCTCGTTCGATAAATAAATCCAGTGCAGCCTCTATCAGACGGGTTTTGGTTGACTTTTTTTTAATGCCCATAAAGAAAAAATGTAAGTACCACTTGCAGTTTTTAAAATAACCTGTTAGACTGATAAATGTAAGTACCACTTGCATCTCTTTTTATTATAGCTAACTTATGAAAAAAATTAATCAATCAAGTGGCACAGTAAAACTTTAATATTTTTAAGGAACACAATTAATGACTCAAGTATTAATTAAAGAAAATCCAAAGCCTGAAAATCCAAAACTTAGTATTTCATGGGTTAGTGTAGGCTTTTTTACCATAGTTCATGCCATAGCCCTATTATCTCCTTGGTTTTTTTCTTGGTCAGCTTTAGGAGTAGCTATCTTTCTCCATTGGCTTTTAGGTAGTATTGGTATTTGTTTAGGGTATCATCGTCTGTTAACTCATCGTAGTTTTCAAGTTCCTCAATGGTTGGAATATATTATCGCAACCATCGGAGCATTAGCACTTCAAGGCGGGCCAATTTTCTGGGTGGCAGGACACCGTTTACATCATGCCTATACTGAAGATGAAGAAAAAGATCCATATTCGGCAAGGCGTGGATTTTGGTGGAGTCACATGGGTTGGCTGCTTTATCCCAGAAAACCATTTTTTGGCTATGAATCCTATAAAAAGTCTGCTCCTGATTTAGCTCGAAAAGCTTATTATCGTTGGTTAGATCGTAACTTTTTATTACTACAAATTCCCTTGGGATTGGTTTTATACGCTCTAGGCGGTTGGTCTTTTGTTATCTATGGAATGTTTCTTAGAGCAGTGTTATTATGGCATAGCACTTGGTTAATTAACTCTGCAACCCATTTAACAGGATATAGAAATTTCGTAGTAGATGATGGCTCTCGTAATCTTTGGTGGGCGGCTCTTTTAACCTATGGCGAAGGATGGCATAACAACCACCATGCTCGACCTAATGTAGCTAAAGCAGGACAACGTTGGTGGGAAATAGATGTTACTTGGTGGTCGATTTCAATCTTACAAAAATTAGGATTAGCTAAAAAAGTTGTGATGTAATTTTAGAGAACTTTTCTGAATCTCAAATTATTAATGTAGAGATATTACAATGTCTCTACATTAGTTTATAAGAGAATAAGATGAGTTTTTTGTTATGTGTTTATATCCCAATAGTCATTTTTCAATTTATCATAACCTCTTATTTTTTTAAAATCCTGAAAATCATCACTAATTTCAAATATTTTGTCGAGACTTCGTTTTAGACCAGGTTGTTGCCAAAACTGTTCTAAAAATACTTTTAGATCAAAAATATCCTTTGTGCTTTTTAAGCAATAATTTAGCGAATTTTCAAGTTGTAAGTGTTTTTTTTCAAATGCATCATAAATATATGCTTCAACAATTCCATTAAACTTTTTATTTTGCTCTCCTAAGATTTGTAAGGTTTGTGGTGGTATTGCATTTTCTTCAAATAAATTATCTTGGAATCTTGCACTGGATGTACTAACTCGACCCAAAAACTGCATACAGATAAGATCACGCCATTTTTTGGACTGATTTCTATACGTTTCTAAATCTTCCAAATTTATATTTAACTCAGGGTGATTTCTATTTCTAAATAGAATTTCTGCTATTTGAATAGGTTTATAGAAATGAACTCTTGATTTTTTGATTATATTGTCAAGTGCTTTTTTTGCTTTTTCTAAATCACTTGACATTTTAATTGATCCGATATTTCTGATTGTTTAAATGGTGCAATGATATTTTTCTTATTGTTCATACTTTTAAGCATTTCACCAGCCACAGCTTTTATGACTGGCACAGTAACACTATTACCAGCTTGTTTTCTAATTTGTGTATATGGTACTACAATCTTAAATGTATCTGGAAAACCTTGTAGCCTGAGTAGTTCCCTAGGTGTTGGTCTTCTAATTCCATTGACTAAAAGATAATTATATGAAGCTCCTGCCCTTAATGCACATGAATACTCAAGGGCAGATATATTACCACTTTTATTTTCATGCCATATGGAAGGAATTGGATAATTAGGTTTTACCTTCTCCATTCTCTTGTTTCTAATTTTTTCTGAAACGAAGTATTTGGGATCAATTTTTTCGTCATTTTCTAGTATATCTGCAAGGTTTGGTTTTATACCTAAAGGCTTGGGAAATGAAAATTCAATATTTTCTCTAAATCCAACTATAATTGTTCGTTCTCTTTTTTGAGGAATCCCAAAATCAAGTGAATTTAAAATTGTATGATGTACAAAATATCCCAGATTTTCCAAATGCTCTATTATTGCAGTAAAAGTTCTACCTTTATCGTGAGATTTCAGGTTTTTAACATTTTCTAACAAAAATGCATAGGGTTTTTTTATTCTAAGTATTTCTTGAATATTAAAAAATAATGTTCCTCTAGTATCGGAAAAACCTTTTCGATCTCCACATATACTAAACGCTTGGCAAGGAAAACCTCCTAGTAATATATCATGATCGGGAATTTTCTTAGGAGTTATTTGAGTAATGTCTCCTTGAGGCCTTTCGCCAAAATTTGCTTCATATGTATCTTGAGCAATAGTATCCCATTCTGAGGAAAAAACACATTTACCACCGTGAGACTCAAAACCAAGGCGAATACCACCGATACCAGCAAATAGATCTATAAATTCAAATTTTCTCATTTATATCCTATTGTTTTTTTATCTAGCAGAGCATTTTGATACATAATAATAAACAAAAAAGTTGTGATGTAATTTGATAGTTAGTAAATAAAAAGCATCCCTGCAAAAC
>CAYPSO010000186.1:0-5252 GCA_964413275.1 uncultured bacterium | reverse complement strand
ATTAACTAAAACTAATTTTAATGGAACACGATACATCTTCTGAGGTTAATTCAACCGAAAAACCCGTTGAAATAACCTTAATATCAGCAGAAAACATATTTTTACCAATTCCCAATCCAACTGAAGAAGGACAAACGACAATTTTTCTGGCCGTCGAAATCAAAAATAATCCCTCCCTCGATCCCTTATTGGATTTGAAACCAGAACTAAAATCAACATCAGGTTCATTATCTTCGCAATTGGTTTTAAAAGATGAAAATCTTGCTTCTGAGTATCAACCATCAGAAGTTCAAGAACACCTTCGCTGTTACTTGCAAGCTAAATTAACTTGGCAACAAAGACAACTAGAGTTAGAATTTTCACGCAATCGGGAAGATTATTCCAGTAACTCTCAAATAATTTGGAAAATTGTTGGTTTAACCACTGGTGTATATCAATTAAGATTTAGTTATACTCCTTTTCCAGATGGAGAAGCAGTAACTCAATGGGTAAATCTGCATCTAATCGAACCTCTTGAAAGCAATCCTAGAGCCATTAATGCTAACGGGATTATTTTTGAAACGATACCTCCACAAGCAGTTGTTAAGTATCCCAGTCAACCAATTATTCATTTTCCCTACTCTGGGCAAACGGATTTTCAGTTTGGAGTAAGAATTACTAATTTAACTACTTCCTCAGTACGCTTTGCTTTACAGAATTTTTACCCAAGTTTTTTAGCTCCAGATTGTGGCTTGTTGTTTATAGGGATAAATAGAAATGCACTCAGAAGTGTAGATGAATTAGATCTGCCACTAGTTAAACCAGATGAAACAATAGAACTTTTGATGAATGCCACCATATCTGAAATTGGCTCAATTTCAGGATATGAAGGATATGGAGGAGTCTGGTATTTACGCAAAGCAAAAGCACAAACTTCCTATCAATTTAAAGCGGGAACTTATTATTTGAGACTTGGTTATACAAATATTCAACCTAGTATGGAAGAAAAGTTCAAATTCTTGCGTGTAGATAAAAAACTCGCTCAAGCAGATGATTTTTGGACTGGGAGTATTACAACCCCTTTTGTTAAGCTAGTTATTCATTAAGCTAATATTCATTGTAATTTAGATTACAAATAGCTAACAATAAGAATAATCAATATTAACTAAAACTAATTTTAATGGAACACGATACATCTTCTGAGGTTAATTCAACTAAAAAACCCGTTGAATTAACGTTAATATCAGCAGAAAATATATTTTTACCAATTCCTAATAAAAGCCAAGAAACTCAAACTGCAATTGACTTGACAATAAATGTAAGAAATAATCAAGCCAACAATATATTAGTTGATTATCACCAAAAGTTAGCACCAGAATTATCTTGTGTAAAAAATTCTTTACTTCAATTGCATAAACTTAAAAAAGAGCAATCTGCCAGTGGGACTCAAAAAATAAAAGCTAAAAATGAGGCTTGCTGGTATTTACAAGGGAAATTATTTTGGCATGAGGAACAACTCGAATTTGAATTATTAGATCATCCCTCTTTTCAATTTGAAGAACCAATGGCAATCTGGAAGTTTGTTGGTTTAACGGCTGGTGTTTATAAGTTTAGATTTACTTATTCAGAAACTAACGAGCAAAATGAGGAAAAATTAACAACTCAATGGGTGAATCTGCATCTACTTGAACCTCTCGAAACCAATCCAAGAGCAATTAATGCTAATGGTATTATTTTTGAAACTATACCTCCACAAACAGTTACGGAGTTTCCAGGTCAACCAATTATTACATTTCCCTACTCTGGAGAAACTGATTTTCAATCTGGGGTAAGAATTACTAATTTAACTACTCTACCAATGCGATTTGCTTTGCGAAGTTTTGTGCCAAACTTTTTCGGTAAAGATATTGGTTTTTCATCAATAGGAGTTAACAGAAATGTTCTTATTCCTTGTAATGAAAAAGATATACCAGTTGTTCAATCTAATGAAACAGTAGAGTTTTTGACTACAATGACACTTAGTTCAAAAGGAGCAGGAGGACGTGAAGGATATGGGGGTTTTTGGAGTTTGTACAAAAGCATTGGAGAGCCATCCTATGAATTTAAACCCGGAACTTATTATCTAAGATTCAGTTATAAAATTATTAAAACTAACGGCGAAATACTATTAGCAAAGAACCGACAATATACCAATGTGGACGGTTTTTGGACTGGGAGTATTACCACACCTTTTGTTAAGTTAGTTATTCATTAGGGGTGAAACTAGCGAAGCTGTCAAAAAGTGCAATCTAGCTTGAAACCTTTGTAATATAAGGATTTCAGAACTGGTATTTTACGACCGCTAATAGGCGTGAAATATTGCAACGTCTGAGTGTGAGAAGTGCGGAGAGTCATATCTCCCATCGACTCAACCTTCCCCCTAATATATTCTGGAATAGAAAAGACAGTGACTCGTAATTCAAAGTTAGATTTCTGAACACAAATTGGTATGACTTATTTTTCTACTTTACAATATCTTCATAATTTAAGAATTTTTAACGAATATTAAGGATTAATTGGCATTTTCTTGTAAAGAGTTTGTAAAGCTAGGTTTTTTACCAATAATTTATAATAAACTCTACCTAAGTACCTTATAAAGCCAATATAGTCTCAAAAGAAAGAAATGAAAAGCAGGCAAATAATTTTTATAAAGATGGGAACAGTAATATTTTCCATAGTTGGTGCTACTTTTCCAGCGAACGCATTTACTGTTTCCTATTCATATTCACCTAATTTAACTCCAGTTTCATATACAGTTGGTAATCTCAAAGGACAGGTATGGATAGATCCAATTCAAAAAATTTCTCCTCCTGATGCTAAACTCATTAAAGCTTTTCAAAGCCAATTTCCAGAATGGGAGTTTGAGTCATCTAATACTTTAATTAATGGAAATATTAATATTACTTGGTATCAACCTTGCAATCCTCAAGATATGTTGGGTTGTCAACAATTTTCAGCAGACGGTAGTCTTCCTATAAAGGTTGGTGGAAGGCTCGATCTAGAATACGAACCTCAAAAAGAAAATTTTTTCGATCCCGAACTTGGTAAAGATATAACAGTAACAGAATTTCCCGATCCCAATACAGGTCAACTCCACTGGCTTCAATGGGTAGAAAGTAATCATAAAGTAATAGAAGATGCAAAAAACGTAGTGCAAGGTCATAACATACCAGAAAGTATCATTGATACAAAATCGAAAACACCCTTTTACTATGGTGATTCTTTAAAAGAAAAACCAGACGATCCTTTTTATTTCTTTAGCAATAAACGAGATCCATATAATTTTCATGACATTCCAGGTAGAGGAGATATTTGGAATGATCATGATTGGACAGCCAATTTATATTTGGCCTATCAGAAAAATGATGCCGAAGGTAATTATAAAAAAGTTCAAATCTTTGGAGGTATTAGTTGGGGTTGGCACAATGAAATTAATAAATCCTGTCCCGCCTCAAGAGTAGATGCTACTATCACTCCTGTAGGCAATCAATACTTATACGAGTTTGAAGTATTCAATACTTCCCCAATTATGTCAGGTAGTGGTTATGGTAATGAAGAAATTTGTGATGAAATTGTCGATTGGGAATTACCACTTTTTGATGTTAATGACTTAGATATTGCCAGTATCTCCACTCCATCTGGTTGGGATTTTGAGATTTTACCTCCTGACGGGACAAGTGATTATTACAACAATTCAGATAGTCCCTACAATTTCAGTAAGTGGAACTACAACAAATCTGAAGATCCACTATTATCAATCAATCCAGAATGGTATGGCTCGAATCCTGAAGTTTTTGAAGATCCACCCTTAATTTTGCATTGGTACAATGTTGCTAATACTAATGGTACTCCTACTAATTCAATTTTGCCGGGGAATTCCTTAACTGAATTTAGCTTTTTAAGTGACTTTGCTCCTAAAAATGCTCCCTATCTGGCAAGTTGGTACACTGCACCTCCCGATCTAGGCGATCCACCTATTCCTATTGGTTCATACTTTGCAACTCCTAATAGTCCTGCTCGTCAAATAGCTCAAAGTGATAATATTTCGACTTCTGTTCCTGAATCCAATGTATTATTTGGTTTATTGGGGATTAGTATTTTAAGTTTTCGGTCTAAATCTAAAAATTAATAAAATATCTAATTTTTATATAATGAACCAAGAAACATCATCTTCTATTGCAGCTACCTTTTCTTTAGTCATCACTGTTTACAATGGACAAGCTTACCTAGCTGCAACTATTGAAAGCGTGCTTCAACAGACTAGAAAAGATTGGCAATTATTAATTTGGGATGATGGTTCTACAGATAGCAGCCTTGAAATTGCTCACCGCTACGCCCAACAAGACCAAAGAATCAGAGTAATTGCCGCCCAACATCAAGGTAGGGGAGTTGCCTTAGCCAATGCTGTTGACCAAACTACAGGAATTTATCTCGGCTTTGTTGACAGTGATGATTTACTGGCTCCGACTACTTTAGCTGAAACTGCTGAGATTTTAGACGCTCAACCAAAGATTGGTCTAGTTTATACAGACTATTTAGTAATTGATGCCAATGGTCAAGTTAAAGGACTAGGTAAACGCTGTCAAATTCCCTATTCCCAAGAGCGGCTGCTAGTAGATTTTATGACCTTTCATTTTCGTTTAATTCGTCGAGAAGTTTACAATAATGTTGGAGGAATCAACTCTGAATTTACCTCAGCACAGGATTATGACTTATGTTTGCGACTATCGGAAGTAACTGAGGTGGTACATTTATCTAAACCTTTGTATTACTATCGCAATCATGCTGAGAGTATTTCCCATACTCAACAGTTTGAGCAGATTCAATTTAGCTCTAGAGCTATTAATGAGGCATTACAGCGCCGGGGATTGGCCGATGAATTGGAGTTATTGGTGCAAGTTAATCCCCGATTTATGTTGAAGAGGAAAAAGCTAAAAACTTGGCATTAATTTGAAAAATACAAATCTTAAAGCTTAAATGCTTGCACCGCTAGTATTTGAAATCATCAAAATGCGGGTATATCCTTAAAATCCCCCCTTGCTTGAGCATTGGCAGATTCTCCACAGGTGCGAGGTGTGGGAAAAATTTTATTAGGATTAGCTAAACCATCAGGATTAAAAGCCGATCGCACATATTGCATGGTTTCTAAATCAACCTCAGTAAACATATCTGGCATATAACAAACTTTATCTGAGCCGATGCCATGTTCCCCAGAAATGCTACCCCCTGCTTTG
>CAYPSO010000185.1:3836-5452 GCA_964413275.1 uncultured bacterium | reverse complement strand
TTACCTATTACCTCTTACCTATTACCTATTACCTCTTACCTCTTACCTCCTACCTCTTACCTATTACCTATTACCTCTTACCTATTACCTCTTACCTATTACCTATTACCTATTACCTCTTACCTCCTACCTATTACCTCTTACCTATTACCTATTACCTATTACCTCCTGCCTTCTATTCAGACTTTGGTTCAGATTTAGAATCGTAGCGTTTAGTCCACTCCTCTAAAATGCGATCGCGGTTTTTAGCTGCCCACTGAAAATCATTTTTAATCAGTTGAGCGGTTGGATTGGCTGGAAAACCTTCTGGGACTTTAGTATTAGTTTTTACGGCGGTAATCGCAAAGTTTTTGCCGTATTCTGCGGAAATTTCGGGAGAAATCGCCCAATCTAAAAATTCTTTGGCCGAAGGTTGAATATTATCTTTTTTCACTAAAGCATTAGCTTCAATATCCCAACCTGAACCTTCTTTGGGAAATACTGGTTCAATAGGCTCGCCATCATTCTTTTGTTTAACAGCACGATAACCAAAAGAGACTCCAATGGGATATTCCCCTGCACCTGCGGCTTTACAAGGTTTAGAACCAGAGTGCATATACTGGGCGATATTTTGGTGTAAAGCATCTAAATATTGCCAGCCCTTTTCTTCTCCTTTTAGCTGTAAAATAGCCGATACGGAGAGATAACCAGTACCCGAAGAAGCAGGATTAGACATCACTATTTGACCTTTATATTCAGGCTTAGTTAAGTCATCCCAAGAGCGAGGAATAGGTAAACCTTTCTTGTCTAATTCCACTGTATTTGCGCAGAAAGCAGACATCCAAGCATCAATACCTACCCAATGGGGCGGGGTGCGATCGTCTTTCATTTCAGGTATTACTGCCTCTAATCCTTTTGGAGCATAGGGTTCGAGCATTCCTTGTTGATCGGCAACCAGCAAGCTAGAAGCAGCTAAACCCCAAACCACATCAGCTTGAGGATTATCTTTTTCTGCTAATAATTTAGCGGTGACAATTCCTGTAGAATCCCGCACAATATTCACATTAATATTGGGATAAGCTTTTTTAAATAAAGGCAAATATTCAGCAATTTGATCGTCTTCTAGGGCTGTGTAAACATTAATGCTATTGGAATTAGAATTAGAAGAATCTGCATTTCTTGTAGAAGTAGAAGTTTCGGATTGTTGCTCAACGCAAGCAGTTATTCCTAATAATAAACCACAAGCTAAACCTAGAAAAAGACTTGTTTTTTTCATATTAATTTTCAAAGTTAAAAATTTTTTATTTAATAGTTTAATGATGTTTATCTAATACAGGGATAATTTAGACTAGATCGAAAATATTAACTTTTATTTATTATTTCTTTAAGTTCACTTTAATTAAAAATTATTTGTACAAAAAAATTAAAAGCAATTATCCTAAATTTTATATAGAAAAAAAGCGAGGAAATTATGGGTATTCGAGAAAGTTATGAAAATGGTGTATTCAGTTGGGTTGATCTTGTGACAATAAATATTCAAGAAGCTAAAGAATTTTATGCCAAATTATTTAACTGGGATTTTCAAGATGTACTTGTTGAAGGCATTCAATCCTATTCTATGGCTTATAAAGGCGATC
>CAYPSO010000185.1:0-3736 GCA_964413275.1 uncultured bacterium | reverse complement strand
CAAGATGTACTTGTTGAAGGCATTCAATCCTATTCTATGGCTTATAAAGGCGATCGCAGTGTAGCTGGTATTTTTGCCATGTCTGAAAAAATAAAAGGACAAAACATTCCTCCCCATTGGCAAAGTTACATCAATGTTAAAGATTTAGAAGCAACAGTCAAAAGTTGGCAAAATCACAGTGGCACTGTTTTAGAAGCTCCCTCTGATGTTATGCAATTCGGACGTATGGCAGTTGTTAAAGATCCGACAGATGCAATTGTTGGTCTTTGGCAAGGAAAAAAGCATATTGGTGCAGGAGTTGTTAATGAAGTTAATACTTTTTGTTGGGCTGAATTACAAACAAGAGGTTCAGAAAAGGCTGTAGATTTTTATCAAAAGATTTTTAATTGGGAAATCGAAATTGAAGAAAAGCCACCTCATTATGTTATTTGTAAAGTCAAAGATCGCAATAATTGCGGTATTTTTGATATGGACAAAGTTAATTTGCCTGCAAATATTCCTTCTAATTGGGCTGTATATTTCCATGTTGAAAATCTTGATACTTCCATTGAGATAGTTAAAAGTTTGGGTGGAAAAGTTTTGATGAATCCAATTGAAATCAATCCCGGCCGTTTTACCACAATTAGCGATCCTCAAGGAGCAGTTTTAACAATCATAGAATTAAAAGAAGTTGATGATTAGACAAAGAAAATATTGATAGTAAGTTTTGTTATTTTATAATAGTAAAATACTAAAAGTGCATAGCAAAATTACATTTTAATTATTATGTTGCCAAGCAAAGAATTTCCAACAATTCTAAAAAAACGCTTATTTTATCAAGGTGAAAAAGTTAATTTTGAAGTAAATAAACTGCGTTTACCCAATGGAGTTGAAACCCAAGGAGAATGTATTCGCTATCCCGGAACTGCTTTAGCTGTTCCTATTAATAAAGAAGGAAAACTGATTATGTTACGACAATATCGCTATGCAGTAGCAACCCGATTATTAGAGTTTCCCGCAGGTACGATCGCACCGAAAGAACAACCATTAGACACTATTAAAAGAGAACTTGAGGAGGAAGCGGGTTATTACGCCGATTCTTGGCAATTTTTGGGTAAATTTGCCCTTGCACCGAGTTATTCTGATGAATATGTCCATATTTTTTTGGCTCAAGATTTAGAAAAATTACCACAACCTGCACCACAAGATGAGGATGAAGATATAGAAGTAATATTACTAAGTTATCAACAATTAGAAAAAGCAATTTTTTCTGAAGAATTAATTAATGCTGAAGCAATTGCCAGTTTATTTTTAGCTCTTCCTTTTTTAAAGCAATTAGCGATTAGCGATTAGTTGTTAACCAATAACCAATAACCATGAACCACGAATTAAAATTAGTTGTTTTTGACATGGCCGGTACAACCGTCAAAGATAAAAATGAAGTTTATAATTGTTTTCAAAAAGCAGCAAAAGATACCGGATTAAAAGTAGAATCAGAACGGATTTTATCTATGATGGGCTGGTCAAAAAAATTAGTATTTCAAACTTTATGGCAGGAACAAATTGGTCAAGAAAATCCAGATTATGAGATAAAAGTAGAAGCTTCTTATAATAGGTTCAAAGAAGTTTTAGAAAGTCATTATCGCACTCAAACTGTAGAGTCAACAGAAGGATGTTTAGAATTATTTGATTGGTTGAAATCTCATAATATAAAAATTGCTCTTAATACAGGTTTTTATCGTCAAGTAACTGATATTATTTTAGAGCGTTTGGGTTGGAATTTAGGTTTAAATAATGATTATGTTGGTTCTTCAGAATCAACTATTCAAGTTTCTGTTACTCCTTCTGAAATTTACAATAATGAAGGAAGACCTGCACCATATATGATTCAAAAAGCCATGTATAAATTAGGAATTAAAAATCCTCAACAAGTAATCGTAATTGGTGATACCCCTTCTGATTTAGAAGCAGGAATTAATGCCCATTGTTTTTGGTCTTTAGGCGTAACAAACGGCACTCATACTAAAGAACAATTAGAAAAATATCCCAATCATGGGTTGCTTAATTCTCTTATAGAATTAAAAGAAAAAATCACTAATTTCTTATAATTAATATAACAGCAGTTTTCAAATGAATAAAGTAAATGCACGGAATTATGAAGTTTTTCTAGAAGCACATCAAGCAACAAATTATACGTAAGGTGGGCAAATACTTTTGATTTTTATAGAAAAACAATTATGATTAATAATTTGCCCACCTTACAAGCTAATTTATAATTATTTTTAATTATGTTCATTACTAATAAACAAAACAAAAATTTTCAAGAAATAGATTATTTGAATCCTAATGTTCCTGCTGAATTACCTTGGTTTAATATACCTTTAATGAAAGCAAATCCTGAATCAATAAAAGGCTATGGATTGTTAGTAAAAGATTATCATAATTTTCCCATTGAAATTGTCACTTGGCCAAATCAAGGATGGCGCAAAATAGATTCTGGTACAGGTAATCAAGCTGGCACTATATCCGGAAATTTTGATTTTTGGTGGTCAGGAGATATGTTATATGGGAAAAATCAAGCAGTAAATGACCAATATTTATTAGGTTGGTCAAAAAATCCCCAAGATTCCAAGCAAGATTCCTTAGAGATAAAAGAGCGAGTTTTATTATGGCACGCTAATTATCATCCTGATAGTGGACAATTATTTTTTCCCTTAGAAAATATACCCTTTATAGTACCTCTAGCCTTACCCGGAGATGATCTCAAACCTAAAGATTTTATTGCTTTTTATATCGAGGGTAATTGCGGTTTATATATTCATCCTAATGTTTGGCATGAAGCAGTATTTCCCTTAGCCAAAAAAGCGAGTTTTTATGACGAGCAAGGCAAAGTCCACGCCAGAGTTAGCTGTAATATTGCCCAGGAATTTGGCGTATTTTTAAATATACCCCTCAAAAAACTATGAATCAAGTTAAAAATTTTACTATTGATGATATTATTGACCTTTTTGTAACTCAGGGTCATCAACAATATGACGGAGAATTAGTTAGTCAACTTGAACACGCTCTCCAGTGTGCAACCTTGGCTGAAACCGCAGGAGCAAGTAAAGAAATGATTGTAGCTTGTTTGCTTCATGATTTAGGTCATCTTTTACCAAAATCAACTAAAAATCAAGATAATCGCCATGAATATAGGGCTATACTTGTGTTCAAGTCGTTTTTTAGTGATGCTGTGATTGAACCTATCCGTCTTCATGTAGAAGCCAAAAAATATCTTTGCGCCGTTGATTTTAACTATTGGCAATCCCTATCTCCCGCATCAAAACAAAGCTTGCAATGGCAAGGTGGAATTTTTAACGAAACACAAGCAAAAGCATTTATTGATAAACCTTTTGCCCCGCAAGCTGTTCAACTAAGAAAGTGGGACGATTTCGCCAAAATTGTCGGCTTATCAACTCCAGATTTAGAGAATTTTGTAACCTTTATAAAAACTGTTTGTAAATGAATCATTACTTTTTATTATTAATCATTTTTGCGTCAGTTCTAAATGACTAGACAAGTTAATTAACTTATCTACATAAATTGATAATCATAAATTTACTTACCGTTTCTTGGGATTTAATTTGCTCTTCGTACACTAATGAATAGTTAGAAATAAAACGGAGAAATTAAATCTATGCTTCGTCGAAAATTGTTAACAGCAACGAGATCGAGTAGATATTGCTTGGTTTGGACCCCTTTCTTATGTTTTAGCAGA
>CAYPSO010000184.1:0-5508 GCA_964413275.1 uncultured bacterium | reverse complement strand
ACCAAATTACATCTCCATCTTTGGTGTAGCCTGGATTATCTGGGTCGGGCTCAGTGCCTCCTATTATTACCTCATCATCATCATCGTCGTCGTCTTCTTCATAATCATCATCTTCTTCTTGCTGTTGTTGTACTTCGACTTTTTTACTATTTTCAACCCAATTATAACTATTATCAATATTAGTATTATCTTCTCCATTATCAGTTTTTATTATCTTCAAAAGATGCTTATATTCATATTCCAAATCTTCAAAGATTCTGGCTAATATTTTTCTTTTTCTTCTATAATCAAAATTTAAGAAATCTTCGGTTAAATTATCCTTATTTTTGCGGAAATCACTAAGCTCATCTCGGTTTTCCTTCTGCTGGATTAAATATTTATATGCGTACTGTATATCTAGATATTCAACCAACATTTTCCCCAAAGTATCTTGTTCACAGACACAATAATTATAAATTCTTAACATTTTATCAGTTAGATATACCTTAACTCTTTTTTCAGTATTTCTCATCCCCTTTTATCTCCTCAAAATAACTTAATTAAATTATAAACAATTCATCTCACTATTTACTATTCTTTTGAGTATTTTTTTAAAAATAATCGACTAACAGTTACTCTAATTCTGACTCTATAATTATTCCGTTTATGACACAATAAATTAAAATAAGAAAAACCTAACGGTTTAATTAAATGAAAATTACTAATCTCTACATCAAGGTAATAATTATGCTCTACATTGTCCTTTTCATTCTTTATTTCTGTTTGTTTTCTTGTCTGTTTCATTCTGCTGAATCTCATCAAATTTCCGAAAATATTTCCACAACAATAATTAACGAACAACCAGATTTTTATACCCAAGTATCTGAACTCATGAATGACGATATTGAACCATTACAAATTGAAGAAACTCCTGCCGATGAAACTATCACCACACCTACACCACTTAGCTACAAAGACTTAATGAAAGTTCCTTTCGACATTATCAAAGCACTCGCCACTGAAATGAACCTACAGCTTACTGGAAATAAATCACAAATGTGCAGCCGTCTTAAACACTACGACATAAGACCTGAACATATTTCCAAATTTCAATTAGCTCAATAATTGTCTGGGGGGGAAAACTGATTTTCTCCTTCCACAACCATTGCCAAATAAGGATTAATAACAATGAATTATTATTTTGTGCAGCAATACGATATTGGATTTATCGGATTGCGATTGGACAATATTAATGTGGGAATAGAGTGGATCTATTTTTGCGGAACAACAAAAGCAGAAACTAAAAAAGGTGTTATTCCCTTTTCTGTGGTAGAAAAATTATGCCAAAGAAAATACCTAACTAGTTATTCAAGTAATAAGTAAGAAGTAACAAGTAATAAGTATAGAAAGACTCTTCACTTATTACTTATTATTTATTACTTATTACTTAAGGTAAAGCTATCGCTGCACTAGGGTGATATTAACTGAGAAACAAATTATGCAAATTCTAGCCAAGTTCAGACTTCCCGAATGGTGTCTAAGTGCCTTGATAAATCACGATTTCAGTGGCTTATATGAAGACGAATGTTTCATAATATCTGAGCTTTTTTGTCAATACCCTGATGGTATTTGGAGTGTTGTCACTGAAGAACCTTATTTCAGTTGGAACAACGATTTGACTCATTTCGGGGGGATGGTTGTGGATGTTGCCTACTACAAGTAAAGCTATCGCTTGAACTGCCTGATAATCTCAAAGGTAATAATGATGACTTATATCAGGCAGTGGGTTGAGTGTGGTGGAATCTTCTACCCAGAATTTGGTGAAGATGAACCAGACTACGACTACGAGTGCGAACAACCAGAAGAACCAGAAAAACCAGATTACTGGTTCAACTTTGATTGTATCCCAGAAGAGTATCAAGAATGTTGGTACTCTTGGCAATTTACGGAATAAATTTTATTAAGGATGAAAAATGAAAACAACTACACCTTATATCAATAGCAATGGTCATTCTGCTCTCCATGCTAAATATGCTGAACGAACCATCAAGAGCAAAAGTGATGAAATATCCGAATACATTGATAGCTTGGCAAAGCTCTATACTTATTGCTACCTCAGGGCTAAAACCTTATTAGCTCATGAAAGTAAAGCTACCACCACTGATTGCGCCACATTAGCTTTGAGCTTTTTCCAGATCGCAATTAAACATTTCGATTTCTAACGATAATATTGAGGTGAAGCAGTTAGACCCTGCTTCATCCCATCAATGAGTATATTCTATGACCACAGTAACAGACAATGACATCTCACAAATCAATCAAAGACTTGACCAAATAGTAAATGCTCTCGGTCAAGTCAACACGAAACTAACTGATTTAGAAAAAAATCAAATTAAGTTAGAGGGAAAAATAGAAAGTTTAGATACCAAATTATCGGGAAAAATAGAAAGTTTAGAAGCTGAATTAAAAGGCGACATCAAGGGACAATGCGAAAACCTTAACGGCAAAATAACCACCCTCAATGAAACTGTCAAAGGTGTAGAGAAACGCTTAGATAACATTGAAATTCTCAATAGAATTATTTTCGGCGCTGTCATTGGTAGTGTATTTGTCGGTCTAATCAAATACCTTTTCTTTTCTAATCCCAACATTTAATTATTCATCAATTTCTTCATTGGGGGGTTGATTAAATCTATCAATCACCTCCTGAAAATAACTTAGCAGAAACTTTTCACTTCTGTTTTTCTTTTTTTCTAAGCATAAATACCTAAGTATTTTTAGTACCCCTTTAGTACACCCGTAAGGACACCGTTAGTACACCCGTAAGGGACTCTTTTTAACTTTCTATTTATACCTATTTGGACTAACAGGGGTACTAAAGGACACCGTTAGTACCCCTGTTGCTTACTTTATCAAGACGACTTTTCTAAGTATTTATATTTGATTTACCCTGTTATCTTGGGGTAGATTCGCACTTCAACCCTAAGATAAATTATTGAGAAGTTGTGGCGATAAGCAGGCAAAAACCTATGTTATGAGTTAACACCAAAAACTGCTCTTAGAGCTTGAGAATATACTGTCGCTTATTGCGAAAAACTAGGCTCTTTTTAGCTTCGACCTTATAGCCTAAATTGTATCATTGTTGACTATAAACTACAAAAATAACACTATTTTCACTTGAATGATAGTTCATTTCAAAAAGAAAGTAGTTTAGTACATGACGGACAAGTTGAATATTATTTCACAAGTTGTTAGCTACAGTTAGCGAGAAATAAATTCAAATAGTACGAGCTGACTTACCATACGTTAAACTTCTAACAAAACTGCAACAGTCGCCATACAGAAGTTAGGGAGTTGGCACAGTAAACAACTAGAACTTAGAATAGACGAATTGCAGAAGTCGAGAGTCAAAGGTGCATTGAATCAAAAAAACATAAAACTCCTTTGAAGGTAACAAAATACCTGAAAAAGCTTAATATATCTGAGAAAAACGCTAAAATTAAGGAAAGCTACGACATTCATTGATATGATTGGGAAAATTAACGAAACTCTAAGTTTCAGTGATACTATTGGGTATGTTCTTAGGGAAAACAAAACTCCTGAGATACTGGAAAATAACTTACAAATAGAACCCACTAGCTTCAATAAAGATAAAATAATCAACTCGTTTGAAGGTACGGTTACTAGGTGGAGAAGTGCAGGTAGGGTAAGCAGATTAACAAAGCCTTGTTGTCATATATCTTTGAGTTTTGCCCCAACAGATAAAGTAAGCGATCGCTCTATTGGAGAGATAGGAGTTGAAATAGCAAAACGAATGGGTTTCGTTGATAATCAATTGATTGTGGTGAAACATGACCGAGAAAACATTGGAGGATTGACGACTAATCATAAACATCCTCATTGCCATATCGTTATCAACAAAATTCAGAATAACGGAATAGTAACCCAGAACAGTTTCAACTACTATAAAATATGTAATGTGCTAAGAAAACTGGAAAAGGAATATGATTTAACGCCAGTGAATAATCCCAGAGAAATGGCGTTTAAGAATTGCGATCGCCAGTACAAAAAATACTTAGATTCTGGGAAAACCAGTAATATTATCAAGTTTCAAATTCAAAATCATATTTATAGTAATTTACTGTTAGCTAGGAAAAAGAAGAAACCCGACTTTAAGAAATTCCTAGATAACTTAACTTCGCCAGACTGGTTAGAAGTTAAGTTTTGGAATAAGGATGGAGAAAATATTAGCCTAGAAACCGTTAATAAATTGGTTAATAATAGGGAAGCTCATAATGTAGGTATTTCCTATGGTGCGTGGGATGAAAAGAATGAAAAAATGGTTACTATTCCAGGTCACAAAATAGGTAAATTAGGTAAAGTTTATGGAATGCAGAAATTTGTTGAAGGCGATGAAAATTATCTTAATTTGAAAGTACCTACTACCTTACAATTCTATACTGACGAACATTTATATCAACAAAAAAATAACAGTCCTGAAATTAAAACCTTACCCCCTATTCCGTTACAATTTTCCTATTTTCAATACCTCAATTATATGAACAAACAAGTTCTTGAATTAGATGATGATTCCGAAGACTTAGATGATGAAATATGTTATCTATTTCCTGAACCTGAATCAAAACCTGAACCAAAATATCAAGAAATTGTTAGAGCTATGCACACTAAGAAAAAAGAAATTGAACTTTAATTGATGACGAGCCGCATCGTTGCCGTTGATCACCATAATTCCCGCGTGAGAATGCTGTTGCGATCGCCCTTCTTCTAGCAAAGCTTTGAGTAACACTTTTCCCAATCCTCGACCTCGCACCTCTGGTAAAACCGCAACATTTTCAATGATCCAGGGTGCTTGAGGTGCGAGAAAAATCGGACAGCAATCGCCACCCCAAAATTGCTCATAGCGATCGCGAAAGGCAGTTGCTACTTCTTTCGACCAATTCAAATTTTGTGCGATCGCATCCAGACCCGATAGACAGAGCGGACAGTAATCTTCTGAGTTTGGAAGGTAGCCTGCCGCTGCTGCAACAGGCTTTCCTTGCTGTTCCAAAACCAGGTAATCCGCTACATTACCCCAGTTACAGGCACTCGCCCTAAGCATTGCTTCGATAAATTGCAAGGCATCTGTTTCAGTGCCCTCCAGAATCTCTTCCCAAAAGCACCGATTCAGCGGCGGTAGCGACGCTTCGTACTGAATTCTGGCGAGAAAAGGGATATCAGCGATCGTGGCTTTGCGTGTCGCCAATTCAGCTTGCATCACAGCCTCCTTGAGGAAAATCCCGATAAAAGATACAATCTGTATGTATCTAACATACAGAGGTGATTTTGCTTCTGTCAAGATACATACTGCATGAATGTCAAATTCCAACAAACTGCTATGCCTGCCAAACGAACCAAGGCTGAACAAACTCTCCACACCCGTCGCGCTATTCTCGATCGGGCACGTTATTTGTTTGCCACAAAAGGGTATGCAGCTACTGGAACTGAGGAAATCATTAGCGAACTAGGGAT
>CAYPSO010000183.1:0-5546 GCA_964413275.1 uncultured bacterium | reverse complement strand
GATCGTTCTCAAGGAGAAGATGCTCATTATCAAGAATATGTAGAACAATGCACCGGAGTATTTATGACTGGCGGCGATCAATTGCGTTTGTGCGGCCTGTTAGCAGATACTCCTTTAATGGAAAGAATACGTCAAAGAGCTCAATTGGGAGAAATTTCCTTAGCTGGTACAAGTGCTGGTGCAGCAGTTATGGGACATCACATGATCGCCGGGGGTAGCAGTGGAGAATCCCCTAATCGGGCTTTAGTCGATATGGCTATGGGATTAGGTATTATCCCAGAAGTGATGGTAGATCAGCATTTTCATAATCGCAATCGTATGGCTCGTTTATTAAGTGCAGTTTCTGGTCATCCCGAACGCTTAGGGATAGGTATAGATGAGGATACCTGTGCCATGTTTGAAAGGGATGGCATACTTCAAGTTATTGGTAAAGGTACTGTTACCATAGTTGATGCTAGAGATATGATCTACAGCAATCAAGGAGAAGTGGGAGCAAGCGATCCTCTCAGTATGCATAATTTACGACTTCATATTTTATCTCACGGCGATCGCTACGATCTTAAGCAGCATCAACCAATGAAACCACAGTAACAATGGTCTCATAGAAACTTAATTCAAGAAATGTTCATTATGGACAGTTTATCGGTTTTTTTTGGCGAGACACTAAACATAATGCTTCTTCGTGGTTCCAAACTTTTATTGAAATAAATTATGAAAATTCTCAAAACCCAAACCCTTCGAGGTCCTAATTATTGGAGTATTCGTCGTCAGAAATTAGTGGTTATGCGTCTTGATTTAGAAGACTTAGCTGAAAAACCTTCCAATGAAATACCAGGATTTTATGAAGGATTGGTAGAAGTTTTACCAACATTAATAGAACACTATTGTTCTCCAGGCTATCGGGGAGGCTTTTTAGAACGAGTACAAAGAGGAACAATGATGGGGCATATTATCGAACACATTGCCCTAGAATTACAGGAACTAGCCGGAATGCCCGTTGGTTTTGGTCGTACCAGAGAAACTGCTACTCCGGGGGTTTATAATGTTGTTTTTGAATACATAGAAGAGCAGGCAGGGCGTTATGCAGGTAGAGCAGCAGTAAGATTATGTAGCTCAATTATTGAACGCAGAACTTATCCCGCAGAGGAGTTAGAACAAGATATTATCGATCTCAAAGAATTATGTGCTAGTTCTGCCCTTGGCCCTAGTACCGACACCATCCTCAAAGAAGTAGAAGCACGACAAATTCCTTGGATACAGCTTAATGCTAGGGCAATGCTCCAACTTGGTTACGGAATTCATCAGAAAAGAATTCAAGCCACCCTGAGCAGTTATTCTGGTATCTTAGGGGTAGAATTGGCCTGTGATAAAGAAGCTACTAAAAATATACTTCAGGATGCGGGTATCCCTGTACCAAGAGGCACAGTAATTCAGTATTTAGATGATTTAGAAGAAGCAATCAAAGAGGTGGGAGGCTATCCCATTGTGATTAAACCTTTAGATGGCAATCATGGACGTGGTATTACTATTGATATTAATAGTTGGCTAGAAGCTGAAGAAGCTTACGATTTAGCTAGTTCTGCTTCTAAAAGTAAGTCTGTGATTATTGAGCGTTATTATAAGGGTAGCGATCATAGGGTTTTAGTTATTAATGGTAAAGTGGTTGCCGTAGCAGAAAGGATTCCTGCCCATGTGGAAGGGGATGGGCGATCGACTATTGAAGAATTAATTGAAATTACTAATAAAAATCCAGCTCGAGGCGAAGGACACGATAACATTTTGACAAAAATTACCGTCGATCGCACTTCCACTGGTGTTTTATCCCGTCAAGGTTATTCCCTAGAAAGTGTATTAGACAAAGGAGAAATAGCTTATTTAAGAGCTACAGCTAATTTAAGTACGGGTGGTATCGCCGTAGATCGTACTGATGATATACATCCAGAAAATATTTGGATAGCTGAACGGGTTGCTAAGATAATAGGTTTAGATATTGCCGGTATTGATGTAGTTGCTGAAGATATTACTAAGCCTTTACGAGAAGTTGATGGTGTTATTGTTGAGGTCAATGCTGCTCCCGGTTTTAGGATGCACGCTGCCCCCAGTAAAGGTTTACCCCGCAATATTGCTGCACCTGTTATTGATATGCTGTTTCCGGACGGAAGTCCCAGTAGAATCCCGATTTTCGCCATCACTGGTACTAATGGTAAAACCACTACTACTCGTTTAACAGCCCATATCTGTCGTCAAACAGGCAAGACGGTAGGCTATACCACCACCGATGGCATTTATATTCAAGAATATTTAGTGGAAAAAGGTGATAATACAGGGCCTGTTAGTGCTGCGGTAATTCTTAAAGATCCAACAGTGGAAATTGCAGTTTTAGAATGTGCTAGGGGAGGTATTCTTCGTTCTGGTTTAGCTTTTGATAGTTGTGACATAGGCATTGTTCTTAATGTAGCTGCCGATCATCTTGGCCTTGGAGATATAAACACTATTGAACAAATGGCTAAGGTAAAAGGAGTAGTAGCAGAAACAGTGGCTGGAGATGGCTATGCTATCCTAAATGCTGACGATCCTCTAGTCGCAGGTATGGCTGAAAAGGTTAAAGGTAAAGTGGCTTATTTCGCCATGAATCCAGATAATCCCATTATTGTCGATCATATTCGTAGAGAAGGATTAGCTGCTATTTATGAAAATGGCTATCTTTCAATTTTAGAGGGTGAATGGACTTTGAGACTTGAAGAAGCGGTAAATATTCCTATGACTATGGGAGGTATGGCTCCTTTTATGATTGCTAATGCTTTGGCGGCTAGTTTAGCTTGTTTTGCCCAAGGAATTGATATTGAGGTTATTCGTCAAGGATTGCGTACTTTTCTCCCCGGTGCAGATCAAACACCCGGAAGGATGAATTTGTTTGACTTGGGTGATTACCATGTTCTGGTGGACTATGCCCATAACCCTCATGGCTACGAAGCTGTAGGTGGTTTTGTTGCCAATTGGCAGGGCGAAAAAATTGGAGTTATTGGTGGGCCAGGCGATCGTAGGGATGAAGATTTGATCCTTTTAGGTCAATTAGCAGCTAAATTCTTTGATTATATTATTGTTAAAGAAGATGATGATAAAAGAGGTAGGCAATCAGGAGAAGTTGCCGATTTAATTATTAAAGGAATTACCCAAGAAAATCCCCAAGCTCGTTATCAAATCATTTTAGATGAGACAAATGCAATTAATATTGGTTTAGATGATGCTAGTAAGAGTAAAGGAAGCTTAATCGTTGTTTTTCCTGAAACTGTTGTTAGGGCAATTTCTATAATTCAAAAACGCCAATAATAAGTAGGTACACAAAATTAATTACATGGTTGAGAGAGGGAATAGGGAATAGGGAATAGGTAATAGGTAAGCTGACCAACATAGAGTTGGCCAGCTTACAGCAATTTTTAGTTCATATAAAAATGTGTAAATAATTTTGTTTAAGCACTTATATTCTTATATTAATTAATACTAAAATATTTTATATTATTTTCCTAATTTCCATAAATTAAAAATATATTAATATTATTTAGTTTTTCAATATATTTTTTTTACCGCAGAAAGCGCAGAGGGGTGGAAGCCCGCGTCGGCGAAAGACGCAGGCTCACCAAGAGAATGTCCACAAAGAGAGAAAAAATAGAAACAGAGATAGAAAAATTGACTATATATATTTACTATTAATTTTATTAAGTTGTAAAATAATAGTGGTTGCTTAATCATTTGATAACAATTGTTTTTTATAATTATATCAAGTGATGTTGAAACTATTAAATAAATATGAAAATACCAACACAAGAAAATGCCCATAGTTTTGCAGATTGGGGTTATTTAGGGATTGCCAAACATTTCTCTAAGATGCTCAAACATGAAGTTGGTGTTTTAGAGGATAAAGATACCGAAGAATTACATCAAATGCGGGTAGGAATGCGGCGACTTAGAAGTGCGATGATTGGTTTTGAGTCTGCTCTTATTTTACCGATTGGTATAACTCAAAGAAAGGTGGGAAAAATTGCTTCTGTTTTAGGGGAATTAAGAGATATAGATGTTTTATTAGAAACTTTAGAAAATAAATATAAAACTGATTTACCAAATTCCGAAAAAGATAACTTAAATTTGGCAATCACTTCTTTAAAAAAAAAGAGAAAATATGCTTTTACTCAAGTAGAAAAAGTTTTGCATGGTAAACAATATAAAAAATTAAAGCAAGGTGTTCAAAAATGGCTCAAGAAACCAGAATACCAAATAATTGGTGATATGAATATCAAAGAAATTTTACCAGATTTGTTATTACCACAAGTTAGTCAATTCTTACTAGATAAAGGATGGTTTTTAGGAATATTTTTAGAAACCAATAAAATAGAAATTCAAGAATATTTTACTCAAGATGAAGTAGAAATATTATTAACAGAGGAAGGCGATATTTTACATAATTTGAGAAAAGAAGCCAAAAAACTTCGCTATAACATGGAGTTATTTACTCATTTTTATGGAGAAAATTATCAAGAATATCTCAACAAAATTAAGGATATTCAGACAGTGTTAGGAGATATGCAAGATTGTTTTGTTTTGGCTGAGTTTTTAGAAAATATTTTTGCTACTGAGTTAAATAATAAATTACCAACTTTAATCAATCAAGTCAAAGAAATTCGCTATCAAAAATGGCAAGAATGGCAAGCTTTACAAAAATATTTTTTAGAGAGAGAAAATAAAAATAAATTTAGGGAAATAATTACAAATATTGACATTTCTGAAACTTTAATCTCTTGATTACCTTTTGTTTACCTCTTAGATATACAGTTTAACTAAATAACATTTGTTATTATCTGAAAGGAGAAATTTTTATTTATGCGATCGCCCTACTTAGTAAACCAACAAATATCTCCAGAAAAATACGCCCAAGAAAAACGCTTACATCTCTATGAAAAAGGAGAAATTATTCCTTTTGCCTCCGGCGGAATTTGGGAAGTTTATAATGGCTTTGTGCAACTTAATACAATTACTACAACAGGAGAAGAAGTATTACTAGGTTGGGTAAAACCCGGAGTTTTTTTTGGTAGTTATTTAACTAATTTAGATATTTGTGAAGCCAGAGCTTTATCGGAAGTATATTTAAAATGGTATCCTTGGCATGAAATTGACACTGTTCCTAATTTAACCCATAAAGTATTACATCAAATAATTCCCAAAATGCGACAAACAGAAGCTTTACTCGCTATTTTAGGAATACGTCGAGTAGAAGAAAGATTAAAGGAATTATTATTTTTATTAAGAGAAGAAATCGGTGAAAATGTTGCTGATGGCGTGCGTTTAGGATCGCGTTTAACCCATCAAAATATAGCTAATGCTATTAATACAACACGGGTGACAGTAACAAGATTATTGGGAGATTTTCAACGTCAAGGAATTATTAAACTAGATAGCGATCGCCATATTGTTATACTGGAAAAATAGGATTCAAACCTATTGACACTCCCACCGTTAACCTTGCGGTGTAACGGGGGATTCTTGGTTCACCG
>CAYPSO010000182.1:0-5863 GCA_964413275.1 uncultured bacterium | reverse complement strand
AATGTAAAGCCGTCTTAGAAAGACGGGGTTTCAAACCCAAAAATTTCTGATGAATACAAAATTAATGATTTGAGAACGCAACTAGAGCAAGGCAAATTACTAATTGAACCGAATAATTTACCCCTAGTAGTAGGTTACGCCATCATCTTATTTTTTGGCCTGTTTTTAGGAGGATTGTTTTCCAAAACTTTATCTGAAAACCAGATTCTATTTCTCTGGTGTGGAAGCTTGATTGCGGTTGCTTGCTTAATTATCCCTGGAGGTAGAACTTGCTGGGGAGATTTTGTTCTATCAGAAATCAAACAATGCCATAACTCTTTTGATATTGTCCAAAGATTTGCCCTCTACGGCGAATCAGCACTTTCTGGCGGTGCATTAGACGATCTCAAACAGATATACAAAGCTCAACAAGAAGCAGATGCAGGAGGCTGTGGCGGCTGTGGTTGTTAACGTTTTAACTGAAAAATAGCCAAATGTTCGTCTCTTTGGCGACGGGCGATCGAATCCTTCGCTATCTGAAAGACAATCGGCTCAAAATCAGGGGTAAAAAAATCTAGGACTTCCTGTGGTTTAATCCCAAATGGAGGACCTCCAGGACGATTGTGAGTATAAAATAATCCAATTATCTTACCGCCTAGACGCAAAATACTTTTTATGACTTCTACATATTGCAATCTCTGAACTGGAGCGATAGCACAAAAGCAAGTATGTTCTAATACATAATCAAAGCAATTGGCAAAATCGACATTCAAAGTAAAAATATCTCGTTGCAAAAATTGAGCTTTAATTTCTCTAGCTCTAGCAGTAGCAGTAGCCTCAGCGATCGCACTGGGAGCAAAATCAAATCCGGTTACCTTAAATCCCACCTCGGCAAAAAGTAAAGCGTCATGTCCTTTGCCACAACCAAGAACAGCAATCTTTCCAGGCTGAGGGGCATTAGCAGAAGCTAGCAGATTGATAAAAGGAGGAGCGGGACAGCCTAAATTCCAGCGATCGCGACATTCTTGATATTTTTGTTCCCAAGCTTTAGCAGTTAAGTCGATCATAAATATATTTTTATTTGCGATAAATATCTTGTGACATTTTGTTTTTAGAAGTCGCTCTAGCAGTGTTGTTTGCAACTGTTGGTCGTTCTCTTAAAGCAAATTTGAATAATTATTTCTTATTTCCAAACTATCTAACTAAATTGTTAGCAATTTTTTGTTTTTTCAGCTCAAAATTATCAAAAGTATATACCAAGATATTGGTATCAAGGAAATAACTATTTCTCATTCATTTCCTCTCTGGAGAATTTTTTTCCAGGCTTGCCATAGGATATTTGCTCCATAAAAGCATCATAATCAAGGAGTTTGCGCTCACTATTGACATAACGCTCTAACCATGAGCGAAATTGCGAATTTAGTGTTGAATTTTCCCGTGCTGCTTTTTCATGGGCTAACTGAATGAGTTTTTGTTCAGCACTTAAGGTAATATCCTTGAGTATGACGAAATAATCTGACTACTATAACAAACATCCTTTTTAATTGTACACAAAAATAGTGTTTTATTTTCTTAATTCCTCAATAAAAAACACCAATAATTACAAATATGTTATAAAAGTTAATAAAACTTAACTCAACTCATGTTTATTACCTTGAGAATGTCATCATTCAAACAATTTGTACAGGAAAAAATCCTTTTCGGTAACGAATTAAATTCAGAACTAATAGGGATTTTAACTGTTTATTTCGTCCAAGGAATACTAGGGTTAGCCCGTTTAGCAGTCAGTTTTTTTCTTAAAGATGATTTAGGATTAAATCCGGCTCAAGTTGCGGCTTTAACTGGTATTTCTGCTCTTCCTTGGATAATAAAGCCTTTATTTGGCTTTATTTCCGATGGTGTGCCAATATTTGGCTACCGAAGGCGGCCTTATTTAATTTTATCAGGTTTATTAGGAACAGGGGCTTGGCTCGCCTTGGCAACCATAGTTAACAATGCTTGGGCAGCTACCATCGCTATTTTAGCAACCTCCCTTTCCGTTGCCATCAGTGATGTAATTGCTGATTCTATGGTAGTGGAAAGAGCCAGAAAAGAAAGTTTAGGTCAAGTTGGTTCATTGCAATCACTGAGTTGGGGAGTGTCTGCTTTAGGAGGCTTGATTACTGCCTATTTAAGTGGTTTATTATTGCAACATCTGAGCAAACAAACTATATTTGCAATTACGGCAACCTTTCCTTTATTTGTAACTGCCATCGCTTGGATTATTGCAGAAGAAAGAGTCAATCAAGATAAATATTCCTTATCTCCTGCAGCAAGTGTAATTGAACAAAGCCAAAAACTCTGGTTAGCGATTAAACAAAAATCTATTTGGTTGCCCACTTTATTTGTATTTTTATGGCAAGCTACTCCCACTGCCGACTCAGCTTTCTTCTTTTTCAGCACCAATGAATTAGGATTTCAACCAGAATTTTTGGGGCGTATTCGTTTAGTTACAAGTTTAGCGGCTATTGTTGGTATTTTTATATATCAACGTTTTCTCAAAAATGTCCCCTTTAGGGTAATTCTCGGTTGGAGTACGGTAATTTCTGCTGGTTTGGGTATGACTGCTTTAATGTTAGTCACCCATACTAATAGATTAATTGGCATTGACGATCATTGGTTCAGCCTTGGAGATAGTTTAGTTTTAACCGTCATGGGGCAAATTGCCTTTATGCCAGTTTTGGTACTTTCGGCTCGTCTTTGTCCACCGGGAATAGAAGCGACTTTATTTGCTTTATTAATGTCTATTTTTAATCTTGCAGGTTTAATTTCCCATGAATTAGGGGCTTTATTAACTCAATTATTAGGAGTTACAGAAACTAATTTTAATTATCTGTGGTTACTCGTAATTATTACAAATATATCTACACTTCTTCCTTTACCCCTACTTAAATGGCTACCCGCCGGAGATCCAAAAGCAGAAATTGAAAATACAAACAATAAATTACCTCCAGTAGAAGTATTTGAACATCGTAGTGCCAGAGCAATGGTAGAACAACCTTTTCTCCCTGAAATTTTACCAGAAAAAAGTTAGTTAGCGATTAGCTTTTAGCGATTAGCTGTTACCTCTTCCTGTTCTTCCTTATTCCCCATTCACTATTCACTATCTAAAAATGACAATTAAATCTTACAACAAACAACAATGGCAAAAAGGTTATCAATCCCAAGCTAATGAATACGAATACTGGATTGATGATATAGAAGGAGAAATTCCTTCAGATTTACAGGGTACATTATTTAGAAATGGCCCCGGATTATTAGATATTAATGGTACTCCTGTTAAACATCCTTTTGATGGAGATGGTTTAATTTGTGCCATTACTTTTAATCATGGTAAAGCCTATTTTCGTAATAAATTTGTGCGCACAAAAGGCTTTGTTGAAGAACAAAAAGCAGGTAAACCTCTTTATCGTGGAGTATTTGGTACAGAAAAGCCCGGCGGTTTTTTTAATAATATTTTCGATCTTAAATTAAAAAATATTGCCAATACCAACGTTATTTATTGGGGAGGTAAATTATTAGCACTTTGGGAAGCGGCTGAACCCTATCGATTAAATCCTGATACATTAGAAACTATGGGGATAGACTACCTTGATGGTATTTTACAGCCCGGTGAATCCTTTGCTGCTCATCCTTGGATCGATCCTAGTTGTGTTATGGATGGAGGGAAATCCTGTCTAGTTAATTTTGCCATCAAACCCGGACTTAGCACTACCATTATCACCTATGAAATTAATCCTGATGGTAAATTACTAAGAAAACGCCAACATCAAGTACCGGGTTTTGCGTTTATTCATGATTTCGCTATTACTCCTAATTACTGTATTTTCTTTCAAAATCCTGTTACTTATAATCCTTTTCCTTTTTTATTTGGTTTTAAAGGTGCAGGGGAATGTGTTAAGTTTCAACCTAATCAGCCAACTCGTGTAATTCTGATTCCTCGCAATCCAAATAATCCAGAAGTAAAAGTATTAGAAACTAAAGCAGGTTTTATTTTTCATCATGCTAATGCTTGGGAATCCGATGGCAAAATTTATGTGGATTCAATTTGTTATGACAAATTACCTGAAGTTGAGGAAAATATTAGTTTTCTTGATGTGAATTTTGATAATTTAGCTCCGGGGCAGTTGTGGCGTTTTAGTTTAGATTTAGAACAAGAAACTGTTTCTAGTAAAATGCTTGAAAGTCGTTGTTGTGAGTTTCCTGTAGTTAACCCTGAAAAAGTAGGGCAAAATTATCGTTATTTATACATAGCTACTGCACATAATTCAAAAGGTAATGCACCTTTACAGGCGATTCTTAAATTAGATTTAGAAACCCGAGAGCGTCAATTACATTCCTTTGCAAATTCAGGTTTTGTCAGCGAACCAATTTTTGTACCAAAAGCTCATGCTAATGCTGAAGATGAAGGTTGGATATTAACAATGGTTTATGATGGTGCTAATCATCGCTCTGATTTAGTAATTTTAGACGGACAAAATTTAGAACAAACTCCTGTAGCTAAGTTACACCTTAAACATCATATTCCTTATGGATTGCATGGGAGTTGGAGTAATATTAAGTTCGGTTGAAACGTTATAGTAATATCCAACTGTAGTGAACTGACCAATCATTGAACATTGATAAATGAAATGACACAGCTAAATTTGTGGATTAGAATTTAAGGTGATTTCTTGGAATAAATATACCAGCAGACTTCAGTAACGGTGCGTTACGCTGCCGCTAACCACACCCTACTGGACTGTTTCAACTAAAATAGGGCAATAGAATTTTGATTATCTTTATGATTTGGTGGGCATTGCCCACCCTACTAATGCACACTTTTAACTGAAACAGTCCACTACCATAAGGTGTGTAACTTTTTTACCATTGACTATTGCCTATTGTCTCTTATCTTTGCGACAATTAAAGTAAGAACATAAATGCGTCTAAGTTTATAAATGAAGCAAAAAAATTATCTTTTATCACTTGTTTATAGTCTCGCCACATTTTTTATACTTACTCCTGTTATTGCTTTAGAAAATTCCATCGGCTCAGAAGGGATTAATGCCCGTCGTTTGCATCAAGAACCATTTAATTTAATAGGGCGTAAAATAGCTTTAGGACAAGTGGAAATTGGCCGCCCTGGGAAGTTTGGTTTTGATAAAGCAGTGTCTTGGAATCCTCCCTTTAAAATCACTGGTATCTTTAAAATTGATAAACTTGCTAGTTCTAATATTTATGTAGATAATCATGCCAATATGGTGGCCATGGTGATGTTAAGTAAGGATAAAAGATTACCCGGTGTAGCTCCGGGGGCTAAACTTTTTGCTTCAGCCGTTGGTAGTTTGAAAAAAGGCGGACAACCAGAAGAGTGTTTAGCTACTGTTCATGTAGCCGCACAAAATGGGGGAGATGTCAGGGCGATTAATTTTAGTTTTGGCGAATCTTTACAACGCGATCGCCGTGAAAATGCTATTCTCGATGGTAATGCCTTATTAACTCAATGTATTGATTGGTCTTCTAGAGTTGATGATGTTTTATATGTGGTTGCTGGTAATCAAGGAGAGGGGGGTATTCCTATTCCCACCGATCAGTATAATGGGATTACTGCGGCTTACACCACGAAACGTAAGGGAGAATTTATTAAATTAGATTTTGCTAATTTAAGTGCTTTACCTCAAGGTATTGGTAGAAGATTAATTAAGCGAGAAATAAATGTCGGTACAAGAAGGGCTATTAGTTTAGTTGCTCCGGGAGATGATATTTCTCTTTATGATTTAGATGGTAAGTTAACTCAAGTAAGCGGTACAAGTTTTGCGGCTCCCCATGTTACTGCTTCGATTGCCTTATTACAGGAATTTGG
>CAYPSO010000181.1:0-5944 GCA_964413275.1 uncultured bacterium | reverse complement strand
AAACTATTTGCTGTCAGAAGTCCCGATATTTTAAAACCTATCTTAGAAAGCAAATAATGAAAAGAATTAAAGAAATTAAAATCAAAAACTTTAAAAGAGATTTTAAACCTCGAAAGTTAAATTATTTTTTCTATTTCTGCCAATTCATCCTGAAAATACTGCTGGTCATATTTAAGAGATTTTGCTAACTCTAAACCTTGTTTCAAAGCAGATTTTGCTTGTTCGTATTTTTTTTGGGATACATAAATTTTAGCCATCTGAGAATAGGTGTTCATTAAGCCATAAAAATCGTAGGTTGCTTCCTGACTTGTAATTAATTTTTGATAAATATTAAGAGCATTTTCAAATTCATCGTATTTTTGGTATAAATCTCCTAATTGTTTTAAAGATTCACTAGCATAAGCTAAATATTCCAATTGTGAAGCAATTTTAAAGGACTGTTGATAGGCTGCGGCTGCCTTTTCCACATCTTCTAAATTATCATAATCTTTAGCAATAGAAATTTGTAAAATCATTAGCTCAGATAACAAATTATTTTCTAGATAATAATTAGCTAATTTGTTTTTAGCTTCTAAACTTTTTTGAGGTGAAGAATATTGCTGATAAATATAAACTAATTCTTGTAAATATTCTATTTCTTTATTACCATCTTGAGTAATAGTTAGTAATGTTTCATAAGCTTGGCTTGCTTCGGGATAGTGAAACCAACTTAAATGAGTTGAGGCGATTACTTCTAAAGCTGATATTTCTTCTTCTTTATTTTTATTGTCACGAGCATTAGCTAGAATTTGTTGATAAAGTTCTATAGTTTTATCGGGTTGTCTCATTTGTTGATAGGCTAAACCTAAAGCTCTTAGTAATTCTTGGTCTAGTTGTTCTTTTTCAACAGTTTCTAAATAAATTTCTTCAAGGCGATCGCTTATAATTCTTATATCAGTTTTACGATTATTTTGCCAAGCAGCTTCACCAACTCTACCTAATGCTTGTATTTCTTCTAATTTTTCTAATGATTTTCTTAATCTTAATTCTCTGTACCAAATTTCAAAAGCTATGTCAATATTTCCCGCTTTTAACTGTTGTTGTGCCTGTAAATTTAATTCATCTAAACTTTGTTTAAGAGTATATTTTTCTAAAGGGCTTAATGGCCGAGGCACAGGAGCTTGAGGTAAAAGAGGATCAGGTTGATTATTTTCTAAAGGATTAACCTCTTTTGCCAAGATATAATTATTATCTAATAATAGATAACAAAAAATAATAATAAATTGTAGTATTCTTTTCCTAACAGTTTTAAACATATCTATAGAGGAGAAATAAATTGAAAGACTGCCAATTGTCAATGATTATCAAAAAATTAGTCCTGATGAGCCTAACTTTTAGCTTACTCACCATAATAACTGCTTGTAGTGTTCCACCACAAGTAATGGCAGAACAAAGACTATTTTTACCTCTTGCTGTCGAATTTTTAGGAGAATATCAATTAAAGGAAAAAACCTTTAATAATACTCGTATCGGTGGTTTATCTGGTATTACTTACGATCGCCAAAAAGATAGTTTTTATGCTGTTTCTGACGATCGCAGCAATTATAATCCTGCTCGATTTTATACTTTAAAAATAGATTTAACTGACCAAGAAATCCTAGAAAGGGTAACAATAGAAGATGTCACATTGCTTAAAGATAAAGACGGTAAGACTTATCCCCCTAACAGTGTCGATTTTGAAGGAATTGCTCTTTCTCCCCGCAATAGTTTATTTATTTCTAGTGAAGGGGTAAATAAAAAAAATAGTCCTCCTTTTATTAATGAATTTGACCTAAGCACAGGCAAAACTATTAATAATATTAGAATACCAGATCGTTATTTAAGCGATGAAACTCAAGAAAAAGGAGTACAGGATAATTTAGGCTTTGAAGCTTTAAGTTTAGCCATTACCAGTGTTGCACCAGAAGATCCTTTTCGTTTATTTACAGCTACTGAATCAAATTTATTACAAGACTATACCAAAGATAGCCCCGAATCCCAAGCTAGTATTCGGTTAATGCACTATTTAATCAATCCCATCGGCGAACCATTAATCGTTGCAGAACATTTATACTTACTTGAACCGAATCAAGATGGAGTAATTTATAATGGTTTGAGTGAGTTAACAACTTTAGATCGAGAAGGTTATTTGCTCAGTTTAGAGCGTACTTTTGGTCTATATGGCCATGGGGCAAAACTTTTTCAAATAGTGACAGCCAATGCCACAGATACTTCAAAGGTGGCAACTTTAAAAGGAAATCCTACCACAATTGAACCAATTCGCAAAAAGTTACTCATAGATCTTAGTTCGCTCGGCATCGAATTAGACAATATTGAAGGAATGGCGATCGGACCACGTTTAAAAGATGGTAGTCTAAGTTTAATTTTAGTAAGTGATGATAATTTTAGAGACGACCAAGTAACTCAATTTTTACTGTTTCGTCTGATCAACGATAAATAAATACCTAGTAACTAAGATGACCCATTCTACTGATATTACAACCTTAGCCCAATGGATGGCTGGTGATTTTAGCAATCAAGAGCAAGCTTATGAAAATCCCCCATTTTTTGCTCACATTCGCGTGTGTATGCGCCCTTTACCTGTTTCCTTATTTCCAGAAATGACTTTTTTCCTCGAACAGGCTTATGATTTTATGCTCAACCGTCCTTACCGTTTAAGAGTATTCACCATGAACTTAGTGGATGATCGCATTGAATTAGAACACTATAAACTCAAAGAACAAGAAAAATTTTTTGGTGCATCAAGACAGCCAGAACTTTTACAACACTTAAGTATAGACGATTTAGAAGAAATGCCGGGCTGTGACATGATTGTAGAATGGACAGGTAATAGCTTTAAAGGAATTGTTAAACCGGGTAAAGCCTGTATTGTAGAAAGAAAAGGAAAAATTACTTATTTAGATAATAGTTTTGAAATTGAGGAAAATAAGTTAATTAGCTATGACATTGGACGAGATCCCCAAACTGATGAATTAGTTTGGGGATCTGTTGCTGGACCTTTCAAATTTGCCCGTTGGACAAATTTTTCAGATGAAGTAAGGTGATGAGAATCACTTTTTAAAGGTGATTATTGTGTCGGTTAACTTATACTTAGTTGTTTTAAACTATGTATAAGTAAAAAATAATTAATAATTAATGTTAATTACTTGATCCGTAAACTAAACTCTCTCATCAAAGGTTCAAATATCATGGCCAGAGTTTCTAATCAACCAGTAAAGAAATCTCCCTTTACCACTTATCGCGATCCTCAAACAGGTAAATGGATTATAGAGAAATGCCAAGAAAATGAAAAATCTAATTAATATTGATAGTTAACTTTTCTTCATTAAGTTTTTATTTTTTTGCTGGTAGTTAATCTTTTTTTGTGAGGCGATATTTCTACCTAAATTCTCGTTTCTTATAGAAAGAGTAGATGATTTACCATTAATTATCTATTGGTTAACACAAATGAATATTGCGGCAATCATCGATGAAAATTTATTGACACCTCATGGTAATCGCAAAGGATTAAGTTATGGTCAACTAGCCGTATTATTACTCACGTATATTATCAGTGAAGCAGACCATCGCCTTTGTTGTCTAGAAAAATGGGTTAATGACCATCATCAAAGTCTTTCAGCAATAACAGGTTTGTTAACCTAAATAATGTAATTACATAAAATATTATTGATCGAGCAGAGCATCAGGGGGAATAGGAAGTACAGGACGATCTATTGCTATTTGCAAAGGTTCAGAAATATTCGGTTGAATCTCTGAGTCAGCAATTTGAGGAATAGGAGAATTATCCGGAGAAAGAATACTCGAAATTGTTGCTACGAGTAAAGCTGCGATCGCACCTCCACCAAACACATACCAGCGTCGCCTACTTCTTTGTTTGATTTTCTTAAATACCTGTGTAGAAATTACATCAGCTTTATTTATCTCTTCAGGAGAAGGAAGAGATTGCCATCCTTGATGTAATTTTAATAGTCGTCTATGCAATTGCTGCATTCTCGGATCGGTTGCCAACCAATTCTCAACTTGTTTACGTTCAGCCGCCGTAACTTCACCATCTAAATATGCACTTAATAACTCACAGCAATCTTTATTTTCCCAATTGCAAGTCATAATATCAATCACCACCAACAATAATTATATATATTGAAGCAATCCAGAATAACTCTAGATTGTTTTTTTTCCTCACACCCACTTACCGATCTAGATAATTCTTTAATACAGATTGTAACCTAGTTCTTGCTCTAGCTATTCTTGATTTTACTGTACCTAGAGACACACCAGTAATATTTGCTATATCTTCATAAGGGAGACCTTCTATTTCTCGTAAAACAATGGTAGTACGAAAGGTTTCTGGTAAATCAGCAATTGCTGAGTTTAATTGTTCATAAAATTCTTTTGTACTTAAATTATCTTCAGGACTCGGATCTCCAGAAGCTATATCCCAATCCATTTCACCATCATCCATTCTAATGGGAGCATCCAAAGAAAGAGGAGCTTTAACTCGTTTTCGTTTACGTAGTTCATCGTAAAATAAGTTAGTTACAATACGACTCAACCAACCTTTAAATTTACCCGGTTCTTTTAACCCATGTAAATGACGATACACTCTAATCCAGACTTCTTGACTCAAATCGGCCCGATCTTGCCAATCAGGTGCTAAATGATACAATAATCTGTCAACATGGGATTGATAGCGTCTAAGTAATTCAGAAAAAGCAATGCGGTCAGGTTTTCTGCTTTGCTGACAGCATAAAATTAAATCATAGTTAGAAAGTTTGTCAGGTGACACTATTTTATGGGATATTCCTACCTCAGATCTTGACCAAGATAAAGAAATTGAATTACTCATAATAAAACTTACCATAGGTTTTAATTTCACATTGTCTTTATTTTTAAGACTCTTGGTAAGTTATCAAAGTTCCTATAAATTAATAACTAGGATTAGAACATGACTAATCCTAGTCCATCGAGTTTAGCTAATATTTTGGTTTATTTACGAGAATTATCTTCATAATTGGGGGCATATGCTTGTAAAAGGTTACTAACTTGTTTGAGTACATCTTCACCAGATGTTTTACCGATAGCTTGTCTTTCTGGGAAAAAGCTAGGACGATCTAAATAACAGGCTATTGCTGATTCTACTTGTTCATGAATTAACTCCTGAAGCTCTTCTTTTGCTCGTTGACGCTGATAACTTGCGCCTTCTTCAGTGGTAGCATAAAGAGGAGGTAATCTGTTTAAAGCATAAGCAGCAATATCTCCTACATCTAAGGTTTGATTACTGGTAGCCTCAATTTCAGCAACTCGACTAATTGCTTCGCTTAATACTAATTCTTCCATAACATTAATAAATTGTTTGCGGGGTACAGCTACTACCTCTCCAGTAAGTAAAGCTCCCATCAAACGATCCAAAGACATATATTCTTCAATGGATAATTCTGAAGCAGTATCACAAATTCTTCCCACTTCTGCTTCCATAGTGGGGGTCAAATAACCGTCTTGTAAAGCTTGTTCTACAATTTTTTCAATACTATTCATTGTTTTTTTCTTGTGCCTAAATTCTTAGGAATAAACTAATTATGTTATCTACTAACAGTATATTTTTATCAAATTACTGTAAATTTTTAAATTATCAAATATTTAATCAACTACTATAACATTGAAATATCATCTCCCGCATACACAATTATAGTAATCAGAAACTAATTTGATAGTAATATCATCTAATGATTACCCACTATTTAAACCTTATCAATTCTAATCTATTTTTAGAAACACAGAGAAATCTAAAAGCTAATCCCTAACAACTTACCCCAATAAAAAACCCGCTTTATGCGGGGCTGATAACAGTGAAAAAAAAATATACTTAATCCTCCTTAATCTTACTCATTTTGATAGCTAAAATGGG
>CAYPSO010000180.1:0-5955 GCA_964413275.1 uncultured bacterium | reverse complement strand
AGACCTAGAGAATTAAAAGCAAAAAACTGGTTAAATAAAAGTAGTAAAAGAATTAAAACTATTGCCAATAAAATTAAATTTATGTTAGTGGATTAATTAGATTAAATTTATATAAAAAAATACCAATGAACAATAATTTTAATCAACAATCTCCTATTTTTATTATAGGTATGCCTCGTTCTGGAACTTCATTAATGAGTTCTATGTTATCAGCTCATCCTAATATTTCAATCCCTTATTCAGAGACTAAATTTATTAGTCATTGGACTCATAGATATCCAAATTTAAATTTGGATTTAAAACAAGATTTGGATATTTTTTGGTCAAAATATAGTAAAAGTAAAAGTTTTTCTTATTTAGATATTGATAAAAATAAAATCCAATCTTTTATTTTCAATAAAAACTCAAGTTCTTATCAGGATATATTAGCTTGTATGCTGCAAGAATATGCCATAAAAATGGGCAAAAAAAGATGGGGTGATAAAGATCCCGAAGCCCAAAAATATATAAAAAAAATTCTTAGATGGTTTCCAAACTCCAGAATTATTTGGATGCTACGAGATCCCAGAAGTGTAATTGCTTCCACTTTAGCTACGCCTTGGGGAAAAAGCAATATTATTGATTATTCTTTAAAATGGCTGGATTCTGTTAGTCTTTTGGAACAAAATATCAACGATCAGCGAATTTTAATGATAAAATATGAAGACCTAGTTATTCAATCAGAACTGATGTTGAAAAAGTATGCAACTTTCTTGATGAAGAATATATACCAACAATGATTGAAAATCGCTCTGAAAAAAATACTCCTATTATTAATCGAACTGGATGGGCTTCAAACTATTTAAAAAGTGTATTAAAACCTATTACAGTAACATCATTAGCTAAATGGCAATCAGATTTGTCTCCTTCGCAAATAGCTACAATAGAGTATATTACAAGACATAAGATGATTACTAATAATTATCAGCCAATTAATAACTATTTTAATTCCGCTATTTACTTTTTTATAGCCAAAGCCAAGATAAAAGTAGCAAATCTTAAAAATAAAATTAATAAATAATTTTTTGGTAAATGCAAGATTCAAATCCAAACAATATTTCAATATCTTCTGATTCCTCAAAAAGTGGTGGCCTCAATTCAGAATTACAAAAATTATTCACAAATGTTGTTAATGGTGGCTAATGTATCGTCTGTAGTGCTTGTGCTTCAGTTAAAAGCGGGCTATCGCTCAATTTATAATTTTACTTTGAGCAAAAATGCACAGGATAGAATAGGAAATTGATACCTTTGTTAATATTGATAATATGCTTTATGATGTAACCGACCTTCCGCATCTTTTGCAGGTACTTTTATTGTATTTCACTGAAAACGACTTTATCGCAAGGATTACAGCAGATGATAATTTTAATAGGAATTAAGACGGCGATTGGGAAAAATTTTCCTGCTCTTGTTACTTTATTTAGACTATCGAAAATATTACCGTTGGCGTTTAAGATACCAGAGCAACTAATCACTAATTATGGTTATGATTGTCAACGTTTTTTTAAGTGGTCATCATTAAAAAACGAAAAATTCTCTCAAACTCAACTGAGAGCTTTAATTACTATGGATTATCATAGAATTGAGAAAGGTTTAGCTCTTTTTGAACCTAGAGTTGGTTTTGGAGGTGATGTTGTTAACAGATTATTATCAAATCTACAAACATATCAACAAAGTTTTGGACTAGATTACACTGGACAGATTGCACTCAATACATTGTTTAGTTATTATCATTTTAACCTAGAAAATGGCGTTAATAATGAATTACTCTATCAAAATCTTTGTGATCTCAAAAAAACAATAATTAACTCTAAGGAAATTACGTATCAAGGTGGAGTTTTAAAAGTAACAAAACACAGTATTCTTGATGCTGCTCAAATCGATCTTAGAAAATTTTTTGAATCTCGATATAGTATTCGACGTTTTACATCAGAGGAGGTTGATATAAGCTTAATTAAACAAGCAGTAGAAATGGCTCAAAAAACACCTTCTGTATGTAATCGTCAATCATCAAAGGTTTATCTCTTCACTGAAGATGAAGATAAGAAAAAAGTTCTTAGTTATCAAAATGGTAATCGAGGTTTTGGAGATCAGGTAAATAAGGTATTAATTGTCACTTCCAATCTAGAACACTTTGTCTCTATTGGGGAACGAAATCAATGTTGGATAGATGGAGGTATGTTTGCTATGTCTCTAATATATGCTCTACATTCTTTAGGTTTAGGAACTTGTTGCTTAAACTGGAGCGTTGAATTAAAAATTGATAACGAACTCAGAAATGTTGCAAAAATTAGTGATGCAGAAGCAATCATAATGATGATTGCTGTTGGTTATATACCTGAACAACTCAATATTGCTCAATCACCTCGGAAAAAAATTGAAGAAGTTTTAATCATTAAATAAATAATCATTTTTAATCAATTTGACAATCATTATTACTTATTGTACTCGATATGTTTAAACAAGAATCGCCTATTTTTATAGTTGGTATGCCTCGTTCTGGAACTTCATTAATGAGTTCTATGTTATCGGCTCATCCTAATATTGCAATTCCTTGCTCTGCATTTAAGTTTATTAGTCATTGGGCTCATAAATATCGAAACTTAAATTTAAAACAAGATTTTGAATTTTTTTGGTCAAAATATAGTAGGAATGAAATATTTTATTCACTAGATATTGATGAAAATAAAGTACTGTCTCGTATTTTTCAGATGAATTCAATTTGTTATCGAAATATATTAGCCTGTACTCTACAAGAGTATGCAATAAAAATGGGTAAACAAAGATGGGGTAATAAAGATCACGGAGCAGAAAAATATATTAATAAAATAATTAAATGGTTTCCCGAATCTAGAATTATTTGGATGCTTCGAGATCCTCGAAGTGTTATTGCCTCGACGTTAGCTGCGCCTTGGGGGAAAGGCGATATTATTGATTATTCTCTAAGATGGTTAGATGATGTTAGTCTTTTAGAAAAACATATAAATGACCAGTACATTTTAAAGATCAAATATGAAGATCTGGTTACTGAACCGGAATCTGTATTAAAGCAAGTATGTCACTTTATCAATGAAGAATATACAAGGGAAATAATTGATAATCGTTCTGAAGAAACTAGCCCTATTGTCAATCAAACTGGCTGGAACTTAGATTATCTGAAAAGTGTACTAAGACCTATTGATACTACATCAATAGATAAATGGCAATCAGATTGCTCTCCTTCCCAGATAGCTGTAATAGAATATATTACAAGAAACAATAATGATTAGTAATGATTATAAACTGGCCACTAACTATGTTAATTCCGCTATTTACTTTTTTATAGCCAAAGCCAAGAAAAAAGTAGGAAATCTTAAAAAGAAAATTAATAAATAATTTTTTGGTAAATGCAAGATTCAAATCCAAACAATATTTCAATATGAAACAAATAATAATATCTCAGTCTCTCAATACCTATACTCAAACTATGCATCTCTTGCGAAATTTGGGATTAATTCGTATTCAAAAATCGTCTGCTTTAGTTCTTGCGCCTGAATATCCCGGTAACCTGGGTGATGAAGCTCTAGTTACTTCAACTGTTAATTATTTAAAAGACAAAGGAATAAAATATATTGGTTTAATCTCTCACAAAAAAGATACTCATTGGAGAAGTCTAGCTTCAGATACAGTTGATGAAATTATTGAAATGGAAGAATATTTTTCCTATGGTAATCGACGTTTCTGGAAGGCTTTGTTTCAGGCTATACCTAAAATTGGTAAATATGAAAGTTTTTTTTGTCTTGGAGCTGATATGATGGATGGTTACTATTCAGATAAAGCTACCTTTTCAAGGTTAAAGTTAGTTTCAGTTGCAGCAGAAATGGGAATTAAATCTACTATATGTGGTTTTAGTTTTAATAATAAACCTACATCTCAATCAGTTCAAAATTTTCGTAATTTACCTTCATCGGTAAAACTATGTACTAGAGATCCTCTTTCCCAACAAAGATTAATTTCTCAAATCAATCGATCTGTTGAACTGGTTGCTGATGTTGCTTTTCTTCTATCACCAACTCCTGAATCTGAAATTGCTTTTCAGGTATTGCAATGGATAGATAAACAGAAAGTAAATGATCGGATTATTATTGGATTTACTCCTTATAGCCAACTAAACAAAAAACTTGGAATTGACTCAGTTGATAATTTGATTAAAACTTATGTAAATTATCTTACTGAACTATATTCTAAAAAAGAAAATCTAAGTTTTGTTTTACTTCCCCATGACTTTCGTAATTTTCCGCACAAGCCTAGTGATATTGTTTTAACCGAGGGAATTTTGAATAACCTTCCACCTGAAGTTAAATCTAATAGTATTAAAGTTCCAACGCCATGTACTGCGGCAGAGATTAAGGCTATTGTAGGTAATCTTGATTTTGTACTTAGTGGCAAATTTCACCTTACCATTGCTTGCCTAGGACAAGCAACTCCCGTCGCTGGAATTACTTATCAGGGGAAGTTTGAAGGTTTGTTTAAGCTATTTGATATTGAAGGAGTAACAATTCCTCCTGAAGATGTATTTCAATCAGGAAAATTAGTAGATTTTTTACTTCCTTTAATTAACCAACGACAAGAAATTCATCAAAAAATTCAGTCCAAGCTCCCTGAAATCAAACAATTGGCTCAAGCTAACTTTGGTTTAATCAAATGAAAATAGGATACTTACACCTTGGCATAAATCAGAGTGTAGAAAGTGGTGTGACTCGCTATGGTCGTTTAATTGCCGAAGAAGCGAAACGACGACCTAATCTGAATGTGAGTGAGATAGATGTTTTGTTGACAAACAATAGACAACAAAATAAAATACTTTTGACTCAAGCAGCTCAAAAGCTTTCTCAGGCTGATGTAGTTCATATTCAATATAACAAATATACTTGGGGTGGCGGTAGAAGACAATTTTTTGATCTTAGAACATTTATCAGTCAATGTTCATCTCTAATTGTAGTTACTGTTCATGATATTTATCCAGATATTTATCCTCAATATGGTTTTTTCACTGCTCTAACTCGTGAGTACGAAAAACAGTTGCATTACCAAGCAAATTTATTTAAATGTAGTGTAAGAACTATTAGTGCTACATTAAATAGTTTTTTTGCTGATAGGTTTACTCTTAATTGGTTATCAAAACAAGCGGAAAGAGTTTTTATCAGTACAGAAGAAGAAAAACAAAGAATAGCTCATTTGATTGAGCCTCAAAAGTTAAGTAAAATTCCTCACTTTGTTGAAGAAACTTCACTAAATATTAGCTACTTACAAGCCCGTCAAGCTTTAGGTTTAGATGGATTTAAAGTCATTACTATTCAAGGTTTTATCTATAGTAATAAAGGTCATCAATTACTGATTGAGGCAATGCCTAATTTGCCCTCAGATGTTAAAGTTATCTTTGCTGGTGGTGTTGCCCCAAATAATGAAAGTTTCTTGGAATATCTTGTTAAACTAGCAGAAAAAAAAGGAGTAATCGATCGCCTACAGGTTACAGGATACTTATCCAAGGAAGATTTAATCCGTTATTTAGTTGCTAGCGATCTAGCTGTTTGTCCTTTTAAGATTCTCTCTGCTTCAGGTTCTTTGTCAACCTGGATTTCCCTTGGTCGCCCTATTCTAGCTTCTGATTTACCTCAAATAGCCGAATATAATCAACTTGAACCAGGAGCAATTCACACTTTTGCTCCTTATACTTCTGATGCTCTTGCTGAGGCAATACAAAAAATTTTACCAACTTGTTCTCAGGAAAAAGACTCTATTGTGGCAAGTTTGCGTGAAAAACTTTCTATATCCAAGATTTTTGACCAACACTTACAAAAATACGAAAGCGTATTATGAATAAGGAATAATTTACCTAATGAAAGTATTATTGTAGATTCCTATAAACTAGATACA
>CAYPSO010000179.1:0-6077 GCA_964413275.1 uncultured bacterium | reverse complement strand
AATGAGTAAGATTAAGGAGGATTAAGTATATTTTTTTTCACTGTTATCAGCCCTTCCCTGTTCATTGCGACGATTATCATCGTAAATCATCAAAGTATTCAAATTACTATGACGAGATAACTTCTGTACACTCCTAACATCTCCATTAGTTATTTCCAAAGCAGCTGTAATTGCCGAATGTCTTAAGCGGTGGGGAGAAAGGGGTTTAACGATTCCTGCATTAGCCGCATATTTTTTCACCAGTTTATAGATAGAATCAGTATTAAGGCGATGTCCCCAATAACCTTGATGCACCGCACAAAATAAAGGCTCATCCAAATTTTTTTGACAAATGACTTCTTCTCTATAGTAGCATTTCCCAATGGAACTTGCATAATTAACCAAAGACTTGAGACTGGCTAATTCTCACGACTTCTATTAAGAATTAATTATACAGAAGAAATTAGGATAAAGATGAAATATCTTTTTTGACCTGAGCAATGCGACTTCCTTTAAATATGATTCGGACGGATGGTGGTACACAAGTTAGGGCCAAGCTTAATCAAAAAGTGATCCAAGAATATGGTGAACAAATGCAACAGGGACATTCTTTTCCCCCGATTGTGGTGTTTTTTGATGGTAGTTGTTACTGGTTAACGGATGGGTTTCATCGAGTCCATGCTGCTTTAGGGATCTGGTTTACCGAATTTAAGGTGGATTTGAAAATGGGGTCGTTACGAGAGGCGATCCTTTTTGCGGTGGGAGCTAATGCGGTACACGGTTTAAGACGGACGACCGAAGATAAACGTCAAGCGGTGATGATGATGCTCCAGGATGAGGAATGGGGAAAATGGAGCGATCACGAAGTGGCGCGGGTACGCGATCGCTCGCACCGCTACGCGGATCCCTGCGGGATCGCCAAATATACCCAAACCAGCCATCCCTTTGTCGCTAAAGTTAGGTCAGAGTTCACTGGTAATATTTCCAGTGAGCGAGTTTATACCACGAAACATGGTACTCCAGCAACGATGAATACTTCTCGTATCGGGAAGTCTAATCTTGTTGCTCATCAAGTACCTAGATGGTTAGGTCTGAAACCAGGGTTAGCGATGGTAAGATGGGCAATTTTAGAGGAAGGAGATGGTAGTATGCCCATATTGCTCGATTATGGGACGATTCAAACAGCCAAAAAACGTCCCACTTTTGAGCGTTTGTGGGAATTGGAACGGGATTTAGTGGAATTATTAGAGGAATTTAAACCTACGGTTATTGCCATTGAAAAACCCTTATTCAACAGTCAATTTAATAATATGAGTGGGGTATTGGAAGCTATGGGGGTGATTCATTTGGTCTGTTATCGGGAAACCCAGATTGTACCAGTGCATTTATATTCGGGGATGTGGAAGGCGTGGATTGGAGAGGGAAGAGCAGAGGTAGAAGAGGTGACGGAAACTATTGCCATGTTATTCGATTTAGAGGTTTCGGCAACGGAAAGATTGGATGCGATTGGGATAGCTTATGCTGCTTTTTGTGGTGTACAAATCCAAGATTAAGTAAGCAACTATTTTAATATGTGTGTACTTTGTCCTCTTAAAAATGTTATAATTAAAATTATTAACCTAAAAAAATAGAAAACTCACTTATGTCAGAAACCTTATCAACGAAAGATAGTCGTATTGACTTAAGAGTAACTCAAGAACAAAAAGCACTTCTTGAAAAAGCAGCATCTTTGAGAGGAGTTTCCCTAAGTGCTTATACTCTGTTTCATCTTTTACCTCTTGCTCAACAAGAAATAGAAGCCTCGGAAAAACTAAGATTATCTAATCAGGATAGAGACTTATTTTTATCAGCTTTGGAAAATCCCCCTCAACTTCAGGGAAAACTTAGAACAGCGATTAAGAAATATCGAGATAAATATGTCAAATAATTCTGAGAATAAATGGATTTTTGTTCCTTTCGAGAAAAAATATCAAACAGAGCATTTTGACTGTGGTTATGAAGTGTTAAATGATTATCTCAAAAAATATGCTCGCCAAAATCATAAAAAAGGAATCGCTAAAACTTTTGTTGCTATATCTCAAGAAAAATCTTTGAGAATTGATGGTTATTATACCCTTAGTAGCACGGTAATTGAGTTTGATTCAATGCCAAAATCCTATCAGAAAAAAATACCTAAATATCCAATTCCTGCTATTCTGATTGGTAAATTGGCTTGCAATAATTCTGTTAAAGGAAAAGGTTTAGGGGGAGAATTATTAGTAGATGCTCTTTTAAGAATAGTAAAAGCTTCTTTAGAAATTGGTATTTTTGCTGTGAGAGTTGATGCTATTAATTTGAAAGCTAAAGAGTTTTATTTGAAATATGAATTTATCCCTTTTTGTGATCAAAGTCTTTCACTCTTTTTACCAATTGAAACAATTATCAAAGAGCTTGTTTAATTATTTTAAACTCAAAAAAACTTTCAAAATTTTCTGGCCATTCAACAAATTATTGAGTGAGCAATTATCTAACCACTTAAAGTTATCGTCAAACTCAATACTCTATAATTGTGACAGATATAATTAATTTTACTTATTGTCAATAATCATGGCTAAAAAAAATCAAAAAATGTGGGTTTATAGCCCTCCTAAACCAGCTAAACCAAAAGTACCCGAAACTGAAAAACAACTTATTAGTGAACAATGTAACCAACTAATCGACAGCGAATTAAAACCTCAATTTATCACACCACCCGATCATAAATGGCATTATATAGTAGATATTTTTGGTAAATGGTATCGTAATTATTACTATTTTTGTTATACTGTTAAATTAACAGACCCTAATAGAAGCTCCGAATCTTTTGAAGAAAAATTTGCTCGTTTAGAATATGTTAGTCCCGATAAATTTAACTTAGCTTATTTCAGACACACTGGTCAATGGTGGGAGATCGAAAAAGAAATTACCCTAGAAAAATGTTTAGCAGAAATCAAAATTAATCCACTTCTGCACCCACATTAAAAATACAAAACGAACTTCAATTTTTATTGAGAATAATGTTGGATAAATTATGAGTGAATATCAATATTACGAATTTCAAACCGTTGAAAAAACCTTAACCAAAGAACAACAAAAGGAAATTAGTCAATTATCATCTCGGGTTCAAATAACAGGTAAAAAAGCAATATTTATCTATAATTATGGTGATTTTCGAGGTAATCCTGAAGATGTTTTAATTAAATATTTTGATGCCATGTTTTATCTGGCTAATTGGGGAACAATACAGTTAATGTTTAGGTTTTCTCCATCACAAATTAACCTTGAGAACATAGTAGCATATTGTCTTGAGGACTTTGTAACTATTAAAACCATAAATAAGCATATTATTTTAAATATTGAAAAGAATTTACCTTTTATTTTATTTGAAAAATTATCTTAAATGGTTCTAACTCTAACTATGCTAAATAGTTCAACTTCAGAAAATCTAGGATAGGAAATAAGTAGGATATTTTGGTGAGAACAACCCTTTGATAATCAGGAGAAAGAAAATTATGAAAAATTAATGAATCATTTTCAACTAAATTTAATGACCTCAGAGAGGATAATGGGGCAAACCGTCATGGATACTCTGATTCCGAAATCTCCCACCGAGATTAAAGATATGATAACATCCCCTCAAGGAATAACCTTAATTGGATGTGCGATCGCCTTTGGAATTTTAGCGATGTTAGAAGGGGAGCAGAAAAAAATACTAGCACAAGGTCGCTGGGCCAAACAAAAAGAAAAAAAAGCAGCAGCAAACAAAGGCAAAAATCAAATCAGCCAACCTTCCCGTAACACCGTTTGTTTTTGGATAGGTACACCCTCGGATTTCCGTTATCAACAACAAAAACAATTTTTCCTACAGGCAAAAAAACTTGGTCATCAACTACCCCAACCCAAAAAACAGCAAAACCCAACCCTTTATATTCCCGATGCTCAAAGAGGTATTGCGGCCATTGGAGCAGCAGGTAGTGGTAAAACCTTTGGCGTAATCGACCCAGTGATCAGGAGTTCCTTAGACCAAGGATTTCCCACCCTAATTTATGATTTTAAATATCCAGCTCAAACCAAACGAGCAGTAGCTTATGCTAGGAAACGAGGCTATCAAGTGAGAGTATTTGCTCAAGGATTTCCCGAATCAGATACCTGTAATCCCTTTGATTTTTTGAGAGATTCGGGGGATGCGGTGGCTGCGGGTCAATTAGCTAGTGTCATCAACCGTAATATTGACAAAAATATTGACAAAGGAGCTAAAGGTGGCGATAAATTTTTCGAGGATGCTGGGGATTTCCTGGTGGAAGGAATATTTCTAGTCATCAAAAGATTGGGAGAATTGAGGGGTAGAGAATACGCTGACCTAATGAGCGCATCAGCTTTATTATCAGTCAACAAATTACCTGACCGTCTCGAATATGCTATTTGGCGTGAAGTATTGGGGGTATGGACATCTCGTCCATTGCAACAATTAATCAGTGTTAAAGATTCAGAAAAAACCGTAGCTGGTATTATCGCGACAGCTCAAAGGGTGTTTCAGCGTTTTCTCAAAAAAGATTTTATCGGTGCATTTTGTGGTGAGACCACCTTACCCCTGGATGTTGAGGGTAAACAACTAATTATTTTTGGCTTAGATCGTAATAACCGTGATATAGTAGCACCCCTACTAACAGCAATTCTCCACATGGTGGTATCCCGTAATGTTTCCCGTAGCACTCCCCGTCAAGACCCCTTAGTAGTCAGCATTGATGAATTACCTACGATTTATTTACCCCAATTAGTCAACTGGCTGAATGAAAACAGGGAAGACGGGTTTTGCGGTATTTTAGGATTCCAGAATATCAGTCAATTGGAAAAAGCCTATGGAAGGGAACTAACCAGGGCGATCGTTGGGGGATGTGCTACCAAGGTAATACTTAATCCTCAAGATACCGAATCTGCCAAATATTTCTGTGATTTGATTGGGGAGGAAGAAGTTAAATTTAAGTCCAAGTCCAGTAGTACAGGTTCGGGTAAAGGTGGGCGTTCAAAATCAATTTCCGAACAACGACAAAAGAAACACCTATTTGAACCAGCACAATTCTCGAAATTACCAACGGGAAAAGGCATTATTATTAATCCCTGCTACGGTAACAAAAATGAGTCTTACATCCCCTTACTAACCCGTTTGAAAATCCCCCAAGTTGACATTGATGAGCAAAATTGGTCGGAGTCAATGTGGGAGATGTGTCGCCATCAAATGATACAGATAGCACAACAACGTAATCCAGGTATTTTTGAAGATGAAGAGGCTCGTACCCAGGAATTTGAAGCCCGTAAAGCCTGTATTGACAGCATTTTTGTGATTCCTGATGAAGATTTATCCATGGGTGCACCCATGACTGCTGAGGATAGGCTCAAACATGGACTAACTAATCCTAGTTCTGATAGTTCGGATTTACCAGCAGTGATTGATACCTCTGAATCTGAAGATGATTGTTTACCCCCCACCAAGATTGATTTAACCTATAACCCTAATGTTTAACCGCAATTTGATGATTCAGCCCTGTTTAAGATTACCGAATCTGATGATCGAAGTGTTTGATGATTCTGGCTTATTATGTCTGTTTTTGTTTGGCAAATTAGTCATTGATAACAATCGTACATCAAATTCCCCGAATTTGTTTATTTATCACAACGGTCAATTGATCCTAGCGATTCGTAACCATCGTTTAATTTATTCCGGAAATCACCATGTTAACTAAACACATTGATCTCGAACATACAGCTTCCGAATTTCGCCATGAATATGAGGCCATAATTAATCAAAGCATTAGCAATTATGGTCAATCATTGATCTATTTAGCTAAATTGTTTAAGGAAGCCTATGACCAAGAATATGATACCGCAGCGAAAAAGGCACTCAAAAACACCAATACCACCCAAGGATTTCTTTATCGAGGTCAGGATTTAATTTTAGGTGAAGATCAAGATGGTCAAATGATTGATAAGATAACAGCTCAAGACAAGAAGATTATCAATCAAGCATTCATATCAAATCCGGTTAAATGAACATAGTATAATTACTGAAGTTTAGACGCTTA
>CAYPSO010000178.1:0-6142 GCA_964413275.1 uncultured bacterium | reverse complement strand
AGTGTAACCCAGAAGAACAAGATTATTGGTTTAATTTTGATTGTATTCCAGAAGAGTATCAAGAATGTTGGTACTCTTGGAAATTTTCTGAATAACTTTAGACTTCAAGGAGTAAAAAATGCAAACATATCTCAATACCAATGGCAATGGTCATTCTGCCCTCCAAGCTAAATATCTTGAGCGAACTATCAGCAAAAGCCCTGAAATCGCTGACTACGTTAATCGACTTGGAAAGCTTTACTCTTACTGTTACCTTCAAGCAAAAGAAATATTAGCTTTTGATAATGAAGCTACCACCGCCGACTACATCTCAGTCGCTGAAGGTTTCTTTGTTCAAGCTATTCAACACTTTGATTTATAACGATAATATTGAGATGAGGCAGTTAGACCCTGCTTCATCCCATCAAATCATTATTCAACAATGAGTATATTCTATGACAACAGTAACAGATAATGACATATATCAAATCAACCAAAGACTTGACCAAATAGTAAATGCTCTGGGTCAAGTTAACACGAAACTAACTGATTTAGAAAAAAATCAAATTAAGTTAGAAGGAAAAATAGAAAGTTTAGATACCAAACTAGAGGGGAAGTTAGAAAGTTTAGAAGCTGAATTAAAAGGCGACATCAAGGCACAATGCGAAAACCTTAACGGCAAAATAACTACCATCAATGAAACTGTCAAAGGTGTAGAGAAACGCTTAGATAACATTGAAATTCTCAATAGAATTATTTTCGGCGCTGTCATTGGTAGTGTATTTGTCGGTCTAATCAAATACCTTTTCTTTTCTAATCCCAACATTTAATTATTCATCAATTAATTCATCGGGGGGTTGATTAAATTTATCAATCACCTGATAAAAAAAAGAAAGCAGAAACTTTTCGTTCTTGTTTTCTTTTTTTCTGAGTATAAACACCTAAGTATTTTCAGGGCCACTCTAGTACCACTCTTGTGGCCCTGAAGAGCCCATTTCGAGACTAAAAAACAGTAGTTTCACTTGAATGATAGTTCATTTCAAAAAGTAAAAAGTTGATGAAAGTATAGTGCTATTGATTTTTTATTCATAAGTGTTTAGTTACAGTTAGCGAGAAATAAATTCAAATAGTACGAGCTGACTTACCATACATTAAACTTCTAACAAAACTGCAACAGTCGCCACACAGAAGTTAGGGAGTTGGCACAGTAAACAACTACAACTTAGGATAGACTTCTTGCAGAAGTCGGGAATCGGGAGTCGTGAGTAACAAAATACCTGAAAAAGCTTAATATATCTGAGAAAAACGCTAAAATTAAAGAAAGCTACTAATTTCCATTGATATGATTGGTAAGATTAACGAAACTCTAAGTTTCAGTAATACTATTGGGTATGTTCTTAGGGAAAACAAGACTCCTGAGATACTGGAAAATAACTTACAAATAGAACCCACCAGCTTCAATAAAGATAAAATAATCAACTCGTTTGAGGGTTCTGTTACTAGGTGGAAAAATGCAGGTAAAATTCATAGGTTAACAAAGCCTTGTTGTCATATATCTTTGAGTTTTGCCCCAACTGATAGGGTAAGTAATCGCACGGTGGGAGAAATCGGGGTAGAAATAGCCAAACGCATGGGTTTTGTCGATAATCAATACTTAGTCGTGAAGCATGACTCCGAAAATATTGGAGGATTGACGACGAACCATAAACATCCTCATTGCCACATCGTTATCAATCGAGTCCAAAACAATGGCACAGTAACAAACAACGCATTTACTAAATATAAAATCTGCAATGTGCTAAGAAAACTGGAAAAGGAATATGATTTAACACCAGTTAATAATCCTAGAGAAATGGCGTTTAAGAATTGCGATCGCCAGTACAAAAATACTTAGATTCTGGGAAAACCAGTAATATTATCAAGTTTCAAATTCAAAATCATATTTATAGTAATTTACTGTTAGCTAGGAAAAAGAAGAAACCCGACTTTAAGAAATTCCTAGATAACTTAACTTCGCCAGACTGGTTAGAAGTTAAGTTTTGGAATAAGGATGGAGAAAATATTAGCCTAGAAACCGTTAATAAATTGGTTAATAATAGGGAAGCTCATAATGTAGGTATTTCCTATGGTGCGTGGGATGAAAAGAATGAAAAAATGGTTACTATTCCAGGTCACAAAATAGGTAAATTAGGTAAAGTTTATGGAATGCAGAAATTTGTTGAAGGCGATGAAAATTATCTCCAGTTGAAAGTACCTACTACCTTACAATTCTATACTGACGAACATTTATATCAACTAGAAAATAACAGTCCTGAAATTAAAACTTTACCGCCAATTCCGTTACAATTTTCCTATTTTCAATATCTGAATTATATGAATAAGCAAGTTTTAGAATTAGATGATGATGAGGAAATAGATGATGAAATATGTTATCTATTTCCTGAACCTGAACCTGAACCAAAACATCAAGAAAATATTAGTTTTGCTACCCCTAAAAAGAAAGAAATTGAACTTTAACTCAAATTAATCACAAGAAAAAAAAATAAAAAGGGCAAAGAGCAAGAGGGCTAAAGAGTAAAGAGGAAAGAGTCCTGGACTACACCCGGACAACACGAAAACCATAACGGTAGTAGTCGAAGTCGGGGATATCGTAGCTGCGGTAGGCAGAACGGCAACTACCAGCATAGCAGCACCAAGAACCGCCACGTAATATATGGCTGCGCTCATCTTTGAGTAATACATCTAAGTTTTCGAGGATGTTTTGATAACGATTATTATTCTTATTCTCATCCCAAACTCTTCCATCATCAGGTGCATTATCATAATTCCTATGCCAAGGATCTGCACACCATTCCCAAACATTTCCGTGCATATCACTTAGTCCAAATTCGTTAGCAGCATCAAAATAATCAACATCTGTTGTAGTGTGTCGATATTCTCCTTTTTCTCCTTTGCCATAGACTCCATAGTTTTCATCTGCACCGTTATAATTGGCTAAATCCGTAGAGATGGTTTCACCAAAATGAAAAGGTGTTTTTGTCCCTGCACGAGCTGCATATTCCCATTCTGCTTCACTAGGCAAGCGATAATTTTTATTAGTGTGGCGTGATAATCTGGCACAAAATTCAATGGCATCATACCAACTGACACATTCAACTGGTTTTTTATCTCCTTTAAAGCGAGAAGGATTGAGTTTTAATTTTCTTTGCTCTTGGGGTAAACTAGCCACTGCTTGCCATTGAGCTTGGGTAATGGGATAACGCCCCATAAAAAACTGAGAGACATTAACTCCATGAACTGGTCTTTCCCCCTCGTTACTCAATTCTTCTTGTTCTGATGCACCCATCATGAAGCTACCGGAAGGAATCAGAATCATATCTAAAGGAACACCGTTAATAATTTCCGTAAAACCCTTAACCTTTTTCGGTTGACGAACTATTTTAATCGTACTAGTCATAAATTCTTGATGGTTTGATATGGGAGAAAGTTTCGGTTTTATCCCTACTAAGCTCTCCCATAGGATTTATTTTCGGATGCCCTGAGGCATCACTGGAACAAGTCTGGACTCTTCAAAAGACTCCCAAAAGATTCCCATCTTTTAGCTCTGCGGAAGAAGAGTGCTGGACTACACCCGGACAACACGAAAACCATTATTGTTGTTGTCGAAGTCGGGGTTATTGTTGTTGCGGTAGGCAGAACGGCAATTATTAGCATTGTTGTTCCAAGAACCGCCACCTTGTTTATGCTTGTCCCTTTTCTATTTTATGAGGTATTGAGAATTTTGGATTGTTGATTATTTATAAATATTGCTTTTAGGTTTAATTCTTTTTATTTATATCTCAAACCCGATTCGTAAACCAATTTTCAATTTTGATGTCTGTAAAAAAGTCAAAATCCGCAATATTATTAGTGACTAAAACTAAACTATTACAGACAGCAATACTCGCAATTTGTCCATCAACAAAAGCTGGAGTTTTACCTATTTTAGATAATCTTACTCTTTCTTGGGCGTGCCATCGTGCAGATTCAAAATTATAATCAAAAACAGGTAAAATTAACACCGAATCGTTGATGTAGTTCCATAAATAATCCCTTCGTTTAGATTTTGGTAAACGCCAGCATCCATAAAGCATTTCATGTACAACTACACTCGCTACTCCAATTTCTGAGCGATAAATATCTAATTTATTAAGAACATTTTGATTTGGTATAGGACGACTCGGTTCCGAGAGAATATTGGTATCGAGTAAAAATTTTACGCTCATAATTCAACTTCTCGCCCCGGACTTAGATCTCTCAAATTCGCAAAATCTTCCTCGGTATAGACAATTCCCTCTTCTTCAATTTTCTGTCTGAAACATTGAATACCTTCCCAAAAAATATCTCCTTTAGATATTTTCTTTTCTTTGGCCCTTAATTTATTTTCCCCTTGCTGTTGTTTTTGTTGCAAAATCTTGAGTAAAGTTTTCCGTTCTTCTTCCGATAAATTCTCAACAAATGTAACAATTTCTTGTAAAGTCATGGCTCAATCTCCACAGAAAAATTAACCTTTTTTAACTATATTTTATTCATCTTTATTTACTTAACTAAATTATATACTGGTCAATTCAAAAATTCTGAAAATTCTAATAACATTTTTGATTATCTCTTTGAGCGAGAAAAAACCCAATAATCAAAAATATTTTTGCGTAATTGATAGGTATTTCCATGTTTTAGATGTGCTTCCCAACTTTGAATCCGCTCAATTAATTTTTCTAAAGAAATTTGTTGATAGCGATAATCATACTGCAATTCTTGGAAACGTTTTCGAGCTTTTCTTAAGTTATCATTACGAACTCTAATTCGGTCGGGAAAAACTCGAAAACCAACAAAATTAACTCCCTGTTTGGTTTCAAATAATTGACTTTTAATGGGATGAATTTTTAAACGTAATTGTAATAAAAAGTTTTCTATCTGATGACGAGCATCGGCTAAAAATTCTTTATCATCGGAAAATAAAGAAAAATCATCTACATAACGTACATACTTTTTCGCTTTGAGTTTTTCTTTAACAAAATGGTCAAAGTCATTAAGATAAAAATTACTTAAAAATTGACTGGTTAAATTTCCAATCGGTAATCCTTTTCGTTGTTGTACTGGGGTTAATAAATCGTCATCAGGAAAAGATTCGATTACTAATTCTTGTTCGTTACTACCATCAATTATTTTATCTATTAACCATAAAGTTTCAGGACATTTAATTTTACGCCTAATTTGTTGTTTGAGAATATAATGATTAATACTGGGAAAATACTTTTTAATATCGCACTGCAACACAAAACGACTGGAACGACAAAATTCAGTAAATCTTTTTAAAGCTCGATGAGAGCCAAATCCCTGACGATTGGCGTAGGTGTCATAAATAAAGGATTTTTCTAGAGGAGGAATTATAATATTACACAAGGCATGATGCACAATACGATCGCGGTAAGGAGCGGCGGAAATTAAACGAGGTTTGGGGTCATAAATCCTGAAAGTACGGTATTTTCCCTGTTGATAGGTTTGGTTTTTAAGTTGGGTTTGTAACTTAAATAAATTGCTTTCTAAATTATAATTAAACTCAAGAACATTATCTCGAAATCTCTTAGCTTTTTGAGCTTTCTTCGCCGCAATTAATAAATTTTCAAAGCTAATAATTTTTGTCCACAAATTACCTATCCGTTTCATTTTTAATTGTTTCTTTATTTTTAATAATTTACTGTTTTACTTGGTGTTTGTTGTTTAATCCATCCTCCTAACTCAACTCCTATAGTTTGTAAATTTTCCTGTATGTATTCGTAGCGTTTTACCGAAATTAATTCAAAATCAAATAGTAATCTAGTTTGATAACGCAGAATGTCTAATTTGCTATTTAGTTGTTTCAATAGGGGTAATTTTTGAGGAGAATATCTAGCGGTAATTAATCCTTCTAAAAAATTATATAGTTCGGTAATGATTCTCTCTCCTAACATGAATTTATGATTGCGAGGTAATCTATTCAAAATCGGTACATACCATTTCACTAGGTCGTATGTTTTTTGAATTATTGGCAATTCATTCATGGAATTATTTTGAATTTCTAATTCCTAATTATACTAATTTGCATTCAGAGATGTAAGATTGATATACTACTCAATAGTAAGGT